>JAGGAC010000122.1 GCA_017889635.1 Bacillota bacterium | reverse complement strand
AAGTGCCAAATGTGGTTTACCACCCAGAAAGAAATGGCAAAGGTAGCAGAAATCCAAGTATCATTAGGATTTTTGGCATCAAGATATCCTTGAATAACCTTTTCGCCTTTACATAGGCGATTATTCATTTCCAGAAGAAAATTCGTATCTACTAGATTATCAGCATCAAATACCACTACCGCATCATATTGCTTCTTCTGTGCAAATAGTTTTTCAAACATCCACTCCATAGCATAGCCTTTGCCCTTTTGCTCAAGACTAAACCGTTCATTCACGATAGCACCAGCATTTTTTGCAATCTGGGCTGTTTTATCTTTGCAATTATCAGCTATTACATAAATATCATACAGATCGCGGGGATAATTAAGCACATGCAAATTTTCTACTAATTGGCCAATAACCTGTTCTTCATTATGGGCAGCCACTATAATGGCAAATGTATTTTTTGGAGTAGTAATTTTTTCTTCATGTTTTTTTACAATCCCAAAAAATGCAAGGAAAAAGTAGTACAACGTAAAAAATACGATAATGAGTTGCATGGGAATCATTATGTAATCAAAAATATAATTCATGGATTATTCTCCTTACAAAATCCTGTGTTAATGAATACCCTGGTAAACAGGATTTATAAACGGTTTTCCTAAAACTTTTAATAATAAATCATATGCTTTTTTTTGAGGTAAATGATTTATTTTTGCTGATGGTAACTCTGACAAGCTCGTCTTACATGACCTAACGATGGTCAAATAAGCCAAAAGTTGTATTTAAGATACCAAACAGCGCATAAACAAAAAACGGAACAAATAAAATAGACTTGAATGTCAAAAACAATATATATGCACCTATAGCGACAGTAATAATTGCTGGAATCGTGCGAATCGGTTCGCCATCTTTACCTTTAAAATCAGGATACCGAATGGTACTGACCATTAAGTAGGCAAATATAGCTACCATTAACGGGAAAACCCATCCCGATGGTTTTACATCAAGCATGACAAAGGTCGCTATAACACAACCAGCGGCCGGTATTGGCAGGCCCATAAAGTAGCCCTTAACGGTACTAGTATTAACATTAAATCTTGCTAATCGTAAAGCACCACAGGTCGCAAATGCAGCAGCTATGAATGCGCCGCCAGAAAAATCTTTGAGCATATAAGCATATGCCATAACGGCTGGAGCTACTCCAAAAGATACTAAGTCACATAAAGAATCAAGTTCTTTGCCGAAATCACTGCTTACACCAAAATATCGGGCTACCCGCCCGTCCAGACCATCTGCCACCATAGCAGACACAACAAACAACGCTGCATAAGTAAACTCGCCTTGAAGTGTAAATACAATAGCAAACATACCCAAAACCAAATTAACTGCCGTTACTATATTAGGAATAGCATTTTTCACTCTTCCATTACCCTCCCTATAACTGTTTTTCCTCCTTTTACTCGATCCCCCTTTTTTACTAAAATTTCTACAGTTGGTGGTACAATAATTTCAGTACAAGAGCCAAATTTGATAAGTCCGTAGCGTTCGCCCTGTTTCAGGACAGTTCCTAACGTGACCCAAGATACTATGCGCCGAGCTAAAATTCCGGCAATTTGCGTAACTAATACACGCATTTTATCATTTTCTAATCCGATAGCATGACGTTCATTTTCACAAGATGCTGATTCTTTATAGGCAGGCTTAAATCTACCGCAAGTATATTGTTGAAATTTAATTTCACCCCGGACAGGACTACGATTAACATGAACGTCAAATACTGACAAAAAAATAGTAACCTTTATACCTTTATCGTTTAAAAACTGGTCATCATATACTTCTGTAATGCCCATGACTTTACCGTCTGCAGGTGATAATATCAAATTATCATTATCAGGCACATTACGTGTAGGATTACGAAAAAAGAAGGTAACAAAAGCTGTCATTACTCCAGGAATAATAGCCCAAGGGATACCTAGGTTTGTAGCAGCAATAATTGTAATCAGTCCAAGTATAATGATATATATATAGCCTTCTTTAACTATAGGAGTTCTTACCATTGATCCACCTCCCTGCAAAAAACCTCCTCGTAGTATCCAAACTAAAAAGCAAGTTCAGTATATCAGTATAATATACTTAGTTTACTTTGTCTAATCTTTTTTCCCTAACATGACTTTAAGAGCAAACCTTGGTAAAGCCAGCATTCTGATGGCGCGTTTAGGCTGACATAGCAAACGGAACAGCCATTCCAAGCTAGTACGCTGCATCCATAGCGGTGCACGCTTAACAGCACCGGCCATCACATCAAAGGTGCCGCCTACCCCCATACTCACTGGGACGTTAAGTTTTGTTAAATTCCTAGCCAGCCACTTTTCCTGTCTGGGAACCCCTAAAGCTGCCAATAAAATGTCAGGTTTTGTAGCCGTAATGGCTTGAATAATAGCAGGTTCATCCTGTGTAGTAAAAAATCCATGCCTTGTCCCGACTATACATAATCCGGGATAACGCGCCAACGCTACAGTTTTGGCTTTAGCAACAATGTCCGGCTGGCTGCCGAACATAAATACACGATACCCTTTTTTTGAAGCTTCTAATAACAGGTTTTGTGCCAAATCATAGCCAGCTACCCGCTCTACCTTAGTATATCCTTGATGTCTGGCCGCCCATACTACACCAGCGCCATCTGGTACTACCAAGTGAGACTTAGCAAGGACAGCGGCCAATTCGTTGTCTTCTTGTGCCAGCATAACCATTTCGGCATTAGCAGTGGCCACTAAATGTGGCGTTTTTTCTGAAATAAACTGCTCAAGCTGGGCGGTTGCTTCCGCCATGGTTATGGCATCAATCAAAACGTCTAAGACGGTTACTTTTATACCCACTGAAAAATATTTTCTCCTTACAGTTCGTTTTACTACCTTAGCACATTGTACCACAAGTTTAAAATGACGGCAATCTCGACCAAGGCCATTTCCAGAAAGGCTGCTTTTTTTGTTCCTGCTGTTCAGGCGATTGCGGCTGCATTTCATCAAGAGATTGCTTAATACGGTTATTTACACGCGGAGCTATCGGCTGGGTACCTTGGATAAAGGCACTATACTCCGTCTCTGTACAACCACTATCGGCTAACTTGCCTGTGCTTGTACAAATAGGGATACCAACGACTACATTGGGAGGTATGGTAAAATCAGTAGGCGGTGTATTGGCTACTATTTTAGAAAGCATTTCCCCCCATAATGCTGACACTTCAGTACCAGAAATTCCAACAGGTTTGCGGTTGTCATTCCCAACATAAATGCCAACTACAATGTCTGGAGTATAGCCGATAAACCAGGCAGTCTCATAATTATCTGTAGTGCCTGTTTTGCCGGCAGCCGGACGGCCAAGATTAGCCGGAGTGGCAGTACCATCTTGCAGTACGCCGCTGAGCATATCTGTTAAAATGTAGGCTGTTTCTGGCTTAAGTACTGACTGCTGCTCGATTCTGTTTTCCTCAAGAACCTGATTATTTTCATCAAGTACCTTTACTATTGCTAGAGGTTTAGATAATACACCGCTATTGGCAAAGGCAGTATATGCGGTTGTTAATTCCCATAAATTAGTTCCTTGGGTTAAACCGCCTAACGCTGCGGCCAGATTATTATCTTCAGGTGTCAAGGTGGTAATGCCCATAGTTTTCGCAAGGTTTAGCACCTGATCCATGCCGACCTGCTGCCCAAGCTTAACGGCAGCTATATTGACTGACCAGCGCAGTGCTTTTTTCATAGTTATCGGCCCGCGATTTTTTTTATCATAGTTAAGCGGCGAATAGCCGTTTATATTAATAGGTTGATCAATGATAATAGCGTTGGCAGTAAGTCCTTGATTAAGCGCAGCTGCATATAAAAATGGTTTAAAAGCCGAGCCCGGCTGCCGAATTTCAGCAAATACCCGATTAATCTGACTTTCTTCATAGTTGCGCCCGCCGACCATAGCTTTAACATAGCCTGTTTTGGGGTCAAGCGCCAGTACAGCTCCCTGCCTTTGTCCTAATACAGCTTCAGCTGCTTGTTGCTGCATAATGTCGAGCGTTGTATAAACTTTGAGTCCACCTTTATATACCCGGTTTTCACCATAGCGGTCACCTAATTCCTTAGCTACATAGTCAAGAAAGTAAGATGCTTGTACTACCCGCTTTTTTTTACCGGCAAGCTTAATAGGCTCAACTTTGGCGCGCTCGGCTTCTTGTTTCGTAATATAACCTTCTTTAGCCATACTACCTAGTACTACTGCCCGACGTTCTATCGCAGCCTTCATATCATTATAGGGCGAATAGATATTCGGCCCGCGCGGTAGTCCTGCTAGCATAGCACTTTCGGCTAAAGTCAACTCGTTAGCATGTTTGCCAAAATACATTTGAGCAGCAGCCTCTACACCATAGGTGCCTTCGCCAAAATATACTTGATTTAAGTACGCCTGCAAAATCTCTTGCTTAGAAAACTTATAATCAAGAATCAAAGCCAGTACCGCTTCTTTCACTTTCCGCATAAATGTTCGTTCTTGTGTAAGAAACATGTTTTTTGCTAATTGTTGAGTTATAGTACTGCCACCCTCCACCAAACCGCCCTGGCGGATATTGACCACGATAGCACGAATAATCCCAATGGGATCTATACCGAAATGATTGTAGAAGCGAGTGTCTTCATTGGCTATAATGGCTTGCTGAACATAAGGTGACATGCTATTAATATTTACTACTATTCGGTTTTCCTCAAATAATTTAGAAATTAGCTGACCATTGATATCAAATACCTGAGTGGCAGATACTAGATTTAAGTCATTCAAACTATCAGTTCCCGGCAATCCTAAAAAAGCAAAACATGTATTAACTGACATTGCAAATAAGAGAGCCAAAACGGTAACTTTAATGCTGTTTTTTTTCATAAGTATACACTCCTCTTAGCAAGAATAAACAAAGTTAGATCTTGTTATTAAACTATTTAATCAGGAGTGCCAAATGAAGCCTACATCGAGATTCTTTCAAACAGTGTGCGCTTTGAGTATTGTATGTCTTACCATTTTAGTATCATCACCATTAGTTTTGCTTGCTTTTCCTGATTCTACCTCAGCTGTCTCTGTGCCAGCAACTGATTCACCCATATATCAGGAAGAGACATTACCTGAAAGTAAGTATACCATACCCAGCAATGCGCTAGATGCTTATTATATGAATGAAAATCCAGATAATCCCCCACTCCCGGCAAAACCGGTTTATGATGTGTTTACCGTGGGCGAACGCCAGACACAGGGATTGGTATTGGAAGTTCCTAAAACCAAGCCGTATTATGGACAAAAAGTAGTTTATCTTACTTTCGATGATGGTTCAGATTGAAAAGCATCCTGATATTTTACGCCAGATTTATCAGGAAGGTCATGCTATTGGCAATCATTCTTATAACCATGTTTACCGTGAGCTGTATCAATCACCTAACACTTATTTTTCCCAACTTCGTCGTACTGATGAAATTATTAAAAATATACTTGGAGTACGACCGCGCATATCCCGTGCACCTGGTGGTTCAGCTGGTAGCTTTACTAAAGAATACTGGGATAACTTAAAAAAGCTGGGCTACACGGAGGTTGGTTGGAATATAAGTTCTGGCGATGCCTCCAGCGCAAAGGCCGGCCAACTAGTAGATAATATAGCTGCACAAATGGACAACAAGAATTTATGGAGCCATGCCACTTTGCTTATGCATGATGGCCGGGGCCATGCCGAAACAGTAAAAGCCCTGCCGGCGATTATTAAATTTTATAAAGACCGCCAATTTGAATTTAGAGTTGTTAATTTCGAAACACCGTCACCTTGGTAAAGAAAACACGGCTTACGCCGAGCCTTAGGCGAAAGTGTAAGCCGCTGTTGCCCTTATCCTGTTCTTAAGAAAGTTTTACTTTCTGTTGGGGTAAATAAAAATGCTTTGGACAAAATGTCCAAAGCATTTTTATTTACTTTTTTTATCAGCCACTATAGTTTGGTGCTTCTTTGGTTATGCTGATATCATGCGGATGGCTTTCGCGCAAACCAGCACCGGTAATCCGAATAAATTGCGTTTTGCTGATAAGTTCTTGGATGTTACGTACGCCACAATACCCCATACCGGCGCGAAGGCCGCCAATTAGCTGGAATACTGTATCGGCTACCGAACCCTTATAGGGAACTCTTCCTTCAATTCCTTCAGGTACCAGCTTGTCCATGTTTTCTTGGAAGTAACGATCCTTACTACCTTCGGCCATAGCTCCCAGCGAGCCCATACCCCGGTATACTTTATAGCTGCGCCCTTGATAAATAATGGTTTCTCCTGGACTTTCTTCTGTGCCGGCAAGCAGGTTGCCAACCATTACAATCTGAGCACCAGCGGCAATGGCCTTAGCTACATCACCTGAGTATTTTATCCCACCATCGGCAATAATGGGCACATTGTACTCGCGTGCGGCTTTGGCGCAATTATAGATTGCCGTAATCTGAGGTACACCAATACCGGCAATTACCCGGGTTGTACAAATCGAACCTGGTCCAATGCCAACTTTAACAGCATCTGCACCTGATTCGATTAAAGCACGAGTAGCCTCGGCTGTGGCAACATTACCAGCAATAAGCTCCACATGCGGAAAAGCATTTTTAATTTTCCGTACAGAATCAAGCACACCTGTTGAATGACCATGCGCAGTATCAACGACAATAACGTCAACTTTCGCGCCAACAACGGCCTCAACACGCTCCATCATATCTGCGCCTACACCAATAGCGGCAGCTACCAACAAACGTCCCTTCGCATCTTTGGCAGAGTTGGGATATTTCTGTGCTTTTTCAATATCTTTAATGGTAATAAGCCCTTTTAAGTTACCATCATTATCAAGTAATGGCAATTTCTCAATTCTGTGTTCACGCAAAATTTCCTTAGCTTCTGTTAGTGATGTGCCAACAGGTGCAGTAATAAGGTGCTCTCTCGTCATACAGTCAACTATTCTGCGGCTCAAATCAGTTTCAAAACGGAGGTCACGATTAGTTAAGATACCTACTAATTTACCATTATCTGTTACCGGTACACCTGATATATGGTATTTCTCCATAAGATCATGGGCATCTTGAAGTAAGTTGGCAGGCGATAAAAATATGGGATCCACAATGATACCATGTTCCGAACGCTTGACTTTATCAATCTCGTTAGCCTGGGCAGCAATCGGCATGTTTTTATGGATTACTCCTACCCCGCCCTCACGCGCCATGGCGATTGCCATTCGAGCCTCGGTAACCGTGTCCATACCGGAGCTAATGATAGGAATGTTAAGCTTAATGTTTTTTGTTAAATAGGTAGATACTTCAACTTCTCTGGGCAAAACGTCTGATTTGGCAGGTACAAGTAATACATCGTCAAAAGTTAAGCCTTCTGGGCCAAATTTGTTGTCAAACATTAACAGAACTCCTTTCGTACAACATGATCATAAATAGGTATTTCTCAATATAATAACATAAATAAACTTGCCAAATCTACCACTTTATATGTAATTATAAAAAAAATAATACAATGCCTGACGAAAATGTCAGGCATTGTTACTAGTTGAGGACATATAATTTTACATTTTGAATACCAAAGTCATACGCTTTGTCGACAGAATGCATAGCAATATCGATGCGATTTCCTTTAATTGCGCCACCTGTATCTTCGGCAACCGCATACATGCTATTGCCATCAGCAAACTCAATATATACCCTTGAACCAAGCGGAATAACACGGGGATCAACGGCAATTACACCTGGTCGCACCTGGGTTCCCATATAGGTTAAACTGCCCCATTGGGCATTATCGTGTGGACCGGCAGCGTAGGCGGTAGCTTTTATGTCCAGGACGGTCTTATAACGTCCTGGTGCAGTGCCGCGCGAAGCTTCCGGTATACGACCGCCGTATAGGCTTTGTAAGGTTTCTTGACCGACAACACCATCGGCAGTAAGATTTTTTGCCTGTTGAAAGTTAATTACCGCCTGTTCGGTCGTTTCACCAAAAACACCGTCAATCGTAAGATTGCTATCCCCCCAATCACTAAGCTTAGTTTGCAGTTCGATTACATCTTGGCCTGTCATACCTATGCTAAGTGTCTGGTCGCCAAGCGCAGCAAAAGCCAGCGGTGTCCAGATGGCAGCTGCTAAAACTGCCATCGCAATGGTACTTGTAACGATTTTTTTGATGTTTTTCATATAAAACACCCCTTTCTAAATGCCTACGAGGTTAGCTGACGGGTTCGGGACAAAGGGAAATCCCTACCGCAATCGCGGATTCACCCCAAAAATGGTTCCCCCATTTTCCTTTTTCATTAGGAAATTCGGCATGCTGTTATGATACAGGATAGTTTGGAATGATGCAATTCTTGTTTCGATAAATTATCTGAGAATATTGATTATTAACAGCTATTCTCTCTATAATGCTTTGGTATGCGTACCCCTAAATATAAATTTATCATTACGCGTAAACTAAAATTGGGTGAGTATATGTTAAAACATTGGTATGAGGCTAAAAGACCGCACAAAATACCAGATAAAATTAGCTTAAAAGCAGAAAATCAGGATAGTACCATCGCTGAAAAAAAATATGATGTTATTGTAGCTGGGGCCGGTCCAGCCGGATTAACAGCAGCCTATTTTCTGGCTCGCGACGGCCTTAACGTACTTGTCCTAGAACGCGGCCCTTATGCCGGGGCAAAAAACTGCGGCGGCGCCAGTATTATGGCTGAGCATACCCATAAACTTTTCCCTAACTTTTGGGAAGAGTGTCATTGCGAACGAATTATCACTGATCAATCCTATTGGTTGATGACTGAGGATTCT
>JAGGAC010000121.1 GCA_017889635.1 Bacillota bacterium | reverse complement strand
AGCTCTGTAATAGGAGGGAGTATAAGATAATGGTTACAGCAATTATTGCTGCAGCTGGACAAGGAAAACGGATGGAAAGGGGAATAAACAAAGTGTTTACCTTGTAGTCTGTTTTTGTATAATATTAAGTGCCTACAAATCCAGTGAACGCGCTGGTTGTAGGCACTTTTTGTATTTTTTGATGTTTATTGATTTTTAAGCGTTTTGCAATGTGTATTGCAACTCTTATTGCAATGCTTAAATTAGGCGGTGGGGCTATTGCTCTACCGCTTTTTTATTTTTAGCCCGGTGACGTTGCTGTTTTGCACGATTTTTACAGATGTCATCACAATAAACATGATCGTCACGTGTGGGTGTAAAAATATTTCCGCAAAGTTTATTGTTACAAATTGCTGGAGGACGGTTGGCAGCAATATCTGTTGCTAACATGAAATATAGTGCGGATAGTAAAGTATCAAAATCCCACTGGATAGTCATTTCTTGGTTATCAAAAGAAGAATAGGGGTGAATCCCTTTCAAATGTGTGTCAAAGATAGTTTCTAATATGTCTTTAAAGGCATTACGCCAGTCTTCTTGTATCCAAGTTTCTAGTTCGTTACAGTCCAATAGATCCGTTCCAATTTTAACCATAATTAATGTCTGAGGGCTAGGATAGATAAAACCGCAATAAGGGCATTTAGGAGCTGGTTCATGACAGGCATAACATTGGTGACATACGGCAATATCATCTTCGTAGCTAGTTTCTTGTCCCCAATTATGGGCGAGGGCGCAAGTAATGTCACTAGTAATACTTATTGCGTCAATATTTTTAGTGGTAGGTGTGGCAAGTAGTTCACTGATACGAGCTGCAATCTTAAATTCTTGAATCTGATGTTTAAGGTGAAACAAGAGCCCTATAGCCTGATATGGGCCGTGATACCACTCGCTAAACAAACTGTCTGTATCAATTAAGTAAGTTGGAAGCCCGAAATGTTTACACCATTTAAGGATTTGATCATTACTATTTGGATTTAAGGATGAAAAAAGAGTATGGAGTTTAAAAAAAGTACGACCTGTACCAGTTATGTCTTGAACAATATCTGACTCTATATTTGAGTAGTAATAATCAAAAGGTCTGTATAGGTTGGTATCTAAGATTGATTCGTGACAAAGAAAATCTGAGTTCATGGGTACTGGTTTTTCATCAAGTAATTCTCCATTAATTATTTTTAGATTAGCAACTGAATACCAAAGCCCATTAAATACATAGCCTTTTTTTGGAATAAAAACCACCTTTTCTATATAGTAACCCAAACAAACCACTATTTATAGTACTGACTGTATGCTATTCTGTACTTAATAACACATAACACTATTTTAAAAGACGGAGGGTTACTATGTCAATGCGAGACAACACAGAAAAGCATGTAGCAACAAAACTAGGGGTAAAACCGGAGGAAGCGTTCCGAATGATTAACGTAAGCCGTAGTCTTGGCTATAAATTGATAGCGGAAGGGGTTATACCGTCCGTGAAGTTGGGCGAAAAACGCCTCATTGTGCCAGTGTCTGGGTTGGAAAAGCTTATGAATGGTAGTGGCAATTAGATAAAACAAAAAACCAGCCTGTAAGCTGGTTGGAGAGGTGAACCGATTGGTTAATTCAATTATACCAAGTCAGCAATTAAGGGCAATACCCATTATTGATATCTGGCGTAAATACAATGGCGGCGATTTAACGCGCCGGGGCAAAGAATTAGCCGGGCGATGTTCAAGGCATGGCAGTGACAGCGAACCAAGCTTAATGATTGATCAAGAGAAGAACAGTTTTTATTGTCATGGTTGCCAAGCCGGCGGGGATTGCATAGAACTAGCTACATGGTTATTAGACAGCGACTTTAAAACAACAGCAGCAAAGTTAGCTGAGGATTTTAGCGCCGGAATATCGGTGCGGCAGACTAAAAAAAAGATTGCTGCTGAATATAATTATCTTGATGAGAATGGGGAGATTGTTTTTCAGGCGGTAAGGATGGTGCCTAAAGACTTTCGGCAGAGGCGGCCAGACGGTCAGGGAGGCTGGATATGGGATTTAAAAGGAGTAGGGTTGATTCCATATAACCTACCTGTAATTATGGCCGCTATGGGGCAGGGAGAGCCTATATACATAGTTGAGGGAGAAAAAGACGTTCAATCATTAACGGCGATAGGCATTGCAGCAACATGCAACAGCGGAGGGGCCGGGAAATGGAAGGAAGTTCATTCAAAATATATTCAGCCGGGAAGGCTGATTATTATACTTCCAGACAATGACGAGCCAGGGCGTAAACATGCGGCAGATGTTGCCCAACAGCTTCATAATCGGGATTCTAAGGTTAAGATAGTAAACCTACCAGGATTGGCACCTAAGGGGGATATTTCGGACTGGCTGACCGTAGGGCATACCAAAGATGAATTATTGAATATTGTTGATGCTGCCGAGTATTGGGAACCGGAGAAAGTGCCGGAGGTTGATGAAAAATATACTGAATGGCGCGAGCTTTATAAAGGAACTGGGTTTACTGTGGACAGGTGGGGGCGACTTTGCCAGATCAAGGCAACTAAGGACGGTTCCGAGGAAAGACCGTTAGCGGAGTTTGTCGCTAGAATAATTCGAGAAGTTACCCGCGATAATGGACACGAGGAAGAAACGAAAATTGCCTTTGAAATTGAAGGACGACTACCGAACGGAAAACTATTACCTCCTAGAATTGTGAATGCTGCCGAATTTTCGGCGATGAATTGGCCGCTTAAGGCTTGGGGAGCCGATGCTTTAGTTTTGGCTGGTTCGGCTATTAAAGATGCTTTACGGGTTGCAATCCAAGCAACCGCGAAAGTGGCAAAGAAAGATCAATTGTATTGCCATACAGGGTGGCGGCAGATTGATGGCCGGTGGGTTTACCTTCATGGTGGCGGTGTAATTGGGACAAATAATTTGCAAGTTGATTTATCCGAAGGCGGCCAGCAGTTGGCGCGCTATAAGTTGCCTGATACAGTAGCGGACATTCAAGCCGCGGGGCGGGTTGCGGTTAGATTGATGGATATAGCTGATAGGAGGGTTACATTGCCGCTATTGGCAACGGTTTTTTTAACTCCACTGTGTGACCTAATGCGAAGAATGGGACATGAACCTACGTTTCTGGTCTGGTTATACGGTCACACTGGCCAGCGTAAAAGCAGTATTGCCGCTATGTTTTTATGTTTCTTTGGTAATTTTTCAAGGGACAGTTTGCCAGCGAACTTTAGGGATACAAAAAACATGACTGAAAAACTAACATTCCTACTCAAAGATAGCCTTCTTGTTGTAGACGACTTTCACCCGGTTGCCAATGCTAAAGATCGGGCAGAAATGACAGGAAAAGCGCAGTCGCTTTTAAGGGCGTATGGAGACAGGGCAGCGCGAGGCCGTATGAACGCAGACACAACACTAAAAGCTGGTTATCCGCCGCGAGGCATGTGTATTGTTACAGGCGAAGACATTCCAGACGTTGGTGAATCGGGAGCGGCCAGAATGGTAGCGGTAGAAATACCGCGGGGCGGGGTTAATTTGGAAGTGTTATCGGAATGTCAGGAAATGGTCACTATGTTACCTGAATTCATGCGGGGTTATCTTATATGGCTAAGTGGGCGACTAGATCATGTTGATGAGGAAAGTAAGGTATTTCGTGATTTGCGGAAGGCGGCCCAGGCGAATACTCATGGACGAATACCGGAAATTGTTGCATGGCTTACAATGGGCATGATTTCAGGAGCTACTTATTTAGAAAGTATAGGAACAATTAATGCTATTGAAAAAGATAGCATTGTAAAAAATACTTGGGATATTCTTCTAAAATTAGCGAAAGATCAGGCCGAGCAAGTTAGGGAAGCCAAGCCTTCCGAGCGATTTATAACAGGTTTGCGTGAATTGATGAATTCGGAGGCTGTTCAAATTTTGAGTATAGATGCTTTCACAATAAAGGACGAACAAAGGTTTATAGGCTGGTTTGATGATGGCTTTCTATATTTATTACCAGGGCGAGTATACGGAGCTATTCAGCAACATTTTAGAGAGCAAGGTCGAGAAATTGGGGTCAGCGACACCATGTTATGGAAGCATTTAGACGCTGATGGATATATTGAGGCTGTAACAACTAAGGACCGTAGGGAACGGTCAAGACTTAAAAAGATTAACGGAAATTCTGTTAGGGTTTTACATTTCTACAGAAACAAATTAAAAAATGTAGAGGGGTTATAGAATTTTTTCGCGTTACTTGCGTTACCGATGCGTTACCGTTATGAAATTCTGCGTTACTGGTTAAAGTTCACCCATGATAGCGGTAACGCAGAATTTGGCTAAAGTAACGCGGAGGTAACGCGAAAAAAAACACATGCGTTACCGCTTGAAGCCATATGACGTAAGGGTTTGAATGGTGCGGTAACGCGAGTAACGCAGAAAAAAGCTATAAGGGGCCTAGAGAAAATAATTAGGGGTGTGAAATGAGAGCGCAAAGAATCGAATACAACAGGAAAATAGGTTTTATTTCACGGGGAGAGAAACCTGCGAATGATAAATTTAATCGAATAACTATAAATTTAGTTAGCGTTTTTGACAAATTTATAAAAGGCCGAATTAACGCTAGTGGAGGAATTGACAGGGCAGAGTTTACAGACTTTCACCCTGACAGCGACAGACTTTTAATTACTTCTGGGTGGCGGTACTACGGCTTGAGTCGGAAGGAACGCTTACTTGCCGACAAAGCATTTGAGATAAGTATGAAAGCTATGCTTGAGCAGGCAGATGATATTTCATTTGCGATGATAGACCTTTAAGGTTGCATTGACAGCGAAAACGGCAGCGGGTGAGATGGGGCTGTTCATATACAAAAATAATAAATGAGAAGAGGAATTTAACATGATTGATAAAGTGAACTATGAAGCGGTAGCCGGATATATGGGGGTAGATTATTCTAAGGTAGTGCCTGTACTTGTTGAGGCGTGGAACCGTGCTACAACATTTGAATTGAAGGATAGTATTTGCGACTCTGAGATCATAAACCAGGTGGACACGCCAACAACTGTAAG
>JAGGAC010000120.1 GCA_017889635.1 Bacillota bacterium | reverse complement strand
GGGGTATATCAAAACTACCGAAGGAAACGTAGTCCATTATGGCTTTATTGAGGCTTTTATTGAAGAACTCAACACAATATATAACATTAAAGAAATTGCTTTTGATCGCTGGGGTGCTGTACAGATGGTGCAAAATTTAGAGGGGATGGGTTTTACGGTTGTTCCTTTTGGGCAAGGCTATAAGGATATGTCACCAGCTTCGAAGGAGCTTATGAAATTGACGCTGGAAAAGAATATTTCTCATGGTGGCAACCCTGTACTCCGGTGGATGATGGACAATATTTATATTAAGACAGAATTAAGCCGGATAAAGAAAAAAGCACCGAGCGTATTGACGGTGCGGTGGCGCTTATTATGGCACTAGACCGGGCGATTCGAAACGAGAATAAAGCCAGTGCTTATGATGAACGGGGAATACTAGTGCTGTAAATATTCTTATTGCGTAAGCGGATTACAAAGCAAGGCTTTTGCCATGTACGCGATACCAATCGTGAAGGCGCATGCCGCGAGGACGGGGAGATAGACCATGTTTGCACACTGCGCGAATACCACGCCATATAGCATTTGACCAAGTGGTGCGGCGCACTGAGCAACTGCCATAATGATTGCCATCACTTTACCTAGAAGATCGTTTGGGGTCTCTTTTTGAACAGTGGAGATCACAAACACGGAGATTACTGTCATCCAGAATATCACGCATGCGCCGGAAAGCATGAACAGGACGAAGGTAGGCCAGTAGCCCAGCCGCAGTGCCAAGGGTGATAAGGTAAAGGCCATTGGCAGAAACAGTACGGCAATCAACAGCAGTTGTCGGTACAGCGTGGAGAAGTGAAGCTTTTTTGAAAGAGATCCAGCTGATACCGCACCAAAAATGTTGCTCAGTTCACCAACACCCATGCCAATGCCGTACAAGGTTTCATTGCTGTGTAGAGTGATACGTAGGATGTAGGGTAAGCCGATGATAAAGAATGGGGACATCAGCAGATTTAGCGCAGCTGCAATAAGAATGGTTTTGTATATTTTCGGGTTTTTTAGACGGATATAATGAAATCCCTGACCGATGTCGTCTATAATTGCTGGCAAAAGTCCATTGTCTCGAGGTTTCAGTGTAAAGGGAATGTGAAGTCGGGTTTCAAGTAGTGCGGCGAGTAAGAAAGCCACACTACTGGCGGCAAGCAGTGTATCTAGCTTCACAAATCCGTACAGAACACCGCCCAGCACCGGACCGAGTAATCCAGATAGTGCGCCAATTGCGCTGACTATACCGTTGGCTGAGGTGAGGTGCTCTTCTTGTACTAGTGCAGGAATGCTGGCCTGTACGGCAGGCTGATAGATTGCACTGACAAGCGAGAGTAGAGAAAGTAGCAAACTGATGACCGGCACCGATGCAAGATGTAGTGTGAGCAGCACGACTAGTATGGTGACGATGCCGCTACTGCAGATGTCCAGCAGCATCAAAAGGTTTTTGCGAGGAAAACGATCCGCAATGCCGCCGCCGATCGGCGAGAATACGATGCCTGGGATGGTAGATAGTGCAATAACAAGTGCAAAAATATCCGCGCGTCCGGTCGTGTCCAGAACATATAGATCCAGTGCAAATCGAAGGACGGCGGAGCCTAAAATAGATATGATTTGTGCGGAGAGTATTATGGAGAAGTCTTTTCCATAAGCCTTCGTGTTCATAAATTTATTCCTCCATTGCGAATTGCTTGATGCTTTCTTAAATACAGAAAATATTGTTGGAATTTGCATTGCGAATGTGCTTTAGAATTGTGAACGAACACACTCGCAGAGGTTTAGTGTGCGTGGTCCATGCCCTCAGAAGCAGACTTTTGTAGTAAGTCCAAAATAAAGAAAAGGCTACCCGGCTGCGTCCCTAAGATAAGCTCAGTCATGTGAACGAATGCGTGCGCGCGGGACAGATAATCTTGCGGTTGCCACTGAAAGATACCTGCATCAAAGATAAACTGATTGGCTGTTAGCACAAATTCAATCGATTCCTGTGGATAAGGGGTGTGCATAGTGCCTTCTGAAATACCCTGACGCACCACATCGGCTAGAATCGGGGAGAGCGACCGAATGGTTTCGACGATGCTCTTCTGATGCATTTTCGCATTGGATGGGCGATGCAATTCTTTGATAATGTCGTTGTCGGTAGTATAGGTAATGTTTTGTGACACAATAATATTGAATAATTTTTCGTGTGCATTCAGGGTGGCATCGGCTACAATTGTTCGTGCTCGGTTAGCGGAATTATCGACAATACGATAGATCACAGCATTCATTACCTCTTCTTTAGAAGTAAAATAATGATAGAATGTACCCTTACCAATCTGCACTTTGCTAAGAATATCGTTTATAGTTGTTTCTTCATAACCCTTGCCGATAAACAACTGCTGTGCAGCATCTAGAATTTCTTGCAAACGGATATCATGTTTTTTGTATACTCTCATCTGAAAGCCCTCATTTCGTTTTTAAACCGACCGTCGGTACAAAAAAATAATATCATGGATGAATGGAAAATACAAGATGAGAAAAGTATAAAATTTTTATTTTTATGATCCAATTTCCCTTGTTTTTTGTGCTGACCATTAGAGTTGTGCAAGCCTCTTAGTCACAAACAGACTTCGGATGTCTTAGCTGTAAGAATTCATGATATAATTTGGACATTTATATAAATCTAATTGCATAGATTTAATCATCCTCGATTTTTTAAGATTAAAAAAGGAGATGATGTGTAATGCATGGTGTATTTAATTTACAAAGGTTTGTGAATGATGGAGTAGTCTCTTTGGATGTAACTCAAATGGAGAAAATAGCAGAGTTAATCGAAAAAAATTCAAGCAATATTAGTTTTCAATCCGGTACATGTATTTCTGAAGAACAAATTGAAGATATTGCAGCATCGTTAGATATTGCAGCTGATAAGTCTATAACAATAGGTGGAGTAATTATTCCTTCAACCAAATCAGAGATAATAGTTAAAATTATTGAACTGGTTCAGGAAATTATAAGTACAGATAGTAGATGGGTCAAAATACGTGATACTATTATTATAGTTATACTTATAAGTGCTTACTCAAGTATTTCCTAAATAATTAATTAAAATTGTGATGTCGTATATGTTTGCTTGATACATCTTTTTTTATAGGCAAGGTGATAACTATGACCTATAGTAAGCTACAGTCGCATAGCATATAGCCACAAGAAGTTGGGGTGTTAAATGATAATGTCTGTAGATCGTATTAATATCTAGAAATAAGTTAGAGTGTAATGCGTTGTATAGAAAGAAAAATTGATTAAATAATAAAAATTAGTCTTGATGATAGAATCAGGACTTTTTTTGTGCCTATTTTGAGGAGGTGATCGATGAACGTCCCTTTTTTATCAAAGTTTTTCTTGCCGCGAGCTAGTCCGCGAAACAGCACGTGGAGCAATTCCAGTAGCTTTTTCTTTGGAAGAACTACCAGCGGAAAAAACGTAAATGAACGCACGGCGCTTCAGACAACAGCAGTATATGCCTGTGTTCGAATCTTGGCTGAAACCATAGCCTCGCTCCCGTTAAATACCTTCCGCTACACGGCGAGTGGCAAGGAAAAGGCCATAGACCATTCCCTATATTATCTCCTTCATAATGAACCAAACCCTGAGATGACCTCATTCGTGTTTCGAGAGACACTGATGGGTCATCTTTTATTATGGGGAAATGCCTATGCCCAGATTATTCGAAATGGACGCGGCAATGTGGTAGCGATCTATCCGCTGTTACCTAATAAAATGACCGTGCAGCGCAATAAGCAAAGCCAAATCTATTACGAATATGAAAAAGATGGACAAAGTTATCCGCTTCGAAGTAATGAAGTGCTGCATGTCCCTGGCTTAGGTTTTGATGGATTAGTGGGATATTCGCCCATTGCGATGGCCAAAAACGCTATTGGAATGGCCATCGCCACCGAAGAATATGGGGCTAAATTCTTCGCCAATGGAGCCAATCCTGGTGGCGTTCTTGAACATCCCGGGGTAGTAAAAGACCCAGCGCGGGTCCGAGATAGCTGGAATGCCGTGTATCAAGGAAGTGCAAATGCTCATCGGGTAGCTGTGTTAGAAGAAGGGATGAAGTTCCAAAGCATTGGTATACCACCGGAACAAGCACAATTTTTAGAAACACGCAAATTTCAACTCAATGAAATTGCCCGCATTTTTCGGATTCCGCCGCACATGATTGGCGACTTAGAAAAATCTAGTTTTTCCAACATCGAGCAACAGTCCTTGGAATTTGTTATGTATACCTTAGATCCCTGGGTGGTTCGATGGGAACAGGCTATGCAGCGAGCGTTATTTAGCGAGAGTGAAAAGCAAAAACTTTTTGTCAAATTCAATGTGGATGGACTTCTTCGCGGGGATTACCAAAGTCGGATGAATGGCTATGCCGTGGGACGGCAAAACGGCTGGCTATCCAGCAATGACATCCGGGAATTAGAGAATTTGAATCGTATCCCGGCAGAGTTAGGTGGAGACCAGTACCTGATTAACGGCAATATGACAAAACTAGCGGAGGCGGGAGCCTTTGCTACTAACCGGAAAGAGGAAATGGAGCAAACCAAATGAAGAAATTTTGGAACTGGGTCGAGACAGAAGAGACAAGAACTCTATATTTTGACGGATACATTGCACAAGACAGCTGGTTTGATGATGATATTACTCCGAAAAAATTTAAAGCCGAGCTTACCGTAAGTCAAGGAGATATCTCTGTCTGGCTAAACTCACCCGGTGGCGATGTATTTGCCGCCAGTCAAATTTACACCATGCTCAAGGAATATACGGGGAAAGTTACCGTCCAAATTGATGGGCTGGCAGCGAGCGCGGCTTCCGTCATTGCCATGGCTGGAGATGAAGTACTAATGTCACCGGTAGCTATGATGATGATTCATAATCCAGCTACCATGATGTTTGGGGAAGCTGCTGATTTTCAAGGCGCTATAAAGATGCTGGGAGAAGTAAAAGAGGGCATTTTAAATGCTTATGAACAGCGAACCGGGATATCCAGAGCCAAACTATCCAATATGATGGATGCAGAAACTTGGTTTAGCGCACAAAAGGCAGTTGAACTAGGTTTTGCTGATAAAATCCTTTACGCACCCGAACAGGGTGAAGCGGCAGAGGGTTTTATTTTTGATAAATCCACGGTTACCAATGCCTTACTACGGAAACTCCCCAAAGATAAACCTGAACCAATTGTTCCTGTTGGTATGCCTCATAAAGAACTTTTGACTCGGCTTCAGTTACTAAAACCATCTACGAGAGAGTACCAAGGCATTTTTAGACAGCCGCCGAAACGACAATGGACTGTTATCCGCCGAAGATACATCAACCTATGAAAAAATGGAACAGGATGTAGTGAATTTAGGCAAAGAAATTGAACGGTTAGAACGGCAAGCGGTTTTGGATCTGGAGCTATCAAAAGCAATCACTTCGCCCATTACCAATCAGCCCAATGTAGTGCAGGAACCGGAAAAGCCAGTTCGAGCTACCAAGGAATATACCCAAGCCTTTTGGACCGCGATGCGGAGTAAGCCTAACTTTTCCGTACACAATGCGCTGCAAGTCGGTACTGACAGTGAAGGCGGTTACCTGGTGCCGGATGAATTTGAACGTACGCTGTTGGAAGCTTTACAGGAAGAAAACTTGTTTCGGCAAATTGCTAAGGTTATTACCACCTCCTCTGGGGACAAAAAAATACCGGTAGTCGCATCAAAAGGCACGGCTTCCTGGGTGGAAGAAGAAGCTGTAATACCGGAATCAGATGATGCTTTTGGACAAGTATCCATTGGCGTATATAAACTAGCCACGCTAATTAAAGTTTCCGAGGAGCTTCTAAACGACAACGTGTTTAATCTGGAGCAATATATTGCCAGGGAATTTGCTAGGAGGATGGGAGCCAAGGAAGAGGAAGCTTTCTTTGTTGGGGATGGCTCAGGAAAACCGACGGGTATTTTTCACAACACGGCTGGAGCCGGAGTTGGGGTTATGGCAGCCAGTACCACGACCATTACGTTTGATGAAATTATGGATCTATACTATTCCTTAAAATCACCTTATCGGAAAAGTGCTGTGTTTGTCACCAATGACGCTACCGTTAAAGCTATACGAAAACTTAAAGACGGGAATGGGCAGTATCTTTGGCAGCCATCAGTGACGGCAGGGGAGCCGGATACCTTATTTAGCCGTCCGGTAAAAACCTCAGCCTATGTACCTTCACTTGCAGCATCTGCCAAAGTTATCGCCTTTGGTGACTTTAGTTACTATTGGGTAGCCGACAGGCAGGGAAGAAGCTTCCAAAGGCTGAATGAACTATTTGCTGTAACGGGTCAAGTCGGTTTTAAAGCAACCCAGCGGGTAGATGGGAAACTTATTTTACCCGAAGCTATAAAAGTACTGCAAATGAAAGCGTAGGTGTGGAATGAGGCTGACAAAAAACTACTCCGATCAAGGTGGGGACAGATGGGTAGTCCGTGGTATTATTGAAATTACACCTGAAGGAGTGATTTTGCTAAACGGAGCACCACTAACAAGCGCGAGCTTTCAGGAAAAGAGCAGCGCAAGCACGGTGGAAGAATTGAAAGTCGACTTTAATGCGCTCCTGCAAAAATTGCAAGCGG
>JAGGAC010000061.1 GCA_017889635.1 Bacillota bacterium | reverse complement strand
CAATCTTGTGGCTCCAGATGGCTATAGCCTGACCATGACGGTCGACGGAGTCGAAACAGGGCAAGAACTGGAGACAACAAAGGGGACTGACACGGTGTTTGTCGCCGGTTCTTACAGTGGTGATATTGTGCTCACGGTGACAGAGTCTAACACGCTGACATTCTTTGACTTGGACTTCCCGATTCGTGAGGCCCTCTATCTCGATGCGGACGGCATTAATGAAGATTTATCCGTCCTTTCAGCAGTCGTCGGCCAAGTGCCGACCGCCTCTTCTCTTGAGGACTTCACAATCTCCTCAACAGGCGAGTGCTTCAACGGCATCTACGTTGCCGGGGGAAGCTACACAATCGATAACGTCAAAATCAATCTTGACGGCAACGGGCGCTGCGATTTTGTCGGCGACGGCGCTGCCGTTATGGGCACCGGAACCGACACTACTCTGGTTTTGAATAACATCAACATTGTCAACCAGGGCGTGGTCCGCACTGGGGTAATCGCCGGTGATGGAAGTAATGTGATTGTCAAAAATTCCAGTATCTATACTAAGAACGGAACGTTTCCGGCAGATTATGTACAAACCGTCTATCCGCTCTATATGAGGTCGGTACCTTGGATGCTGGGCATCGACGGTTCTTACAACGTCCGTGCCACCAATGTGCTTGGTGCCAACACCAAAGCTACTTACATCAATTCCTCCATCACCTCCGATGGCTGGGGAGTTCTTTCCACCGATTCCGGCTCCAACCAAACACTTAGCGCAATTAACTGTACAATTTCTATCCCTTCAGGCAATGAAGGCTACGGCACCTATGCCGATGGTAATCCCTCCGAGTATCTCTATGGCTGCGTATTCAATGTGGGCAGCTACGCGGTCATCAGCAATAACGGCTATATCTACTTCGATGACAGTTCAGCCGATAATGTTGCAGCACTTAATACCAGCATACCCCTTGGCCTCACCGCTGAAGAACTTGCTGCCATTTCCCCGCAACCGACGATTATCAACTCGGACCGCTTCGGTGTAATGTGGCATAGTTCCGGCGGCACGGTAGATGTAGCCGGCGGTACAGAGATCAACACCACTGAAACCACCTTCCTTGCTAAGAGCTCCAAGGCCATCACCATTACCATCGACGGTTCCAATGGCGCCAAGATCAAACCCGAAAACGGGATTATTTTGCAAGTAATGGACGATGACGATCCAGGGATGGCCTCCGATATGACCAACACCGCCACTTATACCGATCCTTATTACGGGACCACCGACACCCCAACAGCGGATACGTCATTTTATCTTACCTCAACTACCGACGCTGCGGCACTAAACCTTAGCAATATCACCTTAACGGGAGACTGCTATAACTCGACAGGATGGACTAGTTCAAGTACCACCAAGCAGAACATGGTTGTTACCCTTGATAACGCCAATCTCACTGGCATTATCTCGTCAACCGAAGCCCATCACCGCGTTGCCACTATCAGTTCTTCGGAATACAAGGAACTGGGCGAGGTTACAAATACTCCTCGTGCGGCAATTAACAACGGAGCTATCGTCATTTTGAACTCCGGCTCCACTTGGACAGTGACCAACACTTCTTATCTCACCTCACTTACGGTTGACTCTGATTCAGCGATTACCGCTCCCGACGGATACAGCATCTCCATGACGGTTGACGGTACTGACACGTCGATTGTTGCCGGTACAACACATACTGGTGCAATTGTACTGACTGTCGCCTAGAGGAGAACCGACATCCGTGTCACCAAGTGACACGAAGACAATAATTATATAATATACTTATGCTTCGAAATATCTATTCAGGGCAAACAATGGCTACCACAATTTTGTGGTAGCCATTGTTTTTTTATCTTAGATATTCATACTCTCCATTATCTATGCCTACTTAGCATTTCAACAATCATCAACGACTCTTTGCTATAATTCCCACTTTATTTTGGCATAATAAAAAGGAGTCATAAGGCTCTTTTTTCGAATATAAGTAGCATCAATTGGACTCTAGGATTTCCAAACCATCATACCATTTGCAACAAACAGCTAAATTCTACTCCAAATAATTTTCACGTTCACTATATGCGACTTCCGTAGCTTCAGTTAGTTTAGCTTGTATAGTGCTAATATAATCGTCTATATAATGATCTGCTATACTCGTCTCTCCTTTTAATAAGTTTGCCCAATAATCTGATACATCAGGCTCTTCAGCACTTGTTTCGTCTAAATTGCAATAATAGATACTATTAAGTAGTATTGTCTCTTCACCCAAATGACGATAAGCCCCAGTTTCACTGCTTACAAGCGTTAGTGGTGGTAACAACGGAATTAAATCCTTTTTATTAACTACTCTCAGTAAAGGAATACTACGATATTCACATACCCCAGCATAATTAGTAATCATAGGCTGCCCAAAAGTAACACTCTGCTTAATAGTAAAACCATCTTTAAGTAAATATAGATGTAGAATAACAGTTATTGCTCCGCCCAAAGAATGACCAGTTAAATAAGTAATATATTCCGTGTTTAAATCCGACGAGATATTATCATAGATTTCAATAGCTGACTCTAAAAAACCACTATGCATATAAATACCTGTTTTATCATCTAACGTTTTTATATACTCCGCATCCTTAATCCAATTCTCCAAATTAGAACTTCCACGAGTGACAATATATTGAACTTTATTTGTATCATCAAAAAGCAATATACATTGTCCATCCGTTTCTGTCGTTTCCACAACTACAACTCGGTATGTGTCACTATACTCTTCAATAATCTCTGTTTCATTGCTGCTGTTAGGTTTTCTGATAGGTTACTCATTAAATAATCTCCTCCTTAAATTTTATTTGCAAATTTAAGGGGCCCCACTAATATTTTTACAGCAACCACCAGTAAGTTCAATGATTTCCACGATTTACGACACTTTTATGATACGTCATTGCTTATCTTTTTTAATAAATTGCTAAATAATATCTTATCGTGATTGTGTAAGTTACAAAATGAGAATTTGATACGCTTAAAAAATAGATTTGGCTATTTTGCGTATATAAATAAAAAAGTCCCGGAAATTACTCCGAAACCTCTTCTATCAACCCAGCTATCATATAGTTGATTCATTTCATATTTATGTCGAAAATTTTTTAATTTATTGCTCAGCGTAAAACCTTCCTATCAAACTGACACTTCGACATTCTAGTTATTTTTATCGTAAATTTATAATCTGGTATCTTCAATCCTCTATCTCCTCATGATATAGAACTGAAACTAATCATCTACCAAATTGCATCCACGAAGCACACCTGAGCCGCAACCACCGCAACACAACCACAGACCAACCCCGCATTAGCCAGTTCCCCACCCCTAATAAATCTAACATTAAAAGCTAGGGTCAAATAGTCTTAACCCTGACTTTTTTACTTTTATATAAACCAACAACCTTCAACGTCAAACACATGCCACTTATCCTGCATGTGTTTTTTCTTATGCAGCATTTCCCACATTTACTTTAGCATTTACGATTTCGTATAGGGAAAAATAATGGTGGAAGTGATAACATTGGCAATCAATACCCAGGGTGGCGATGATATCGAATTTGATAAGAATATTTCTAATACGGCGATGGTAAATTACTCTAAGGAAAAAAGCACAGGAGAAATTCAGGACGACCTACGCAAAGGGAAAGAGTAGAAATAAATATTTTTAGTAATACAGGCTATTCAAGAGAAACCACCACGGCAGTTTAATAACTTAACGTAAATGAAATGCCTCGTATTTCTTCGCTATATTCATGTAGCCTAGAAATTCGAGGTATTTGCCCGTTAGTGTCCTTGCAAAACAGCACTACCACGGTCACGCCATTCCCGGCAATGACCAAAAAACAGCGGACTAAATCGGTAAATTGTATAACCTACAGATAGAAAAAAGCCAGCCTTATTTTTAAGTACCGCGCCCACTTGACTAAAAGACCGACTGCACACGACCCGCGGGCTAGGCGTCTTGGGAAGGATTCGCCCCCCCTGACCAACGGCTTAGAAGGCCCAGTCAGGCCGATTTTAGACTATACAGGCTATCCATTGCGCCATCTCACAACCCTATATATTGCAAGGACTTCAGACAATAATCAGCCTTTTCTTTTCATACCATTTTTTATCCCCTTCGTAGCAATTCGTTGCGCCATTGCTACGCCAAAGTCAATATTACTCCCCCTATCCATCAAAAAGGATCAGACGTCGCTATATAAATAACTCCCGGTAAACAAAGCCCAGAGTTATTTGCATTGCTATGTTATAATTCTACAAAATATTAAAGCCTCAGTATTTATAAAAAATGCCCTGAGATAACATCGTGGCCTCTAGAATACTGAAGTCTGAGCCCATCTTTTATAGCTAAACCAGCACATTTAAATATTGTATAAAATTATTTCGGTAAATTTCTATATCTAGCCTCTCTCCTAGAATATGTATAAAGAATATCACCCCATAAATGAGTAACTCTTTTCTAGGAAGTCCGACCTTCCCACTACGAGTTCGACTCACATTAACAAAACATCCTACAAATGAAGAGGCATCAATATCCACGAACTCTCCCTTACGGCTTAGTCATTATCACTCAAATGAAAACCCTTATAACATTTTAGGAACGTCTTCCAAGTCCTTGAAAAAGACCAAAATGGGTTATGGCTTGGTCGGCTCATCTGAGAAATCATACCAATTCTTTATGCTTTATACGTTTATGTTCTAATGATAAGCATTTGCAAATTGAATATACTTATTGGTTAAGCAAAAACAAAAAATTAAAGAATCGTCCCGGACTGGTTAAACGAACAGCGCCTCTTAGTTAAATATTTACACCTGATGAAATCGATTTGCTTCTGCGTACAGCCAAAACTAATGGTTTTATCCCATCTTTATATTAGCTGTAACTAGTGGAATGCGTTTAGATAAACTCCTTGGTGTCCGCTGGCAAGACATTGACTAAATACTTGCGTTGTTGTGCATGTTCGTCAAAATCTTCAATCGACAAATAAAAGAGGATTTATTTCTGAACCGCCAGAAACGGAAAAGGGTAAACGCAGAATTTCTATTCCTGCACAAATTGTAGCCGCGCTCAAAGAACTAGAAAGCCAGAAACATAACGAGGCGCATAACTTAGTTTTTGTAATAGCAAACAAAACTACGATATTTCCGCGGAATTTCTTAAAACACTTCTCCAGATGGATGCGGAATTTTGCAAAAATAATTTTATCGCTAAACCGATGAGTACAAAAAAGCTACTAGATGAAATTCTTGGAAAACTGTCGCAAAGAACAAAAGGGTTGGAAGCAATTCCCGTCGAAGAACTTTCATGTCCTGCGCCACACTTATGCAACTACCCTCCTGGCCGCCGGAGTACCGATTATAGACGTATCCAGGGCATTAGGACATGCCAAGGGTATCAACCACATTAGATATTTACGGCCATGCCATTCCAGAGAACTCAAGACGGATTGCTAATAAAATTGCAAATGCCTTATTAAAATAAAAAAACACCCTATTTTAAGGGTGTTTTTTATAATTGCACACCTACGGGCATATTTAAAGGGTCAGCACATTCGCCGACCCCTGATTTTACTGGCGTCCTGGGAGGGATTCGAACCCCCGACCCACGGCTTAGAAGGCCGTTGCTCTATCCAGCTGAGCTACCAGGACATTATATCATTATTGCTATTTTTCACTTTAGCAGCACTTTTGTCGTATAGAGTTCCACTAAAGAACAAGAAAAATTATAGCATTAACATAAACACTTGTCAATAGAATCTTTGCTGTTAGTAAGTTATCGGCAATACACTTGACTTGCCATAATCCCCCAAGTAACTTTATAAAAACAACAAGAGTTGAGCTTGATCCGGATCAAGCTTCGCTGGATTAATCTTTTTTAACTGACTAGCCCGAATCCACCGGTCACACATTCGGCAATAAACACTAGCTGTCTCGTAAGCCCACACCAGATCGCGGTTACATTTTGGACACCTAAACTGAATCATCAGTTTCCTTGTCTCGGCATCACCGGTCCCTTTTCGTTGCCTACCCCTCACTTAGCAGCAACTCCTTGCCTAAAACCCATTGTAAAATACAAGAGACGGCTCACATTATGAACCGTCCTACGCTTTTAAAGTCTGGAGCGGGTGATGGGAATCGAACCCACGCAGCCAGCTTGGAAGGCTGGGACTCTACCATTGAGCTACACCCGCATGTTAATAATATATTTTGTGGTCGGAGCGGCAGGATTTGAACCTGCGACCCCCTGGTCCCAAGCCAGGTGCTCTACCAAACTGAGCCACGCCCCGTTAACCGCAAGACATATTATACTATATTGTTGCGTTTCATGTCAACACTTATTTTACATAATAGTTTATTTCAGTCAACAAACTATTCAGTTGTCATGAGCAACATAACTATGATACCACTCGCCATCTGTGCTGTCAAGACTATTTTTAGCACCTTTGCAACCGTATGCCCAGTGCCTCACTTATATTATTAGAAAGTATAATAATTCCTGTCCAACTTACAGAACTTTTTTTGTCCCATTTCATAAAAATTATTACCACAGCTGTCAATCACCACTATCGCCGGGAAGTTTTCCACCGTCAATTTGGCGATAGCCTCAGCCCCTAAGTCAGGATATGCCACAACCTCATAGCTTTTTACTGTTGAGGCAATCAAAGCCGCGGCCCCTCCGGTAGCAGCAAAATAAACCGCCCCTTTTGCCTGCATCGCAGCAATCACTTCCGGCGAACGATAGCCTTTACCGATCATTCCGCGCATCCCCTGCTCCAGCATTAGTGGAGTATAGGCATCCATTCGACCACTTGTCGTCGGCCCCGCTGAACCAATTACCTGACCCGGTTTTGCTGGACATGGACCAACATAATATACAATCTGATCAGAAAAATCTACTGGCAACTGTTCACCGCGCGCCAGTGCCTCAGACATCCGCTTATGCGCTGCATCGCGTGCAGTATAAACTGTGCCAGAAATAAGTACATAGTCACCAGCTTTAAGAGCACTTGCCGCTTCAAAAGTAAACGGCGTCGTCACCCGCGCTTGTGGCATCATGTCAATCACCCCTATAATATTATTTCCGCATGCCTGGTAGCATGGCAGTTAATATTGATAGCCACTGGCAAGCCAGCTATATGAGTTGGATAATATTCAATATTGACAGCCAGCGCTGTTGTCGTTCCGCCCAACCCCTGCGGCCCTACGCCTGTCCAATTTACAAGTGCCAGAAGTTCCTCTTCCAGACTAGCATAGTCAGGATTAGAGTTACGACGGTTTATCGGTCTTAATAGCGCCTGCTTAGCCAGCAGAGCCGCTTTCTCCATCGTACCCCCAAGACCCATGCCAATCACAATAGGCGGACAGGGATTGGCTCCAGCGGCCAGCACTGTGTCAATTGTAAACTTCTTAACCCCATCGATTCCGTCTGACGGTTTTAACATCCTCACGGCACTCATATTTTCACTGCCAAATCCTTTGGGGGCTAGTATTATTTTTAACTTATCACCAGACACAATTGAAACATGCATCACTGCTGGTGTATTATCTCCGGTATTTTTTCGTATAAATAGAGGATCACTAACCACTGATTTACGCAAATAACTATCGCCATAGCCTTGAGCAATTCCACGATTCACCGCGAGCGTCAAATCGCCATCAATATGAACCTCCTGCCCAAGCTCCAAAAAAACCACCGCCATCCCGGTATCTTGACAGATTGGAACATTATCTCTGGCAGCAATTGCGGCATTTTCCAGCAACTGGAGCATAAGTTCCTTGCCAAGACCTGACTCTTCCTTGTTCCTCATTTTCACAATTTCGCCATAAATGTCCTCAGGTAAATAATAATTTGCCTTGGCAGCAAGATCAGCCACCGCCGTAGCCACATCATCAGCCGCAATCACCCTCATTTTACCAACCCTTCCCATCCTCCAAGGTATTACATACAATTTTTTAGTATTGTCCTCATCCACCATAACATTATTATACATAGCTTGGCACTCAATGCTTGTTGTAGTTTTCAAGTCAATTATAACCAATCTTCCAAATTACTACAAGATAAATGGTAAAATTATACAGGGCCGACACCGAAGCGTCAGCCCTGTTTTAGTTATTACAATAGTTATTTCTTAGCAGCAGCAGCTTCCTCATAAGTCTTAGCTAACCGACGATAAGAATCCAGCCGTTCGGCCGCGTCTTTCGCCGTCTTGTTAAACAAGCCCTCAGCCTGCTCCGGAAATTGCTGTTTTAGCGATGAGTATCGAACTTCACCCATCAGGAACTCTCTTATATCAGCTGTCGGTTCTTTGGAATCCAGACTGAATGGGTTTTTACCCTCGTTCGCCAACATCGGATTGTAACGATACATTGCCCAATAACCGGAATCAACCGCTTTTTTTGCTTCCAATTGACTGTTACCCATACCGGCTTTCAGACCGTGGTTGATACACGGCGCATAGGCAATAATAAGCGATGGTCCGGGATAAGCTTCGGCCTCGGCAATTGCTTTAAGCGTCTGGTTTTTGTCCGCCCCCATTGAAATCTGAGCCACATAAACATAGCCATAGCTCATAGCCATCATGCCCAAATCTTTCTTTTTAGTTTGCTTGCCACTGGCAGCGAACTTAGCAATAGCAGCAGTTGGTGTCGATTTAGATGCCTGACCACCAGTATTGGAGTAAACTTCAGTATCAAATACAAATACATTGACATCTTCATTACTTGCAAGCACATGATCTAGACCGCCATAACCAATGTCGTAGGCCCAGCCATCGCCGCCAAAGATCCATTGTGACCTTTTAACAAGGAAGTCTCTATTATTGTAGATCTCATCTAAGAGCGACAAATTATCTTTTTCCGTCTCTAATATGCCTATAAGCTTATCTGCTCTCTCCCTCGAACCCTTACCGTTGTTCCTATTTTCCAACCATTCTTCCATTGCGGCTTTTAGCTCACTGCTTACACCAAGTTTCAGGGCCTCGCTGATTTGTTTTGCTAGGCCTTCTCTAACCTGTTTCGCACCAGTGAACATGCCCAGGCCGAATTCAGCATTATCTTCAAACAGCGAATTAGCCCAGGATGGACCGTGACCGCGATGATTGGTAGTATAAGGCATCGAAGGTGTACTAGCACCCCAAATTGACGAACAACCAGTAGCATTAGCAATCATCATACGGTCACCAAATAACTGAGTAATAAGCTTGGCATATGGAGTTTCACCACATCCAGCACAAGCGCCGGAAAACTCGAGAAGTGGCTGCTCAAACTGGCTGCCTTTCACCGTTTCCTTATTCATAGGGTTAGTTTTCGGCGACAACGACATAGCATAATCCCACAAAGAAGCCTGCTCCAACTGAGTAGCAATTGGTTTCATAATAAGCGCTTTTTCCTTCGAAGGACAAACCTGGGCACAGTTGCCACAACCCACACAATCCAGCGGTGAAACAGCAATCCGGAAACTATAGTCCTTGGCACCAACAGCCGCTTTGGCTGTAAATCCATCCGAGGCAGCCTTCATTTCCGCTTCACTGGCCAGCACCGGTCGAACAGCAGCATGAGGACATACATACGAGCATTGGTTACATTGAATACAGTGTTCCATTTGCCACTCAGGAACACTAATAGCAATACCGCGTTTCTCGTAAGCCGAAGTACCCACAGGGAAAGTGCCATCTTCCATGCCCACAAAGGCGCTTACCGGCAGATTATCTCCCTCCTGACGATTCATCGGAATAAGAATATTCTTGATAAATGCTGGCGCATCGCTAGCAGCGGCCGCCTCATCCTGAACCCCTCTCCATGTCGGAGGAACATTAACTTTTACCAATGCTTCAACACCGCGGTCAATAGCAGCGTTATTCATGTCAATAATTTTCTGACCTTTGCTGCCATAGGAATCAATTACTGCCTGTTTGAGATAACCGATAGCCTCATCAACAGGAATAATGTTAGCCAGTTTAAAGAACGCGGATTGCATAATCATATTGATGCGTCCGCCCAAACCAATTTCCTGGGCGATCTTCACTGCATCCATGGTATAAAAATTGATATTGTTATCAGCGATATACCGTTTCATTGCCGATGGCAAATTCCCGTCAAGCTCGGCCTGATTCCATGTACAGTTAAGCAGGAAAACACCGCCAGGCTTAAGCCCTTCAAGTACATTATACTTTAGCACATAAGACTGGTTATGACAGGCTACAAAATCGGCTTTATTTATGAGATATGGCGATTTAATTGGCTTTTTGCCAAACCTGAGGTGAGACACCGTAATGCCACCAGACTTCTTGGAATCATATGCAAAATAGCCTTGAGCATACATGCTGGTATGATCACCAATTATTTTGATTGCACTTTTGTTTGCCCCAACAGTACCGTCTGAACCTAAGCCCCAGAATTTGCATGCTGTAGTCCCGGCAGGAGTAGTGTCAACATCCTTCCCGATAGGAAGTGAGGTGTTAGTAACATCATCGACAATGCTGACCGTAAACTTATCTTTAGGCTGGTCCTGTTTTAGGTTCTCGAAAACCGACACAATATGCGACGGAACAACATCCTTAGAACCCAGACCATAACGACCGCCAACAATAATCGGCTGCCATCCCTTCCCATAGAAGGCACTTTTCACATCAAGATAAAGCGGCTCGGCAAGCGCCCCCGGCTCTTTAGTCCGGTCAAGCACAGCAACTTTCTTTACTGTTTGGGGTATGTATTTAAAGAAATGTTCCAATGAAAATGGCCGGTATAAATGAACAGTCAAAAGACCGACCTTTTCCCCTTTAGCATTAAGATAATCCACTGTTTCTTCGATTGCTTCACACACTGAACCCATTGCGATAATTATCCGTTCAGCATCATCAGCACCGTAATAATTGAATAGATGATATTCCCGACCGGTCAATTTTTTGATCTCGGCCATATAATCTTCAACAATAGCCGGTATGGAATCATAAAATTTATTAGATACTTCACGTTCCTGGAAATAGATATCCGGGTTCTGAGCTGTACCTCTGACTACCGGATGATCAGGATTGAGAGCTCGACGGCGGAAAGCGTCAAGAGCATCTTTGTCCACCAACTTAGCTAAATCATCGTAGTCCAGTACTTCAATCTTCTGAACTTCATGCGAAGTTCTGAAACCGTCAAAAAAGTTAACAAATGGTACTCGTCCCTTGATTGCTGATAAATGAGCAACCGCGCTCAAGTCCATAACCTGCTGCACACTGCTTCCTGCCAAAAGCGCAAAGCCCGCTTGCCTTGCGGCCATAACATCCTGATGATCGCCAAAAATATTAAGTGAATTAGCAGCCAACGCCCTTGCACTAACATGAAATACCGCTGGCAGAAGTTCACCGGCTATTTTATACATATTAGGAATCATCAATAGCAAACCCTGGGATGCGGTATAAGTAGTAGTAAGAGCACCTGCCTGCAACGAGCCATGCACTGCACCGGCCGCGCCGCCTTCTGACTGCATTTCCACAACCTTAACCGGCTGCCCGAAGATATTCTTTCGTCCCTCTGCAACCCACTCGTCAACATGCTCCGCCATAGGCGAAGACGGAGTAATCGGGTAGATGGCCGCAACTTCAGTAAACGCATACGACACATGGGCCGCTGCGGTGTTGCCATCCATTGTTTTGGTCTTCTTCATAAATCTACCTTCTTTCGTGTAAATTTTCTGGCAATGGATATATATGCATTCGTCGTAGGCCGAAAAATCGACCTACGACGATGTTGATGATCCAAAACGTCTTTACAACTATCTTATTATAGTAGTATATACAATAAATAGTATAGCACAAAAAACTTATAAGAAAAAGCAAAATTTTCTTTTTTATCTGCCTGATTTATATGCTATAAATTGACGCACCAACCACGCCATTTTCAATGACCAGCAACCCGCAGCTTCTTCCAGAAGCACTGCGAGGCTGCGCTGCACTACCCGGATTAAAGACAAGCAGACCATCGGCCCAAGTTATATCAGGTATATGCGAATGACCATAAATAACAACATCAACCCCGAATTGACGCGCCCACCAAACAAGTTCATCACTACGACTTCTATCCTGATAACGATGTCCATGAGTCAACCAAATTTTTTTCCCTGCAACCTCAATAAACTCATCAAACTTGGCAACCGGATTTGCATCGCAATTACCAGCCGTGGCGGTTACAGGAAGACCAGTATAACTTTTCAAATACTGGCCATCCCGGCAGAAGTCCCCTGCATGCAACCACATCTCCACCGGCCCAGCCACTGTCACCGCCTGTTCGATTGAGGCCTTATTACCATGAGTATCACTAATCACACCGATTCTCATCGAAATACCTCTTAAATTTAGCCACCATATTCCGCACTGCCTGCCCCCGGTGACTAATAGCATTTTTCTCATCAGCCGATAACTCAGCTAAAGTTTTTTCCAGCGCTGGTATATAAAACAGCGGATCATAACCAAAACCACCCGTACCGCGTTCCTCTTGCAAAATTACTCCCTCGCACACTCCTTCAGTAGTTAAAAGTGTACCATCAGGGTCTACGTACGCTAAGACACAATGAAATCTGGCGGTTCGATTCTCAGGAAAAGTATCAGCGAGCTCTTTCAGTAATTTTTGATTACATTCTGCATCTGTAGCCTTTTCTCCGGCATACCGGGCGGAATAAACTCCTGGTTCTCCTTTTAAAGCGTCCACCGCTAATCCTGAATCATCAGCTAAACAAGCTTTGCCAGTCATAAGCGAATAATGGGTTGCCTTCAACACCGCATTTGCAAGAAAGGTCTCACCGGTTTCCTTTGCCTCCGGCACTATACCTAATTCAGTCAACGAAACAACCTTCACTGGCAAAGCTGACAAAGCCATGGTAATTTCCCTGACTTTGCCCTGATTTGTTGTAGCCACTACAATCTCCTTCATCCTTCACGCCCAACCCTCCAAGCCTGCGGCCCTAAGAGCTCCTTCTGATAATCAATCAAAGCATTGATCCCCTGCTCACCTGCCGCCAGCACATTCTCAAGTTCTTGTTTTTTAAACGGCCGTTGTTCCCCTGTACCTTGAACCTCCACCATCTCGCCGCTTCCAGTCATTACTAAATTGAAATCAACCATCGCCCGGCTATCTTCTTCATAACAAATATCTAAGAGCACCTCGTTATCAATCACACCAACACTGACCGCCGCTAAGAAATCCTTAATCGGAAATACTTTATCATTAGTGGCATACAGTCCGTTAACAGCATCAAACAAAGCAATAAATGCCCCGGTTATCGAGGCAGTACGGGTTCCGCCATCAGCCTGGATGACATCGCAGTCAATCCAAACCGTCCGTTCCCCAAGTGCTGCCAAATCGGTCACGCTTCTCAGTGCCCGACCAATCAACCGCTGAATCTCGTGCGTCCGACCAGTCAACTTGCCTTTAGCCGCCTCACGAATATTCCGCGACTGAGTTGAGCGCGGCAAAAGCGAATACTCCGCTGTAATCCAACCTTCGCCACTGCCTTTTAGAAAAGGCGGAACTTTTTCTTCTATCGTGGCGGCACACAGTACCTTGGTATCACCGAACTCCACTAATACCGAACCCTCAGCATACTTTAGGTAATTGCGGGTTATCTTTACCTTTCTAAGTTCTACCGCCTGCCGTCCGTCTACTCGCATCATATATATAATTGCCTCCTTGCGCCCTCAATCAGAGCCGCTCCATAAAATCGTTTTCCTTATCTTGAATAATATAGTGCTGAAAACCGCCCTTTCGCTTAGCTGCCAGCACTGCGTCCTTAGCCTGTCGTCTGCAGGCACCGCAGGGTTGGCGCGGAATAACGGCGGCGAAAGCTGACTTATAACCCGAATCGCCACCTTCGGCCTCTGTGGCTACCGTCATAAACCCCTGGCATTCTGGACACAATCTCAGATTTTCAAGCTGCCGTTCACCAATATCGCTGCTGTCATAATATATGCTACGCTGTCTCTGCCAATAATCTCCAGATTTCAAAACCGCCTTATGACTTAATTCTTGCCTTTTACACCATAGAGCATACTGTTCTAACACAAGCTTCTCAATATACGCCGCCGTCTTGGCTGTATGGCGCGGCGCCCGTTCAACGTCTGGCTCCACTACCCGGCTGTAATCCAAGCCGGCCATCGCCAATATAATTCCAGTATTTACATAGGGAAGCGCATCCTCAATTGAATAACCACCTTCAAGCACCGCAATATCGGCCTTCAACTTCTCGGCCAATCTGGCATACCCCTGAGCCGTCACAGCCATGCTGGCTAGAGGATCACTGTAATGATTATCCTGCCCGGCAGAATTAATGATTATGTCAGGCGCAAATTCGTCCAGCATTGGCAAAACCAGATTATCGAGTACATAATGCATGCCTTCGTCTGTAGTTCCAGGAGGCAGCGGCAAATTAACAGTAGTACCAAGAGCTTGTGGACTTCCGGCCTCATCTGTAAAGCCGCTGCCCGGATATAACGTCCGTCCGTCCTGGTGAAAAGAAATAAATAGCGTATCCGGGTCATGATAATAAATATCCTGAGTTCCATCGCCATGATGAACATCAGTGTCAACAATCGCCACCCGGCCAACACCATGAAAGCGTCTTAGATATTCTACCATAATAGCCTCAATATTTATCGTACAGAACCCCCGTGCTCCATGCACCACCCGCATAGCATGATGTCCTGGTGGTCGAACCAAAGCAAAGGCGCGTTCTACCTCCCCCCGCATTAATGCCTCGGCGGCAGTAATAGCTCCCCCTGCGGACACTAGATGCGCATCAGTAATCAGGGACTTAATATCCGGGACCCCAATATGAACCCGTTCGGCGTCAGCTACTTTAGCCAACCGTGGCTTATACTCACGAATTCCGGGGATATCTAAGAGACCCTCTTCAGAAATTTGATCGCGAGTATATAATAGCCGTTCTTCCCGCTCAGGATGGGTAGGACTGATAGACCAGTCAAAAGCCGGAAAAAAAACCAAACCAAAAGGTTTTGCTTCCATTATATATCCTCCCGCATGCTTACCCTGGTAAACACGCCTGGCTTGATTTGCTGTTGACAAGTAATTATCTTGCCTACTGTCTGAAATCCTCGTACCAAATTGAACTCCTCAGCATACACTGTTTCCACTTCATCAATGCTAATACCAGCTATAGAGGCCCGCCGCGCTAAGTACCCATTTGCTGCCTCCAGGGCATCAGCAAGCAAAAAGCGCCGCTCTTTAAGTTCATTCTGAAGACCAAGCTCTGCCACCGTAAAATACCGCCGCTCAGTATCCGCCCGCAATGTTATCGCCAACGTAGGTTTTGCCACCGCTGCTCCAACAGCATTAGCCACCATTGCGCCTTCCGGCACACTAGCACTAACCCCCAGGCCTTTGGCTACCAAAGGAGCCAGCCCACAAGCAGCGCCCCCCACCCCCACAACCGATTTTGGTTCAAGAATCTTGCTGTAAACAATATCCTCCACCCGGTACACCGGCTCAGCTGCCCGAGCTTCAATCATCCTTTTCACGGCCTGCACAATCTTCTCTGCCGCTGCCGTCAGCACCTGACATGCTAACCCCTTCGTTTCTTCACCATTTACAGCCAGTTGCCTCATAGCGGCCCACGCTTTGTCACGGTCGCCAAAAGCGGTAACACCAGCAACAATCATTGCATCGGCCACCGTAGGGACAGGACCACCCACTGCCATCGGCGGCCCCTTACGCATTGGTCCTACCACCAATAAGCCTTCCTCCCACCGAACAAAACTGTCACCACCAATTCCTACTGAATTGAGCCAAAAAGACCTCACTGAAGTGGGGTAGCCATTTATCACTGCCCCCCGTTCAGCGAACAACGGTAAGCCATCCTTCCACAAAGCAATATCCGTCGTAGTGCCACCAATATCCAGTGTAACAGCCTCTCCCTCAGGCGCCGCCAGAGCCATAATTCCCAGTACACTGGCTGCCGGTCCAGTGAACACCGCTTCAACCGGGTAATCTTCAGCTGCCTCCAGCGGCAAAGTGCCGCCGTCAGCCTTAAGTACATACACCGGCGCAACAACACCACGGTCAGCAAGCGCCTGCCTAACCGCAAACGCAAACCGTCCAAAATGACGCCACACCGCTGAATTATAGTAGGCTGAATTAACTCGCCGCCAGAAGTTCAACGTCCCCGAAACCGTCGATCCAAACGTTACATAAGCAGGCACAGCTAAACGAGCAAGCTGCTCTCCAACAGCCTGTTCACCCCGCGGATTGCGCACTGCAAATTTTCCGGCCACAGCAAACACATCAGTACCGCTTAACTGTCGACAGACATCCTCCACCTCACTGCTAGATGGTTTCACCACTTCCCTGCCACGGTGATCGATATAGCCAGACAATATATAGGGCTCTATCGGCACCAACTTGGTAATATCCATGCCCGGCCCAGGCATTAATAAAAGCCCTACTCGGTCAGTTTTTCCCTCTACCACTGCATTGGTGACAATAGTTGTTGATAGCGCTACCCGATCCAATCGTCTGATATCTAAGCCAACCAGTACCTTATCCAAAGCTGCCAGCAGCCCGTACATAAGGTTTCCATGAGTTGTAACAACCTTGGCCTGAGCCAAAATTTTCGCTCCACTTACAATAACCGCATCAGTGAATGTTCCACCAACATCAATGCCCAGCAACATCTTTCTTCCCCGCTTCCTGTGCGTACATTGCTCAGCCGTTTGCTCTGCAATAATAAAGAGGATAGTACTTAGTAGTCTACCCTCTTTTGCACCAGCTAAGCGTTGGCCTTTGCTAGAGCCTTAGCGTAATTTTTTATGATAACAATCGGTGTACGTTGACTAGCGTTGCCAAAAGGATTGTCAATCAGTATCTTAGATAGACTCGCAGGTTCAAGCCCTTTAGTCACTCCAAGCACCGCCGCCCGTTTCAGATCATTTACGTCAGCCACCGCCGCCCCGTGACAACCAAGACGTGCTTTAATGGCTTCGGCTACCCCACTCGGATCATGCGGACCATAGACAATACTCTTGTCAAACGGCGGCATTGTCCCGGTAACATCATCAATCAGCGCCGCTTGTTCCCCAGCTAACTCATAAAACACTCCGTTACGACCTATCAATTTGGCTAAAAGCCCTGCCAGCATTGCGAAGGCCATGCGCCATTTTCCCTCTACCGCCATTGCCGCCTGCATACCGTAAACACTAGACAGACTGCCTTTCTGTGGTACAAACCGACACATAACTTTCGCTAAAAAACATGGAGCAAGCTCTTCAGGGCTGGTAATACGACCTTGGGTAATCGCTACCACACTTTCGGCCACCGACACTACATCATCCGGCCCAATCATATCCTTAGCATACTTTTCAATAGTATCAACAATATCATCCTTGGGAGTCAGAATCCGGGTCTTAACCGGAATAAGTTCCAGTTCCATATTCATCCTATCCTCCTATGCCCTCGTAGTTTCGGCGTTAAGGGCCTGAATAAGCTCGTCTGCAACAACAATCATTCGTTGCTTTGCAATATACCACTCTCTCCGGGCCACTACTTGATATACAATATCCAGCGAAAAATCAACCATATCGGCCAACGCAACCTTGATATCATTATCCTTAGCCGTAAACTTTAAGGTAATATCCAGAGTCTCACCGGTCGTCTTGGGAACAATTAGCGCCTCAAAATAACCGTCATTGCGTGGCCTAGTCTCTACTGCCAGCCACGAAGCCAGTTCCACACCGTCATACTGCTCCCTGGGTAAAAGATGCCGCGTATAACAATCCATAATTGTGCCATCTTGCATGCCTTTGTTCACAAACGGTACCTTACAAGAAAAAACTGCAACATTAGAATTAATGCTATCCAACTTTAAGCCAGTGCGCTGATCCACCAGAAATTCAAATTCGGCATCGCCCTGCCGGATAAAATAAAGCCATATTACCAGTGCAACTGCAACTAAAACAATAATAATTGATACCACTAACTCCACTATTCCCACCAAAAACGCCTCCATCTCCTATCAACACTACTACCTCAGCAAACTACATAGTCCTCTAAATTCATCTGAATACATTCACACTTCCTATCACCAAGAATACTAGCCGCAAGTTCCTCGGTTCTAAGCGAATCACCGGAAAAACCAATTCGCACCGTCCCCGCACCACTTTCGGCTTTAAGCCCCATCCTAATCAACGTATCCCTAGCATCAACCGCAGTTTCACCTGCCGGATCAACCAAATTTACCGAAGGCCCCATAATTTCCTTGATAATTGGACTAATTATTGGATAATGAGTGCAACCTAAAATAATCGTATCAACCTTAGCAGCTTTAAGCGGCGCTAAATATTCCAGGGCTGCTGCCTCAATCGCCGATCCAGTAAACTCCCCCTGCTCAATCAATGGTACAAACTTAGGACAAGCCTGAGGATATAAAACCGCCTCGGAATCAAGCAACTTTAATAATTCACCGTGCTTACCGCTAGCAATAGTAGCCTGAGTAGCAATAACGCCAATCCGCTTGTTAACCGTTGCTTTTAAAGCCGTACGCACCCCAGTGCTCATTCCCACTAAGGAAAAAGAATACCTGTTCCGCGCCTCTTCCAGGCCAAGTGCCGTCATCGTATTACAGGCATATACTGCCAGCTTTACCTCCCTCGACGCAAAACATCGTAAAATCTGGTGCATAAAATCAATAATCTGCGCCGGAGGCCTTGACCCGTAAGGTGCTCTGGCTGTATCACCGAAATAAATAAATTTTTCATGCGGCAAAAGTGCAGCCAATTCCTTAACAACCGTCAATCCGCCAATTCCTGAGTCAAAAACACCAATTGCCGGAGTACTCATGGCGCCACCTCCCTTGAAATATTCTCTCTAAGCGCCATCTATTCTATGCCTGATGCCCAAATAGTATAGCACGCATTCGCTACCCTAAACTAATCATTCCCATTATATGCTGTCCCCTATTCATCACCTAGCTGCCAACAGTCTCATCAGAAAATTTCGCCTTCAACCGTTCAAAATATTGAATCGGCAGTCTTACTACTTTGCCATTAGCGTCAGCAAATGCATTTTTAGTGCTGCCGGTTGCTAAAAGTACCCCGTCGTCTTCTCTTACCACCCGATAATTAAATATCATCTTAACCTTGCTTAAATCCACTAATGTCGTTTCAATTATAACCCAGTCATCGAACTTCGCCGAAGCCCGATACTGGCAACTCACATCGCTAATAGGAAACAAAATTCCTTCAGCCATCAGCTCCGGTAATAATACACCGGCCTGACGCATATATTCCACCCGCCCCATTTCAAACCAGTGAAAATAATTGGAGTGATGCACTACCCCCATAACGTCGGTTTCCACGAACCGTACACGCGTTCTCACCGGCACCATACCACGTCCTCCTTCCTCACTCAGCAATCCTGGCTACAGTGTCTTTTATGACCATACCTATCCAGCACCCGTCTTGTCCCAAAAAAGTAAAAAACCCGGCTTCCGCCAAGTCCCATAATAGCTGGAAACCTCCGTTATCATGCCTGGCTCATTACCGGGCTCTCTGTTTAGGCAAAAGCTGTCTGTAGAAAAACAAAGCCGCAAATTGGACGCGAAACCGACTACCAAGTTTCATTAACGGAACCAAATTTACGGAAATTCTTCTATATAGTAGCACAAGTCACTTTTTAGCACTTTATTATTGTACTTTTAAATTCCAGTTTTGTAAAGCGTTGCCGTGCTTTGTACAGCGTTTTTTACGCTTGTTTTTTGCTATGTTTTTTGCTATGTTTTTTTACTTTATTCTAGTCATAATTAATGGTAAAATATTGCCAACGCTTAACCTACTTATAAATGAATTTAGATACCTATCTTCTTGAACTTCTGCAGCATAATGGACGTATGACAATCATTTAAATTCCCCAATCGTCCAATCATCCCAGCAAAAACATAACGCTAACACACAAAAGAGCCCTCCATACCAGTACGGTGGAGAGCAACAAATATCACATTATTAAGAATATATGTAATCGACCGACATAGTCCGGAAAGGTTGGGAAAACCAAACTACGCCGATCGGTAATTTATATTTCATATTTTACAATAGTTTTGTAACAATTATGTTTCAAAAATGTTACTAATTTGTAACATTTTTGGAAGAAAAGGAAGAAGTTCCTTATTAAGGAGGGATCCCTTCCTTTTCTCACTTCTCACTTCCAAAAACGTTACTTTCCTATATTATAAATTTGATGACAGTAGTTTTTTGCATTTCCTCCGTCTTTTTTTAAACTCCATTAAATTTTATTTCTTCTTGTATATTTCTGCACATTTCGACAGGATTTAACACTATTATCTCGAATGTATTAATTTGAAAAATATTACTCAGCCAAGCTATTACACCACTAGTAGGAGGTATTCATTTGAAACGTGCACTATTTTTAGTTTTAACCTTTATACTTTTTCTCACCTCTTCAGCCGCCGCAAGCAGTGATAAAATATATGAAAATCAACAATATAAATTTCGCATGACTTTCCCTGATACTTGGCAAATTAGACAAAGCAAGTATGCCGTTTTTGAGGCTGACGCTCCCGGTGACAATCTTACCTTAGCACTTTTCTTGGCTCCATCAAACGGTACTCCTACCAACTACAAGCTTTTTTTTACTAGAAAAGATGAAGAAAACTTGCTTAAAGCCCTTCCCTCGTTTGACTTAATTGATAAACGTCATATCAGTATTGCAAACTACGATGCTTTACAAGTACTGCTGTTTAGTGATAAAAGGTACAACGTAAATTACATCTTCACAAGTAAAGATTATTATGTTCTTATCGTCACTCTGGGTAAACTAAACAAATTCACCCAGGAACAACCAATAATAGATCAAATTGCCTCCACACTAACATTCTTTTAATTAATTCAAGCCGCTCATAATTTTTTAAAACAGCAATTATAAGCGTTAACAAAAAAAAGAGCCCTAAGGCTCTAATTATTGCGGAAATAGTCTGGAGGAAGATCAGAATAGCGTTGCTTCAACCCATCGCAAAAGTCTTCACTTCGCAAATAATAGCCTATCTTCCGATGACTTTCTTCGGAACAATAGAACACATCCATTAATTCCTGAACTTTTGCCGCTCCCTCGTCATCACCGTTTTCACGCAGCTTTTCTTCAAGTTGCAATAGTTTATCAATACTGCCCATATGTTTCAACAGTCTTCTGTATATCATCCGCTGATGACAAAAAAACCTATTCTGATCATCTCGCGCCATCTTTGCCTCAACTGCATGAAACGATGATATAACTAAGCCAGCAACCGCAATCAAAAGCTCTATCATCGAACTTCCCTCCCCATGCATAATTAGGCTAGTACTATATATGCCAACATGCGCTTAATTATGACTATTGGAAGACATAAATAATATTTTCTACTTATATTTTTCATTTTTTGTAATTGTTGAGTTAATCACCCTCTGCCAGACTAGCCCTCTTTTTAAAATTCTCCCGTAAACTGTGCAGTTACCTAAAATGCCGGTTGGAGTATTATGAATAATAAACAGCAATTCTGAAGAAAAGCTTGGTTCACGTTCTATGCCTATACCAAACTTTTATGCATATAGAAGCGACGAAAATATACCATAATAATTTTGCAGGAATAATACCACCCTATCCTTTTGCAGAAAAAGCCTACTTGTTTATGTAATAGCAATAACAAATTCCAAATCAGTAATTAATTAGAATTCTTGTCGCTTTTTGAAGGAAATTAATGTAATTTGTCGTATATGTTAAATTAGAATAATAACTTAGGAGGACTGAGGAAATTGTTTAAAAAGCAATCAATCATCATTATTCTAGTGCTTGCCGCATTTACAGTTTTACTTATGGCTGGTTGCGGCTCCCAAAAAACAGCCACTATGGAAAAGTTCGATAAGATTGAAAACGGTATGTCCCATCAACAAGTATCTGAAATTATTAATAATCCTGGCGAACTAGCAATCGCTGCCACATATCCGAGCCTTCCAGGTGTCATGGATAAAGTTGAACACAAAATATATACCTGGAAAAACCCTGACGGACAACCATTCCAAGTCATTCAATAGACTTCAAACAGCATAACTGCTCTCTTGATCCAAGGACAGAACCTATATCCTATTCTTATTGCAAACTTACGGTCAAATGCCGAATAACTTGCATATTAATTCAGTTTAATACATTGCTTTATACACAATGAGTGTCAAAACCAGAGATGACCCAATACTCTGTACGAGTAATCTCCAAACATCTTCAACTGTTACATGCACAGTAATCAGAACCCCCTTTCTCTACCTCCCCAATCATTATCTATATTATCTTAAATAAGATATCACGCCAATTAGTAGGTTTCATAAGTAAGTATACAATAATATTTTTGCAACTTTGTAACAATATTATAAAACTTTTGTAACAAACTTCGAACGAATGTCTCCTCCCTATCACGACATTATTAAAGCCCTAGAACCATGTTCTTCGGAACCTACCTTTAGGATTTGAACGCAAAAAAGAAGCTGTCTCAATTTATCAAGACAGCCCCTTATCGCTTAATAATTTTAAAGCCCGCAATGTCGTCTCTTTCTATGTCCAAACCTGCAACTCACAGGTGGGCATCCTAAGATATGCTTTTGCCCTCCACTCAAGATGGCTCGGCAGCCCCATAACATTGGATTCCCCTTTTATAAAAGTAGGTTGGACATATTAAAGATAACGTTCATTTCAGGCACATTTGAAATATTAACATAAAACAAACCGAAATGCAAAGTCACTAACAAGCGAATTATATTCCCTAAAACAAAATAGCTAATACATAGCTTATTATACTACGCTATACTACGTTATGCGGTTGTTGGAAGTCCAATTATTCTAAGGCTGTACAATTGTTATCTTTTTGATAACCACATCTACTACCGGTTTATCTTGGCCTCCGACCTTTACTTTACCAATCGCTCGAACTACATCTAAACCCTCAATTACCTTTCCAAATACAGAGTGTTTGTTATCAAGCCAAGGAGTCGGAGCGAGAGTAATAAAAAACTGTGATCCACCGGTATTAGGACCAGCATTAGCCATCGATAATACACCTTCAGAAGAATGCCTTAGTTCTTTATTAAATTCGTCAGGAATAGCGTAGCCTGGGCCACCTGTTCCATTACCATTTGGATCACCGCCCTGAATCATAAAGCCATCTATTACCCTATGAAAGATAAGCCCGTTATAAAAACCTTTATTTGTCAATGCAATAAAGTTTTTTACAGTAATCGGCGCCTTATCCTCAAATAGCTCTACCTTAAAATTACCCATTGATGTCTCAAATACTGCGACAGTATTTCTTTTATTGTGTTCGTCACCGGCTATAGTGTTTTGACCAGCCTTATTATCCTGTTGAGGCTGAGACTTGGAACTACTATTAGCACATGCAGTAGTAATACCAATACAAACCATAAGCGCAAGCATTATCACTAATTTTTTTTTCATTACGCAAACCGCCCTTCAGTGTAATTGTCCCAATAATACTATATTATACCATACCAAGTTCAAGACTACTTCGACTCTCAGTCCTTTTTCTTTGCGGCCTCAACCATTGGCGGAACCACCTGTTTCTTACGGGACATAACACCCGGCAAATACCATAGGCCATCAGCCCCATTATCACCAAAAGCCAGCTTGATAATATTGTTATACTGACTGGTACACAAAAGATGAGTAGCTTCTCTAATAATATCAGTAACCATCAGAATAACCATATCATATTGTTCTCTACTACGCATAGACTCCATAGCCGAGAGTACTTCTGCTTTCTGAGCCAAAACCTCATCTGGTTCAAGCACCGAAATCTGTGAAATGGAAATACGGTACTCGCCCATTTGAAATTCTTTCATGTCATTACAAGCAATGTCACTGGTTGAAAAACCCTTCAGGCCTGCTCCAGCTTTTAAGACAGACATACCAAACTCTTTCAGTTCCACCCCTGCAATTAAAGCTAATTTTTCCGCTGTTTCACGATCTTTCGGCGTCGCAGTAGGCGATCTAAAAAACAGAGTATCAGATACAATTGCCGCTAAAAGCAGCCCGGCAATACTTTTGGGCATATCTATACCCCTGTGCCAATGCATATTAGCCACAATCGTTGCCGTCGATCCAACTGGTTCATGCCTGATGAAAATTGGTTCTCCTGTTTCTAGCCCGCCCAAGCGGTGATGATCAATAATCTCGACAATATTAGCCTCTTCAATGCCTTCTACAGCTTGAGTCCGTTCATTATGGTCAACTAGAATTATCTTTTCCCGTTCACGAACAATCAAATGATCCCGGTTTATAAGCCCCACCAATTTCCCTGCTTCTGTAACCGGATAAAACCGATGTTTAGTAGCAATAACAACCGTCTTAATATCAGCAACAAGATCAGAAGGTTTAAACCCTACTACCTCTGACTGCATGACCATCCGCACAGGTATGCTCTGATTTATCAAGCGGGCTGATGTATAAGTATCATAATCAACCTGGATTATGATACTCCCCTTATTCAGAGCAGCCTCTTTTACCGAAGGAAGAATAGCGCAGCCGCCTGTAACCACTAAGCAGGCTATGCCCCGTTCAATAGCAGCGAGTTGGGCCGTTTCACGGTCACCAATGAGAACAACATCGCCTGGTTCAATTACTTTTGCCATTGTCAAAGTTCGAGCCCCAGCAATTCGAACTTTACCCTTAATCTGCTTCTCCAGGCAATTGCCAGTAATTAAAACACCATCCAATGTTCTCAGCAGGCTTCCATAGTCAACCCCAGCCTCTTGAAGATCTTGCATTTCAAGTTCATCAAAATAACGTTTTGCCAAATCACCAACTGTAACCATTCCCGCCAACATGCCTTGATTATCGATAACAGGTACCGACTTTACCCCGTAGCGCGTCATAATATGTCCTAGTTCCCGCAAAGTATTACCAGGCTTTACTGCAATAACCTCCCGAGTCATAATATCCTTAGCTTGGGGATAAAGATCGTCAATAAGGACAGGCGCCGCTACTCCAAAATGCTCCAAAACAAATTTAGTCTCGCTATTAATTTTACCTGCCCGAGCTGGAACAGTATAATCGCCCATAGCATTTTTCAGATGAGCGTAGCCAATAGCCGAACAAATAGAGTCGGTATCGGGATTGCGGTGACCAATAACGTAAATAGGCTTCTTCATAATATACTACCTCCAACAGACTGGTAAAAATAATCATGTTTTCAGCTATTTGAACAACTGCATCTTCTATTTAGCTAAAAACGAACTTTTATACTTCTCCAGCATATTAACTAATTCCTTGTATTTTCGCACAAAAAAATGAAGTCGACCACTTAATTAAATGATCCACTTCCTCACTATACATAGCAACAATTAACACTTTTTTACCTCGTTCATACTCTTATTACCCACCGCCGCTCTCATTTACTCAGGGCATGGTATCAGTATATTCTCAAACAATACATCTAATGTTTTCTTAACTGGTTCCGCTGAATTATCAATTTTCATCTGCAACAAACTACCTTGCCAGCAATTCCACACCAAATCTGCAAGCTGATCTTTGGACAAATCGCTTCGCACTTTACCTGTCTGCTGCCCCAACATCAGGCGTTGCGCCAAAATTTCTTTAAATTGCCTAACCGCCTCCGATAACGCTACCCGACAATCATCACTTGCCTCACTAATCTCAGCCGCAAGCGTTCCCAGCAAACACCCTTTTTTGGGGTTCGCCCCTTCATATCTTGCCGCAATTTCAGTGAACACTATACTTAGCGCCAGATATGAATTTCCTTCCTCTGCCGCTAATAGATTTTTCCACCGTTCAATATGGATTTCAGTATAGTAGCGAATAACGTCTACTCCAAAGCCTTCCTTACTTATAAAATAATTATAGAAAGAACCTTTCGGCACACCCGCAATATCAGTAATCTCCTGAATACCTGTGGCATTAAAGCCTTTTTGTTCAAACAATTCTAACCCTGTTTCTAGTAATGTAAGTCTGGTTTGTTCTAAATCTACACTTTTTTTTCTTGCCATATAATTATAATACATCCGGTCATATTAGAGCGTCAACATCTTCTGCATTAATCCCACCGTACCAGTGGTTACTCCTTGATAAAGAAGCTTTATTACTATTTTTATTTACTACTGATGTATCAGTTGCGCTAAATCCCCCGCTTCCTTGTTTTATCTCACCAACGGCATATTTAAATGAATCGCCTACCCGCTACCGCTCCGCCCTACCACTTATATTTTTAACAACTCCATAAGCATACTAAATATCATACAAAATGTTTTGAACATGCTTCAAATTAAAGTTTAACACGATGAAATACCCCTTGTATTTCCAAAAATTATAATCCATCTTTAATTTGTATATATTTATTCTTGCAATAATTATAATATTCCTATATAATTTTATAATAAAATATCCATTATTTGTTTATAAGTTGCTGTATTTTTTATTATGTTTTTTCGATTTTTCAACCCGTTTTTAGTTGTAATTTTTGAAAAAGTATAGCAAAGTTCAGTAAGTCGGTATTTAAAGCTGCAGATATTATAAAATATGGATAATTGTAATGCAAATTTTTTTGTCAGAGGTGATTGACCTGACTATGAATACTCAAGCCGCAACTTCATTATGCTCGAAGAGTTTTAGCATCTTGTTTCTTTCTAACTTTATTTTGTTTTTCGGAACAAAAATGTTCTCACCATTCCTGCCGGCATATATTCCCCCAAATGGTGGAAACAACGTTCAAATCGGAATTATTATGTGCATCTTTACTTTGTCAGCCATTCTCATCCGCATCTTTACAGCGAAAGCTACCGAGCATTTTAACAAAAACGCACTTTTATTAACCGTCTTATTGTTCTGCGCCGTAGCGGCAGGCGGTTATTATTTTACATCTGCGTTTACCTTTATATTTTTACTCCGGGCATTTAATGGCATTGGACTTGGTGTGGCAACTACGCTGTTTGGAACTCTAGTGTCCAATGCACTTTCCGTACCCCAACTGAGAGATTTTATGGAATTTTGTGGTCTCGGCGCTAATAACACTTTGGCCGTTAGACACTTTGCGGAGACAACCTTGGTTGCCATAACTAATTACCAATGGGTATTTGCCTTGTCAATCGTCCTAATTATCTTCGCAATTTTCCTCACGCAATCCATCGCCAATCGTGGTTCAACAGAAATCGCGAGAAAGACGTCCCTCTATATCGTTTTAGCCGATTTTGTGGAAACCAAAGCCCTTTTCCCGTCAGTTCTGGTGCTAATTTTTGGTATCTCGATTGCCGGCATGTTTATTTTTATGATACTGTTTGGTGCAGAAGCGAGAATAGAAAATATCGGCATGTTTTTTCTGATAAATGCTCTGGCTGAGTATATAATTCGGCCAATTGCTGCAAAATTATACGATGATTGGGGGCACTTCCCAATTATTGTTCCTGGTGCGATGATCTGCGCTACAGGAGCTGTTCTGCTTTCAATGACCGTAAATTTACCAATGCTTATTGCCGTCGCAACCTGTTATGGCGTTGGCATCGGTATGCTGTTTCCGGTACTGGAAGCGTGGGCACTAAAATCCGTGCCTCCTGATCGTCGAGCTGCGGCAACCACTACCTTCTATAATTTTCTTGGTATCGGCGTCGGATTTGGTGCAATTATTCTAGGATTAGTTGCCCAGGCAACTAGTTATTCCATTATGTACTTGTATTCTAGTCTGGTCTTTGCACTATTTTTGGCAGTTTATTTCTATTATTGCCTTAGACAAGCATAATCAGCTGCCTCAAAACTGCAAACAAATCCCACTTATTCGGCGTTCATTGGTTAGACATGCTAATGAAAAGGAGTGATAGACATGGACACCATTTCATTAGCAGAGCTCAAGAATCGACTACTTGCCGAAAAAGAAAGCCTCACCAAAACCATCAGTCGTCTTGAAGATACCGGCATCGGCGATACAATGTCCGACTCTGTCGGCGAACTTTCAATGTACGACAACCACCCCGCCGATTTGGGCGATGTAATGTTCGAACGCAGCAAGGATGTAGCTATCCGTGACAATGAACATCTCCTCTTAGAGCAGATTGAAACCGCACTTGACAAAATGTCTGCAGGCAATTACGGAGTTTGTGAACAATGCGGTCAAACCATCAATATCGACAGACTAGAGGCACAGCCGTGGGCAACGCTTTGCATCAACTGCCAGCGAAAAACCGATACCGTTGACAGCACACCCCGGCCATTAGAAGAAGAAATTCTTGCACCTCCCTTTCATCGCACCTTTCTTGATACAACTAATTCTGATGATGTCGGTTTTGATGGCGAAGACTCCCTGCAAGGCGTCCTACGTTCAGGCAGCTCTGATACTCCTCAGGATATTCCAGGCTCTTATAACTACAAAGCCCTCTGGCCAAACAGCAATGAGCACATCGGTATCGTCGATTTGGCTGACGCAATTCCAGCCGCCCCACAAAAAAACCGTAGTCCTGCTAACGCGAAGGCTGTGGAAAAATTAAAAAATAATAATAAATAATATACTAACACCTAGACACAACCTGTCAAAACCTGCTTTATTTCAACATAAAGCAGGTAATTTTTTATTATTTTCGGTAAAAACAAATTGACTATCCGGTCATTTTGTTTTATTATTGATATTAAGAAAAAAATGTCAATTACGTCAACACCTGTATTAACGTTTTCTAAAGAAACATATACTATTGATTGTTACTGATAAGAACTTCATGGACCCAAAGGAGGTGAACTCTTAGTAAAAGTCCTCATAGTTCTCACAGTAATTAATACACATTATTCAGCAAGATAACTTTTCAAGGAAATATTAGTAACTTAATAAAGATTGTCTTGCCGAGAACCAAGGAGTGGAAAGAATGAACAAAGGTTTAATCATTACTTTGGCAGTAATGCTTGTTCTCAGCATTTCCTGCACTGCATTTGCCGGCCCATTCGCCGATGTTCCAAGATCGCATTGGGCTTATGACGCAGTTAACAAGCTTGCTAAAGACGGTATTGTTGACGGCTATAACAACGGTACCTTTTTAGGTGAAAAAGCCATAACCCGCTATGAAATGGCACAAATCGTCGCCAAAGCAATGGAAAAATCCAAGAAAGCAGACGCAGAAGACCGGGCTCTAATCAACAGATTAGCTACCGAATTCGCTCAGGAATTAAACAATCTTGGGGTTCGCGTTTCTGCTCTGGAATCTAAAGTCGATAACGTTAAATTCTCTGGTGAAGTACGATTCCGCTATGACAAAACCGATACCGACGGCATCAAAGACAGCCTGGCAAATTCCCACAGCTATCTAGACCTGTGGGCTACCGCCAAAATCAATGACACTTGGGTGGCTAAAGCTGAAATCGAAAGCAAAAAAAATCAAAATGGTGTCGAACAACTAACAAGCAATGGGAACACTACTAGAATTTTTGCTACCGGCCCAGCCTTCGGTGGCACGCTAACGATGGGTAAATTCAATCCGTTTTCCGCCTACGGTCTAGTAATCGACGATAGCATAACGGGTGGGCAGTTTGAATTTGGTAACAAATTAAAAACTCGCTTGGCATACGGCAAACTCAGCGCCTCTTCTCTTGGTAGCTCCAGCGTTGTTGATAATCCCTATGAAGATGTTGCTGGTTCCAAATATGGCCTCGCTGAATTAGACTATGCCCTATCTCCTGTGACTAACGTAAAAGCAGCCTATCATCGGATAGATGTTGTTAGTAGCGCTACTACTAGTAGTAGTAACTCTGATGACATTGTTACCTATTACGAAGGCGGCTTTGACACCAAACTAGGCTCCAACTGGGGCGTTGTTGCCACCGCTTCAAAATCAGATATTGATGTTGCCGGTCAGGACAACAAAGGCTACTTTGCTCAGTTAAAATATAAAGAAGCAGCGATTGCTAAACCAGGTTCCTACGACCTGTTCTACAACTACCGGAAAATCCCGACCTTGGCTGAAATCGATTCAACTTGGGATTACGCCTATGGTGTAAAAGGCAATCAGTTCGGAATTGAATATATTCCAATGACCAATTCCAAGATTACTGCTTTTTACTTAAACGGTAACCTTTTAGATGATACTAATACCAAATATAAAGTATATCGGGCGCAGATAGAATTCTTCTTCTAAACCTGACAAGCAAAAAAAATTCCCCGCAGGTTTTACCTGCGGGGAATTTTTTTGCTGCTATGCCAAAAGCTCTCCCAGTCAGCTTGCTCCTTGACAAATTGCCTAACGATATAAGCCCCGACTTCCATCGCGGGTCTATCCCTACTAAAAAAGCAAATCCAAATTTGGCAATTATTTTTCGCTTAACTCATTTACTACATACAACTCTTTCTTCTTATCCACATTGATAAACTGAGCTGATACAAGGTTAAATAGCGCAATAATGGCACCGCCTATGAACACATATTTATATCCATTAGGCCCACTATTATACCAAACCAATCCGCCAATTATCGGTAAGAACATGGTTGAGATATGGTCAAGACTAGTTCCTAAAGACAGGCTTGGAGAAACGTCTTCCGGTACCAGAGCCAGCTTTTTCATATAAGTTGCTCGTGCCATACTGACCGAACTCATTGATTGATCTAAAACATAGCAAATACAAATGACTCCAAGAGCCAAAGCGGGACTAAATATGTCAGTAGCAAAAGCATACCCCAGGCAAACGAAAAAGAAGAGCATTGCTTCCCTGGTAAGAATGTATTTTTCTCCTCGGTTGTCAATCAATTGCCCTATCCACGGTTTTACAAAGATTCCGATCACCGATATGACAAAAAATAGCATCGTCATTGTTGTAACCCGCTGGTGAAATACATCGACCAGCACCCATGGCCCAAAGGTAAGAAAAATTTGTTTACGGGCGCCAAATAAAATTGACAACCAATAATATAGACCATATTCCTTTTTAAAAATAAAACGCTTTCCCTTATTCTCAGATTGTATCGGTTTAATTAACATTAGACATATAGCTGCCGCGAAGAATGCTAAAGCGCCAATCAGAAAAGCCATAGCAAAACTCATATGGACAAATTTAAAAAGCACCCACAAAACCGCACTGCTGAATACTAGCGTGATAGTATTGACTGCACTAATTTTACCCAATTTTCGCCCCATATCATTGGCTTTTGCAAACCTCATACCAATGCTGTTTGAGATTGGCAAATAAATATGGGTTCCCATGTTATATATAAATATTGTCACCAGTACAAAGCTATAATCAGATGGAATAATACTCAAGAGAGCCATTCCTATCGCAGCAAGAATATTGGCTACTGCAGCAATCTTCACATCGCCTAACGATGACATTAACCCAATTATAATAACTATCAACAATCCTGGTAGTTCTCTGGGAAATTCCAGTGCCGATCGCTCAAGAATCATCATCCCCAGATTTTCTTTCAGGTAGTTAGTCAAAGTTGCCCCATCCACACTTTGGGCAATACCTATAAAACCAGTAGCTAAGAGAAACAAAAGAAAGTTTCGATCCATACGTTTTAAGATACCTACAAACATGACATCCCTCTTTTCGAAATGAATTCATTGCTAAATATAAAAAATAAAAAAGCCCTATCTACAATTAGTAGTAGGGATATTAATTACAAATTCGTCTAGAGTAAAATCTTTGAGCTACATCCGTAAATTAAGATGGTGGCGGCGCAGGGATTTGAACCCCGGACACTGCGGGTATGAACCGCATGCTCTAGCCAACTGAGCTACGCCGCCAATGGAGCTAGTGACCGGGATT
>JAGGAC010000119.1 GCA_017889635.1 Bacillota bacterium | reverse complement strand
GCGTTGGTGCCAGCTTACAAGATTAACCAGACTGGTCTGCTCAATCTCCACCCCTTTAGGTTTACCGGTCGAGCCGGATGTATAAATCACATAGGCTAGCTCCTTAGGATTACAGTTCAAAGAGAGGTTAGAATCATCGTCTGTATACAGACCAGAGTCATCTAACTCAATGGTCACTCCAGAGAAGCCTGTTCTACCATTTAAGTGCCGCTGGGTTAATAAAACTCTACTGCTACTATCTTTCAACATATAGCCGATTCTATCTGCTGGATACTCCGGATCAATTGGCAAATAGGTTCCTCCGGCTTTCAATATGCCCAATATTCCGATAATCAGCTCCGGCGACCGTTCAGCTAGAATACCTACAGTGCTGGCTGATTTTACGCCTTTGTTTCGTAATACTCGTGCCAGCTGATTGGCCTTACTGTTAAGTTCTTTATAAGTAAGTCGCTGCTCACCATAGGCTACAGCAATATTTTCGGGATTCCTAACTGCTGCTGTTTCAAAAAGTTCCTGTACGGTCTTATCTTTTTGATAATCCGCTTTCGTATTGTTGAAACCAGACAATATCTGTTTTTTCTCTGCCTCAGATAAGATTTCTATTTCCGCTAGCTTAATTTGGGGCTGTTTAATAATGCATTGCAATATGCTGATAAAGTGCCTCCCCATACGTTCAACGGTTTCTTTTTTAAAGAGCTTGCTATAATACTCAAACACAAATTCTAAGCAGTTATTTCTTTCGCTAGCTTGCAAAGTAAAGTCAAACTTGGAAATTTTGTTTTCAAATTTGCATGGCACAAAATTTAAATTCTCCACTTCCATTGCTACTTTATCAGTATCCTCCAAAACAAACATTGTATCAAACAGCGGATTCCTGTTTAACTCCCTTGTAACCGCTAACTTGTCCACCAGCTCTTCAAATTGATATGCCTGATGGTCGTAAGCGGCTATTGCATTATCTTTAACTTCCTGTAAAAATTCCTTGAAACTCTTGGTGCCTTCCGGATAATTACGCATCGCTAGCGTATTAACAAACATTCCGATAATATTTTCTAAATCAGCATGAGATCTGCCTGCAATCGGCACCCCAACAACAATATCTGCCTGACCGGTATATTTCGACAGCAAAATATTATATGCCGTCAAGAGCACCATATATAGGGTAGTGCCTGTCTGTCCTGCAATTTTATTTAACCCCGCTGTCACTTCTTCTCCCAAAGTAAAGCCTAGTCGGTCTCCTTCCAGACTTCTGATAGCTGGCCGGAGATAATCAGTTGGCATATTGAGAGCTGGAAGTTCTCCTGCAAAAACGTTCAGCCAATACTCCTCTTGCCGCTTAAACGCTTCGGTTGCTCGAAACTTATTTTGCCAAGCCGAAAAATCCCTGTATTGGATCTTTAATTCCTGTAGCCGCCGCCCTTCATACAAACTCATCAACTCTCGGATGAAATTTCCTCTTGATACACCATCAGAAATAATATGGTGCATATCACATAAAACTACATGCTTGTTTTCGGCCAGTTCAACCAGACCGACTCTCAAAAGCGGTGCTTTACTTAAATCAAAAGGGCGTACAAAAGCTATAGTAATATCTAACAAACTTTTAGCATCCCCTGGAATTAAATCGATAGCAAACTCAACTTCTTTATGAATCCTTTGTACCGGTTCTCCGCCAATAACCTCAAAAGATGTCCGCAACGTTTCATGCCTCTGGACAAGATTGCTGAGTGCCCCTTCCAACCGCTCTATATCAAGGCCGCCCTCCACAGTAAACACTGCTGGCATATTATAGGCGGTATCGCTATTTTGAAACTGCTGCAAAATAAACATTCTCTTTTGCGCTGATGATACCGGATAGTAGGCTTGATCTTGTACGGGCTGAATTGCCGCATAACTATTTTGCGCCATCCCGTCGATTATTTTCGATAGCTCTTTGACTGTTTTGGCTTTAAATACTTCCTGCAATCCTATTTCTGCACCAAATTCTTTATATATTCTATTAACAAGCGCTATGGCTTTTATTGAATGTCCTCCAAGATCAAAAAAATTATCGTTCATCCCGACTTTTTCTGCGCCTAATACTTCCTCCCAAAGAGCTACCAGCTTCTTTTCCCTTTCGTTGGCAGGAGCTAGATACTCAGTCCCCGTATTAATCCTGCCCTCTGGTTCCGGCAATGCCTTTCTGTCTATTTTGGCACTGGAAGTTAATGGCATGTTAGCCAGTTGCACGAAACTTGATGGAATCATGTAATCAGGCAGTTCCTGTGCAAGATGCTCCCGTAGTTCTGTAGTGGTAAGCTCCTCTCCTGCAACAAAATAAGCACACAAATAGTTATTAGCGAACGCATCTTCCTTCGCGATAACTACCGTTTCTATTATGGACGGATGTTTTAACAATTCAGCTTCAATCTCACCCAGTTCAATCCTAAATCCCCTAATTTTCACTTGATGATCAATTCTGCCTAAATATTCAATATTACCATCAGGTAGCCACCGTCCTAAATCCCCGGTTCGATACATTCTTCCGCCCAATATAAACGGATTTTCCACAAACTTCTCGGCTGTTAATTCCGGCCTATTAACATAACCTCTAGCCAAGCCCTCTCCCGCAATACAAACCTCTCCGGCTACACCAATTGGTAGTAATTGAGTATTATTTCTACCCATAATATATAGTACAAGATTGTTAATCGGCTTGCCGATAGGAATCACTTCAAGCGGGGTCTTTATTGAACAGTCATAACAGGATACATCAATTGTTGCTTCAGTAGGACCATAAAGATTAACCAACTTGGTATTAAAGCGCTTGTTCAAGAGTTCGTTAAATCTTTCTACCTGAGATAATTTTAATGCCTCTCCGCCAACAAATACTTTTCTTAAGCTTGATAAGCTATTGGAATTTTCTTCTCTGTTTGCATATTCCAAAAATACATTCAATGCCGATGGAACAAAGTTAATAACGGTTATTTTATTTTTCTCAATTGCTTTGTAAATTTCTGCGGGATCTTTTTCTCCGCCTGGCTTCAAAAAACACAGCTTAGCTTGGCTGACAATCCACCATAATAATTCCCGGCCTGAGGCATCGAAAGTAAACGGTGTTTTTTGCAAAATAACATCGTCTTCCCCTAACGGGTATTGTTGCTGTAACCAACTTACCATATTTACTGCCGCCTTATGCTCAACCAATACTCCTTTCGGCTTTCCTGTCGATCCTGACGTATATATCACATAGGCTGCATCATGCGAAGTGTTTTCTTGTCTTAAATTTATTGTTTCTCCACGGTACAGGCTCTGATCATCTAACGCAAGAATATCCCCGTTAAAAGAAATTGCAGAAATTAAGTACCGCTGCGTTAATAAAATTTCTGCCCCGCTATCTTCTAATGTGTAGCTAACTCTTTCCGCTGGATACTCCGGCGCTATCGGTAAATACGCCCCACCGGCTTTCAATATTCCCAAGATTCCGATGATCATTTCCAACGAACGGTCTACCATGATCCCTACAATACGATTTGCTTTTACACCCTTATTCCTAAGTACTCTAGCCAATTGGTTAGCTCTGGTATTAAGCTCCTGATAAGTAAGCTGCTGCTCGGCAAATTTGACAGCGATATTATCTGGGGTCTTTGCGACCCGTTCCTCAAACAGTGCATTGATAGTTTTGTCTGCCGGATAGGCGGAATTTGTATTGTTAAAATCAACTAGTATCTGTTTTTTTTCATCTTCAGCCAGAAGCTCTATTTCTGCCAGCTTACATTCGGGCTGCTCAACAATACTTTTTAAAACCTTAACAAAATGCCTTGCCAGCCTTTGAACCGTTTCCCTTTTAAATAGCTTGCTATAGTACTCCAATGTAAACTCTAACCGATTATTATTCTCAGCGGCCCGTAGAGTAAGATCAAACTTAGCGGTTTTATTGTCGAGCTCATACGGGGTAAACTTCAAATCATCAAATTCCATCGCTGCGATATCCATGTTCTGCAAAACAAACATCGTATCAAACAGTGGAGCTCTGCTTAAGTCCCTTGGTATTGCCAGCTTGTCCACCAGTTCTTCAAATTGATACTCCTGATGATCATAAGCCGCCAAAGCATTTTCTTTGACCTCTTGTAGAAATTCCCGAAAACGCTTATCACCTGACGGATAATTGCGCATCGCCACCGTATTAATAAACAAGCCAATAATATTCTCAACATCCGCATGGGTTCGACCAGCAATCGGCGATCCTACAACAATATCTTCTTGACCGGCATATTTTGACAATAATACGTTATAGGCGGCTAGTAACACCATATATAAAGTCGTATTCGTTTGGCCAGCAAACTTTTTTAGATCTTCGGTCAATTTTCCCTCGAGAATAAAGTTCAGTCGCTCTCCTTCAAAGCTCTTAACCGGAAGCCTGGGGTAATCTCCAATCAAATTGAGCACCGGAAGTTCTCCGCTAAAAGTCCGGAGCCAATATTCTTCCTGCTGTTTAAAATCTTCACCCCGGTGTCTCTTTTCTTGCCAAGCTGAAAAATCTTTATATTGTAGCCTTAGTTCCGGTAATTCCTGACCCATATATAAGCTAGCCAGTTCTTTTACAAGAATTCCCATGGATACACCATCAGAAATTATATGATGCATATCAAATAATAAGATTTGCCTGTTTTCTGCAAATTCTCCCAGACCGATTCTAAACAGCGGAGCTTTACTGAGATCAAATGGTCGTACAAAGCCGCTAACCATATCTTGTATGTTATCTTCAGTTCCCGCAATGCTATCGATAGTAAATTCAATCTCTTGGTGAACTATTTGCACCGGTTCCCCATCGATAAATTCAAAAGAAGTCCGTAATGTTTCGTGCCTTGCAACCAACTGCCAGAGTGCTTTAGCTAACCGGCTTTTATCCAGACCTCCTTCCACCGTAAAGGCTCCAGGTATATTATAGGCAGTACCATTTTTCTCAAACTGACTTAGAATCAACATTCTTTTTTGCGCCGACGATACCGGATAATATTCCGCATTGGCGATTGGTTCGATCGCAGCATAATTAACGTTTGCCGTGCCTTCAATAATTTCTACTACTTTCTTAATAGTCTGAGCTTTAAATAGTTCCTGCAGCGACACTTCAGCGCTAAAAGCTTTATGTATTTTAGCAACAAGATTTATAGCTTTTAGAGAATGACCACCAAGTTCAAAGAAGTTATCTTCAATCCCGACCTTTTCAACACCTAAAACCTCCTGCCAGATTTTCGCCATCTTTTCTTCCGCT
>JAGGAC010000060.1 GCA_017889635.1 Bacillota bacterium | reverse complement strand
ATAGATCCATGATGGCTGCGACATACAGCCATCCCTCACCTGTCCATACATACGTTATATCACTCACCATCTTTTCGCCAGGCTTGGACGATATGAACTTGCCCCCTTTCTCGATTTGCTGGACACAAAATAAGGTCTATAATAAAGAGAAAGAGGTCTTGCATATGTCTAAACAAACTGCAAAAAGAACTGCTCCGCCACATTATGATGATGCTTTTAAGAAAGGTGCCATTCAAATGGTTACGGAACAAAAACTGCCCATCAAACAGGTTGCTGCTGAGCTTGGTATTTGTATTGATACTTTACGCTCTTGGCTTAGAAAATCCGGCCTTAATCCCGTTTCGGAAAACCACAATAATAACATATCAAAAAAAATTCATGATCTTGAAACTCAAATCCGCGATCTTAATAAAAAACTTGCTCATAAAGACGAGGTCATTGATACTCTAAAAAAATCCATCGGCATAATTTCAAATCACTAGAACAAAAATTCTCCTTTATTGACCATCAGCGCTCCAATTGTTCTATTACGTTATTATGCCGTTGCTGAAAATTTTTTTAACTGCTTAAAATGCGAATTTGTTCATTTCAAACATTTTCATACGCGGACAGAAGCTGAAACAGCTATTTTTCAGTATATTGAAGCTTATCGTCCTCACAGTGGAATCGGATGGATTTCTCCAAATACTTTTGAAAAATTACATATCCATCCTGTTGCTTGAAAAATTACGATTGATTCGTTTTTTTTAGATTATATTCTGTCTACATAATCGAGAAGGGTGCACATCTCTTTTTGCTCAATATATATTTTCCCAACTGCAAGTGAACCTTCAACCATACCGAAAATCCATTCTTTAAAAATTTCCTTCTTTGATGCATATGCCCAACACAATGTTTTAATCGTTCTACTCATAATAATTTCCTCCTGCGTTTTGGTATGTCTATTAACGCCTCTGAAGTCAATTATTATCAAGTTATACATCTAATAAAAAACACAAGGCTAATCAACATATTCGTATTTCCGCGAAATGTTGATTAGCCTGTCACTTGATATGCTGTTCAACTCAACTCTCTATATATGCAGAACCATATTCAAACCACAATATATAGTGTTGCTGTTTAGGCACTTGCACGCTATTTTGTCCTGTGTTTTCTCTGTAGAAGTGCCACGCACTCCACGTATATTCTAAATAGTAACATATTCAATTCATATATTCTTTTTATTTTTCCGGCAGCGAAGAAGTAATGAACGCTTTGTATTCTTCTAGGCGCTTTTTGAATGCATCTGTCTTCATTTTTTCCAATGCCCTGGCAGTATTTACCTTAATATCATTGGCATGAATAAACTTGCCTTCCATGGTATCGTGAGCATGAGCCAGCTGTTCTTCAGGAAATTCAAATCGAACTTGGTTATCAACAATGACTATGTTGCCTTCGATACCGCACAAACAGCAAATAGCCTTTGTATTTTCGCTGGTAATATAAAAATTGCGGCAATGACAATGCGGACAAACACCTTTATCTCCTTTGTATTCCGCGTTTTCAATATTAGCCGCCGCTTTAGCTATATTGGCACCTATTTCATGAGCTCTCGCTATCTTCTCATCATCTGCGGCAATCCCTAGGGACCAGCTAAACACTTCATTATTGATAATTTTCCACATGGGAGTTAACGCATGAATGCCAAAATCGCATTGTACGCTAGTACACCATTCTGAGCCGCCAACAGCCATAAACGATACTACTTTATCCTGTAAAAATCTGGGGTCTACCGGTTTTCCGCCTTTTTTTGCCAGTTCAGTCGCCAGAATCTGATGTCCTCTATCCATTCTTGGCCCAAACCGATCCATAATGGTTCTAAAACTTCCTGTTGCACCTTTTTCGAAGATGGGAATAGAATATATGATTCCATCTGCATCGAAAATTCTATCCAGCAGCCAGTCGAAATCATCTTTCAGCACACACATATTGCCGCGACCGCTTTGAATGGCTTGTACGCAGGCAGTACAACCCGTACAAGGCTTAATATTTAAATCTAGAAGACGAATAAATTCAATCTCCGCCCCCTGCTCTTTTGCTCCTTTTAGCGCTTCTTTACACATGGCGTCATTTCCGCCATTCTTTGTTCCACCCGAAATTGCTAAAATTTTCATACTTTTCCCTGCCTTATTTTAATATTTTTCAAGATTATATTAGCAAACTTCCTCTTTCTTATTTCTTAGTCTATTGTAAAAAATTTGTTCGCTTATTTCGATGTGTTAAAGGCACAAATTTATTCAAAAATTGCCCTGAGGTATTGTACCAAAAGTACTAATTCACTAATAGTCCACTATCCATCTATCAACGTCAAGTTTTTATGAAAATTGGCTTTTTCTCGCGTATACAAGAATACACCCAAGCGCAATGGACAAATATGCAGCGGCTATTACCCGATATTCAGGCGGCAACATAAAAACAATTGTATGCGCGGGAATCCCCCAAAAACGGCTGTACTTTAAATACAATAAACCGAATAAACGCCAGCCAGTCAACAGTTCCTATTATTGCCGATAACGAAGGAGCTACGCCTCCCTCAACTCGAATATCAATAGAAGTATCAACGATTCTGTGTGCTCCCGAGAACATAGGTCCAAAAGTAAGATTCGTTATAGCACTTGTAATAAAAGCGCGAAGTAAGGTTTCAGTAACTCCCTCTCCAAAATATAACAATCCAACCTTTTCGGCACCTGCCCCCCCTATTGAAAACACCTGCAGCATAAGCGCCACGAGCATTCCAATAATTCTCCATACAATAGCCTTATAAGTAATTCCAATGGTTTTTTTCCATTCCCCAATGACAATTCTTACTGCTAATAATTCACCCATCGTCGCCATTATCATGAATTTTAAAAAAGCCATTACGTAAGGATGGCTATTCGTCATTTGAATAAAAACCTGATGACTTGAAGGAATAACTAATTAAATCGTTATTACGCAAAATGAACAAAACCAGGTAAGATCTCCTAGTCTCAAATTATTGCTCCTTTACACTTTTGAATTGTTTATACAATAAAACAACACTTTACTTACTATTTTACAAATTTCGGCATAATGCAATCCATTTTACAGTCAATGTGAGTTCATTTAATTTCATCCTGTGTAATTGTATATTTCATTTTATTTTTTACCAGATAATAACGCGGCTATCGAAAGCGCTAGTAATTTTTCTTGAGATGATGAGGCCCGTGAAGTCAAAACTATAGGAACTCGTGCCCCAACAACAACCCCCGCAAAGGTTCCTTTAGCAGATACTACCCATGATTTTCCCAATATATTTCCCACCTGAATATTAGGTACATGGAGAATATCAAAATCTCCACAGCAGGGACTGTTAAAACCCTTTATTTCAGCGATTTCCTTATCCATGGCAATATCATAAGAAATTGGCCCTTCGACCACGCACTTGCCAAATTCGCCATTATGGGCCGCTTCTTTAAGCGCCGCTGCATCAAGTGTTTCCGGCATTTTAGGGTTTACTTTCTCTATCGCGCACAAACAGGCAATCTTCGGCTCCTCATAACCCAGAATGTGAAAAGCATCCACCGCATTCTGGAGAATTTGCTTTTTTTGCTCCAGTGTCGGATACATCATCATCGCACCGTCAGTTATGGTTATGACTTTGGAATAAGAAGGAATGTGATTAAAGGAGAGATGAGACATAATTCTCCCTGAGTGAAGGTCATTTTCCTTATTTACAACGGGTTTGAGCATTTGTGCAGTTTCTAAAATCCCCTTCATAAGGAAATTTGCCTCATCTTTTTTGACCAGTTCGACGGCAACTTGCGCCGCTTCTTCAACTGTATTTGCATTTACAATATTATAATCGGATGGATTTTGCTGCTCTACTTTTAGCAGCTGCTTAATTTTCTCAGCATTACCTATGAGTATTGCATCAGCAATTCCAGCGGCTTTTGCTTCAATAACCGATGCAATAACGTGCTCATCTTCTGCTGCTGCAACAGCAACGATTCTCTTCACTGAACCTGTTTGAACTTTTTTGGTAATTTCGTGCAATGTCTTAAAATACATATCGTTTCACCTCAATTTGATACTGCGCCTAAACCGGCGTAAAATGCTTTTATATTAAGATCAACTAATGAAGGTTTTACATTCTCTCTAATAGCTGTATCCCAGTCTAACTCCCCTAGATTCATAAACTTAACCAAGCAACCCAGTAACACAATATTCATAGCCTTGACATTCCCGATGTTCCCAGCAATTTTACAAGCATTTAACACACTGGCATTGGCCGCATTTGTTACTTCCTCAAGAATCAATGACGAATATTCCTCTTCACCGGCAAGTACCGTCGAAGATGCAATTTCGTAGTCATTAAGGATAACCTTTCCCTCCGGCTTTATCATATCCAAATAGCGCAGCGCCTCCATTTTTTCGAATGCTACTAAAATGTCCGCGGAGCCTTTACCCATAATAGGGGAGTGCACATAGTCACCAAACCGAACTTGGGTAGTAACCGAACCGCCGCGCTGCGCCATGCCATGTACTTCAGACATCTTAACGTCATAGCCAGCTTTCATTAAACAATTCGACAATACTTTACTGGTAAGAATAGTGCCTTGTCCGCCTACTCCACACAATATAATATTTTTTGTTTCTCTCATTCCCCAGCACCAACCTTTTTTATTGCCTTTTTAGGGCAAACCTGAATGCACACTTCACAGCCAATACACTGTACAGCATCTGTTGTAACTTTACGCTTTTCCATATTGTAAATTAAAGCAGGACACCCTGCCCGCATACAGGCTTTACACCCAATACATTTATCGGCTTCCACAGTCACTGGAATTTTATAATTTCCAAACTCCGCCTTATCAGCCTGAGACAGCTTTTTCAGTGCACACGGCCATCTTGTAATAATAACTGCCGGTTCGTCGAAAGATAGCCCCCAATTTACGGCATCTTTTACATCTTGTAATTTCAGCGGATTAATTACCCGAATATGCTTAACACCGAGCGCCTTAACGACCTGATAAATATCAGTAACAGTAGATGCCTCACCATCTAGAGTAAAACCACTGCCAGGGTTCTCCTGATGTCCTGTCATACCAGTAATACGGTTATCCAGAATGCACATTAAAGTATTAGAATTGTTGTATACTGCGTCTAGCATACTAGTCATCCCAGAATGAAAAAAAGTCGAATCCCCCATCACACCGACTAAGCGCTGCTGTGCCCCGTGTTTTTGTGCTACCTTAGCCGCCCCGTGAGCACTGGAAAAACCACTTCCCATGCAGAATGCAAAATCCTTTGCATGATAAGGAGCATTTCCACTCAGGCCATAACAGCCAATATCACTTGAAATTACAATATTCTTTTCTTTAGCTAACTGATAGAAGAATCCCCTATGTGGGCAGCCAGCACAAAAGGTTGCCGGACGTTGCGTCACCAAACCTTTATTGAAGGTTAAAATATTATTTTCTTCATTGAAAATTGCTTTCTTAACGATATCTGGGTTAAGCTCTCCTATGGAAGTAATGAGCTCTTTTCCCACACAATCAATTCCTGCAGCCTTAATTTGTTCCTCCATAAAAGGCTCCAGTTCTTCAATTACATAAAGTTTATCTACCTTATCCGCAAACGCCAGGATTTTAGCCATAGGCAGAGGATAAGTCATTCCTAGCTTTAAATAGGATGCCTTATCACCAAACACTTCTTTTGCATACTGGTAAGCAACTCCAGCAGAAATTACTCCAACTTTACTGCCATTCCACTCTTCAACGTTCAGCGAAGATGCATTGCTATATTCCTCAGCCAATTTTAACCGCTGCTCCACTTTAGGATGTAATTTTAAAATTTCGGGAAACATTATCCCATATTTTGCGTAATTCTTTTTATAAGGTATAACCTTTACCGCTTTGGGCTCGCCAAATTCCACTATCGATTTGCTATGGCAAATTCTCGTGGTCATACGTAATAATACCGGCGAATCAAATTGTTCGCTAAGTTCCATGCCGATTACGACCATGTCCTTTGCTTCCTGCGAATTACTCGGTTCAAGCATAAGGATTTTTGCAGACTTAGCATAATTGCGATTGTCCTGTTCATTCTGTGATGAATGTTGTCCTGGATCATCCGCCGAAACCAGTACCATGCCACCCGTAACTCCAGTATAGGCAAAAGTAAATAGAGGGTCTGCTGCCACATTAACACCAACATGCTTCATAACTGCCATAGAACGTGCGCCCATAACCGAAGCGCCTATTGCCGCTTCCATCGCAACTTTTTCATTTGGTGCCCATTCACAAATAATAGTATCGCTATATTTTTCGCCGATATTTTCCAAAATCTCTGTACTCGGCGTACCAGGGTAAGCAGAAGCAAAACCTACTCCCGCTTCTAAAGCGCCTCGCGCGACAGCCTCATTTCCAGTTAATATCTGTTTCACAATTTTAAACTCCTTTTACTATTTTTCTATATGAAACTCATGCGCCTGTTCTTCTCCATTTAATACACGAAGTGCGCCATAAGCCAGAGCTTCCATCTCACATTCCCCGGGAAAAACATAGACTGGGGCTAAAAATGATATCTTATTGGTTATTTTCTCAACAACCAACGTTGAATGAGCTATCCCACCGGTTAAAACAATAGCATCAATTTTTCCGTTTACTACCGTAGCCATTTCTCCTATACTTTTCGATAATTGGTATACCATGGCATTGAGTATGAGCTCCGCTTTCGTATCTTGCTCTTGTATTCTTTTTTCAACTTCCCGCATATCCGCTGTTCCAAGATGCGCTCTTATTCCCGCGTTTCCACGGGTAAGGCCTTTGAGTGTATCTTGACTATACTTACCGCTGCAACACAGCGCAATTAGCGCCGTAGATTGTACGCGGCCACCGCGTTCAGGAGAAAATGCTCCTTCATCATCAGAAACACTATCTAAAATTCTTCCGTTTTTATGTACACTTACTGAAACGCCGCCACCTAAATGTGCCACAATAAACGTTCCTTTTATATATGAGCACCCTACTTTTTCTGCACACCGCCTTGCCATGGCCCTAGAATTCAGGGTATGACAAAAAGCTCTTCGTGGCAGTTCCGGAATACCTGTAATCTTCGCAACTTCAATTCTTTCGTCAACAGTAACAGGATCATAAATATAGGCTTTGATATTATTGGAATCAGCTATGCTTTTTGCAATAATTGCCCCGAGATTTGACGCATGGGCATATACATCGCTTCCTTTTAAGTACCGCACCATATCTTCATTAACAATATAGGCACCGGATTGAACAGGAGGCAGGATTCCACCGCGACCAACAACAGCTGCTAATCCTTCTACAGACTCATTATTTTCTTTTAACAGCTCGATAATCTTGTTTTTTCGCATCTCTTCCTGTTCGGCAATACTATTAAACTTACTTAATTCTTCTGTTGAATGCTCAACATTATCATTGAACTGCAACTTCTCATTACAATATAAAGCTACCTTTGTCGAAGTTGACCCTGGATTGATTGCTAGAATCTTTGATATATTATTCATGCCTTCTTCCTTCCTCATTATTTCGTTTAGTTTAATTCTATCAGCTGACTTTTTCTAAATCACTGTTGCTACCGTCCAATATTACATAAGAATGCCGGTAGGATATTTGTGCTAAAAGCCCAAATATCCTACCGGCATTCTTATACACTCTATATCTATAAGTAGCTCATTTTACAGCATGTGACAAATACTCAAGCAATTTAAAGGATAGCACAATTTTAAAGCATATTTCTCCATCCTCAAAATTTATATATGTTAATTCTTGAATTTTATTCAGACGATAAAATAAAGTATTTCGATGAATATGTAAATCCTGACTTGTTTTTACAGTATGTTTCATATTAAGCAAATAACAATACAAGGTGTCCATAAGCTCTGTATTATTTTCTCTATCATACTGAATTAGCAGCTTTAACTGATCTAATATGTAGTTTTCTAAATCGACATTTTTACTACATAATTTTAGAATGTGATATACAAATAAATCCTCAAAGAAAAATATAGTTTCCTCAAGTCCAAGATATTTTGCTACTGCTATCGAGTCTAGTGCGCCATTATAATATTTGCTTATATTTCCTAAATATTGGAAACTTTTACTCACACCCGCTACTAATTTGTTAGTAGTTAAAAATTCATCCAGCTTTACTTTATTTTCTTGACTCCAAATTTCGTCCTCTCGGTGACTAGTTAAAGCCACAATACGATTCTCGTATACTAAAACAAATTCCCAACGCATTACATTTTTAACTTCATGCGCTAATGTTTTGAGCTGCTTAACAACCAAGAATTGTTTTGTGAATTCCATTACCACAATACGCTTATTGGGGTTGAGTCTGACATTAAGAGCCTTGGATCGCGATTCGATAAGTGCGGCATTACTTAGCGTCCCATCCAGTAAGTCCAGTAAAAAATATTCGTGCTGCAAACCGCTGTTATTCTGGTATAACTCTGCTTTTTGCAGTTCTATAGCAATAGCCATGCTTACTTGATTCATAACATCCAAATCATTCTCTTTAAAAGGAACAAACAATTCTACGAGTGTAACAAAACCTACCATAATGTCATTAACAATTACTGGCGCAGTTATCAATCTCGGTTTGTCCTGTATTGAATCTTCTATATACGCCAGCCTTGTTGTATTAAGTCTTTGAATCGTTTTTAACCTTCGTATATCTAAAATACTTGCTTCATCCATATAATCATTGTTCATATAACAACTATAGTAATCAATTTCCTTAATCCCCTTTTTCGAAGTAGCAAGCAGCTTGAAACTTGAATCACTTATAATAATTGGATTTTCCATAATCGAATAAACAACATCAGCTAGGGTCTGCAAACCACCTGAATAAAGAGCACTTAATAGCGATCGGGTTACATCCTTTTTTCCATCTGTCGTCGCATCTACAAACCCATTTTTTTTCACAGAAATAGCACCTTTCAAAAGTTTTCACCCTTTAAGTTTAGCATAATTCATCCATCTCTGCATATCCAGCTTTCCAAAATAGTTAATCCCCGCTGAATTGATAAATTCAAGTAGCCAGATGGAAAACCTTAAGAAAAAACCTCCACCAACTATGTAATCTTGCGGACTATGTAGCTTTGTCAACAGCACTTTTTATTTTCTCAAAATCATCAAGCCAAAATTTCCCTCTTATCCCTACTCAATCCCGACTGAATGCAGCAATATAGTTATTGTAAACAAACACTATTTTCCGTTTACGATAATCCAATTTGCTTAATTTTCTTCTTCGAAAGCCGCTCGAGTAATCTTTCCCCTATAGCCGCACTGCTTTCCAGCTTTGACATCGCTTCTTCAATACTAATTGTGGGGTTATCGAACAAGCCTTATAAATAGCCAGTGCATTTTCGCTTGTTCTTCCCAGCGCACTTATCTTGCGTAAATCATTCTCGCCTACAACGTGTGTTTTGATAGGTACTTTTACGCAAAATCATCTACTAATATTGCATCAACCTCAATTCGTTCTCATACTTTAGAAACTATTATTTTATCGGAAGCATGGATGCAAAATATTCAAGAAAATTTAGTTCATTTGCTAGTATAGTAAGGAAAAAGTGGTACACACTTTTACTAGGAGGTGTAAGAAATGTCTGAACTAAAATCATCAGATAAAATCATCGATAAAGCTTCCAAAAGCAATGTCTTCCCAAATATCACCACTGCCTATGCCGTATTGAATTCCAATGCTGTCCTTGATTCAGATGCCAGCGCCACTATACAACAGAATAATAGAAAAGCGCCCTAAAGGCGCCTTTATTGCCCCATCAGCAAAAATCCAGGCTCTGGTGTAAAAAAAATAAAGGCGTGATATAATTATTACCTTAAACTTAGAAGTTGAGGTAAAAGAATGTCACAGCACTTATTTAATCTGAAGGAAACACTATAGATTTCCACATATCGGAATATCGTGATAAAGATGCGGCGAAGAAGTTCTTAAAAAAGGCTCTAAAAGCCAGATATAATTAGCAACCAAAAGTAATTACACCGGACAAGTATGCAGCAACTGAAATAGCTATTAATGAAATGATATATGCAGGAAACATTTCAAACAAAACAACAATTCGTAAGATAAAGTATTTGAACAATCTTATTGAGCAAGACCATAGGTTTATTTAAACACAAAATCAGGCCAATGTTGGGATTTGGCAGTCTTGAAACAGCAGAAAAAACACTTTGTAGAATTGAGACTATGCATATGATTAAAAAGGGGCAGATCGAAGAAATTCGGTCTGTCCTTTCTGAAGTTGAATTTATAAATAAGATTATGGTATTGTAGCTTGATATTTGGGCAAATGTAAGGGTATTTTTGAATTGGTGAGATTTTTGCACCATAACCAAAAATAGGGGTGTCGTTTAATTTTACCGTTTTTGTTCTATTTCCGTAACACATTCATTTTTAATCTTGTCAACCAGAAATTGTAAGGCATCAATAACATGCGGCCTGATATCGCCGCCAATCAGAACATACATTATATCATCGCCTAGGGTAAGCTGGCCTTCATTCAGCCAAACCTTAATATAGAAGATGCCCTCCATTTTATAGGTTTCAGCAATCGCTGCATCAACTTTTCCGGCATCATACGCAAATTCCATTCCCTTTACCAACGAGCCGTCATCAAGCCCCTGACGAACCTGGGCTTTAGGTGTCTGGCGAACAACGCCATTATGAACCAAAAACATGCCTTCTTCTAAGGCCGCTGGATCAGCTTTTGCTTCTTTGAGCCATTCATCAATGGATGGTGATACCTTTTCCATTTTATTATTTCTCATAAGATAACAAGCTCCTCATATATTAGTAAGTTCTAGTACACAAGCTTCATCAATTTAAAATCCCATGACATCTACCCACGTTTTTAGTGTGGACTAGATTACTTATTTTTTTCACCATGCATACAGAAGACTATTCCGTTTCTACTGCGATGGAAGTTAATACATTCGCAGCACTTACCATGTCTTTTACAAGTTGTATTAAGGCAGGGGCAATTCTTATTAATATTACAGTTATCCGTTGCTATTACCTTATTAATAAGCTTTAGAAAGATATTCATGTTAACATCCCCAATATCTCGCAAGCTCACTGCCGATTCTTTATTACCATCTATTCTGAACTAAATCAGTACAAACATTACCACCAAGCCTATAAATAATAGTGGCATGTCTATCCATAATCCTGCCACTATTTTGCAAACCTCCCGTCATCTCTTGTTGTAGAAAGCTTGTGCATATTCCGTTCAAACCATCCGGCTTTTACATCTTGCCGAACATCAAATTTTGCTACATAAGGCTTTATATCCAAAAGCGGTGTTCTATACAATATCTATATCACGGATAAAAAGTCTATTTTCTTCAACCTTGATAAGACCCACTACTGAAAAACCAATTGAGTTCGGCCTCCTGGAGATCACATAGCAAATATGCCATTCAATTCATCACCAAGAAATGGCTTAACTACTAAATCAGATTCTTTTATCAAAATTACGACAAATATCTATAAAAGATTGAAACCTAGGTGAAATGTATTTATTTTTATGATAAACAATACTAAATTTCCTTTTAAACGCAATATTCTTTATCTCAAAACTTACCAGCTTACCCTGTGCCAATTCATCCCGTACTGCCCGGCGTGAAATAACACTTGCCCCCAGTCCAGCCATAACGACTTTTTTTATTGTTTCCGGATTATTGTATACTCCTGCTATTCTAATTTTGACATCCATTTGGTTCATAATACTTTCAAACAAATTTCGTGTGCCACTACCGGCTTCCCGCACAAAGAATCTTAATTCTGATAGATCAGATGGAGTTATCTCATTCCTTTTCAAGAATTCACTGTTCGGAGAAATAATAAAAATAAGCTCATCAGCCATAAATGGCTCTACAAACAAATACTCAGACTGAATCTTTCCCTCCACCAATGCCATATCCAGCTCATCTTTTAGCAACATTGCATCTAGTTCCGCTGTATTATGTATTTCAGAGAATATCTCTTGCTTTGGATTTTCCTTACTCACATATTGTAACAAGTCCACCAATACTGATTCACCAATTGTAACGCTTGCTCCTACCCTCAATGTATAAAAGTCTCCAAAGTTATGCATATCCGACTCGGCCTGGCGATTCAGACTCACCATGTGCCTAGCATAGATCAAGAGACGCCGTCCTGCATCCGTAATAAATAGGCGATGTCCCAGCCTTTCAAATAAAAGTACTTTATAATGCATCTCAAGCTCACGAATTGCGATACTCACCGAAGGTTGCGTCATATGTAATTTAGCAGCTGCTTTTGTCATGTTATTCTCATCACAAACGCAAATAAAAATTTGCATGTGCCGTAACGTCATGTTTTCTCCTTATATACTTTTACCTATCATTTTAATCAAATTATACTATTTCACATATTAACAAGCAAATGCTAGACTGGAAAAGTAAAAGGAGTGATTAATATGAACACAACACATATCAAAGGTATTGGATTTTCCCTAATTTTTGCTGTTCCAGCCTACTATTTAGGACAAGCATATCCAATTATTGGTGGTCCGGTTTTTGGTATTTTACTGGGGATTATTGCTGCTATTTTTAAAAGGCCCACATCTTTTGAAAGCGGCATTCACTTTACCGGTAAAAAAATTCTCCAATATTCCATTATCTTATTAGGTTTTGAAATGAATCTTTTCCATGTACTAAACATTGGCGCAAAATCATTTTCGGTCATGATATTTACCTTACTTACAGCCTTTTTGGTTGCCTACTTTATTGGAAAAATGCTAAGACTTGATTTTAAAACAACAACCCTTATTGGCACAGGTACGGCAATTTGTGGTGGTTCGGCTATTGCCGCTGTTGCCCCTGTTATCGATGCCAAAGATAATGATATCGCTTTTTCCATATCTACGATTTTCCTCTTTAATATTATTGCAGTATTTATCTTCCCTTTTCTTGGTCATTATTGGGGACTTTCCAATACAGGTTTTGGTATGTGGGCAGGTACAGCAATTAATGATACTTCCTCAGTAGTTGCCGCGGGCTATTCCTACAGTAACGAAGCAGGCAGCTATGCCACAATTGTAAAGCTTACCCGAGCTCTCATGATTGTACCTGTCTGTCTCTTTTTTGCTTTTTTTATGACGCGTCGCAAAACAAATAACGACTCTATAAAACTGGCGAAAATTTTTCCCTGGTTTATCCTGTGGTTCGTCATAGCCTCCATCGTAAATACCGTAGGAATTTTGCCAGTTAGTGTTTCACATATTTTGGGTAACATCGGAAAGTTCACTATTATCTTAGCTATGAGCGCCATCGGCCTTAATACAAATATAAGGACACTTCTAAATAATGGTCTGCGCCCCATATCACTCGGCCTAGCCTGTTGGTTTGCAGTTGCTTCCGTCTCGTTAATTATTCAACATATTATAGGACTTCTCTGAGGAAGAAAGATGTTTTTATCTATGTAATTCACAGTATGAATATAATAAAACATCCAGCATGTAATATGAATTGACATGCTGGATTTACATAAAATATCGGCTATATTGACATTAAGTCTTATTTAACTGTGGCACTCATGCGCGTTACAAGAATCACCGGAGTCAATAAGTAATCCTGCCAACCAATTAAGAGCAACTGTCTTAACGTCGCCGGAGCAGCCACGTACTACTTTTATGCCAGCGCTTTTCAAAACCCCTGCTGCTCCATCTCCCATATTGCCTGCCAGCATAACTGTAACACCCATTTTCGAAAGTGTTTGTGCAATATTTGATTTACAACCACAGCCTACTGGAGATTCGATTGTCTCCTGAGCAACTATTTCCTTCTTATTGTTGTCAACTGTAAAAATAGTATAATACTCACAATGACCAAAATGATCATCAATATGATTTTGCCGCGATGGCAATGCAATCTTCATCATAACATCAACTTCTTTCTGTTTATTAGGTAATTGCCGTATCAGTTGCTCGACAATATGCTGCATTTCTTCTTTAGTATGACTACTGCTTAGACTGTCTATACTTTGTCCTACATCGCCAGCAATAACTACACTAGGGTCAATAGGCAGAGACCCTAAAAAAGAAATATTATAATCAGCAGCCATTTTTTCGCCGCCGCCACTTTTGAATATTTCATGACGGTTGCCACAAGTAGGACAGATAAAACCACTCATATTTTCAACAAGCCCCAATACAGGCATATGTACCTCTTGGCAAAATTGAATTGACTTGCGAACATCAGCTAAAGCAATTTCTTGCGGTGTTGTTACAATAACAGCCTGACAGTGGGAAACTGTTTGGGCTACTGTCAAAGGTTCATCACCAGTTCCAGGAGGACTATCGATAATAAGGAAATCTAATGCTCCCCAATCTACATCAGATAAGAACTGACGGATAATTCCTATTTTAACAGGGCCACGCCATATAAGCGGCGAATCAGGATCATCCAGCAATCCCTGAATGGATACTATTTTCAAATTTTCAGTAAATAAGTATGGTTGAATCTGATCTCCAATAATATTTAGTTTGAGTCCATTAAGGCCAAAGAGTCCGGAAATACTTGGACCATGCACATCCACATCAAGCAGGCCAACCTTATAACCTTTTTTGCTCAAAAACACAGCCAAATTTGCGGCAACTGTACTTTTACCAACGCCCCCCTTACCACTCATAACCACAATCTTATGGTTCACCTGTTTCAGAAACTGGTTAATCTTTCGACTTTGCTCTTCAAATTGAGTATCTTTTGCTTCTCCACTACAAGGCATTATGAACCCCATCTCCTTTTGTGTCCCTTTTAGTTCTTTGAATAATAACATTGAGGAAATCCCACTGTTATTATTTTCTAATTACGAATCATTTTCAGAATATATAGTCAACTACCCCTGTTATCGATTGTCGTAATTTTTTTGCCATATCTGTGTTTGCGGCAACCACCACATACACAGAATTTTTCTAGACCGTCACATAGTTTGTAATCTCCGCCTTCTATTCTTAAAACTATTCCATTCACTAAGACTTCTGCAAGCTTTTTCCTTGCATCATTATAAATACGCTGAACGGTCGTGCGTGCGATTTTCATTTGTTCAGCACATTCTGCCTGCGTAAACTCTTCTAAATCGATCAGACGTATCGTTTCATATTCATCAACAGTCATAATAGTGAATTGCTCTTGATCACTTGGGACATTAAGTGGTCCAAATCGGTTGCTTTCTGGCAAACAACAAACCTTTCTCCATTTTCTAGGTCTTGGCATTATTCATTCACCTTCTATTTCGCAACATAAGTAATAAGCAATATATTCAACTTGCCAAATAACCCTGATAGTTTTTGATCGGTCTATAATATAATTTTCTCGTACTGACATATTCATTAGTTCTTTCATATTATCGACATATGCCCTTTATAATTTCTATCATACGCTTTTTTGAACATATGTCAATAAATAAAATACAGTAAAATAATTGCCAAACCTACAAATTAAGGCTTCACGTAAACATAACCCGCTGCCTGTTGCTTAACAATGCAGGCAATGCCTGCCGATACAACAACTCTTCACGTATAGCATTGGCCCGCAATGCATTTCTACATCCAAAAACTTACACTCCTTCTAAAGAAAACCCCAATTTCATCCTATTATTGCTAAAGACTTAGCGCTATTCGACGATAGCAAAGTCACGAGGAATAGTAATTGAATTGGGAAGGAATTGATAATTGCTGGAAAAATAATAGAAAAAACTCAGTACGAAAGAACAAACCTATGATGGATAACTTTACAATCTGATTCTCAGATGCAAATTCAAAGCCGCCCAAATTATGGACGGCTCTTCTTGTTCCTGCTGAGGTTTCCAATTAATCTCCAATCCTTTCATACTTTGCATTTTGAACTTTACTCTTTACATTGGCATATTGTATATAAGTAATGTTTTTCGGGGGAATGCCAATGATTAGCTACTACATCAATCCGGCCGATTCCAAATATTTCCAAAACCAAGAATACTTCTATCCCTCATGCCAGCATTTGAGTCGGCATTTCTGGCAATGAATACGTCCATTAGTGATGACAGTTGATTTTATAAAACAATAACATCCAAGAAAGGGTGTAGCCATTCAAATGTCAAACAGAATAAGCCGAGCTAAATTGTGTAGTAATGACAAAAAAAGCCGTGTTTCCTTCAAGGATGTCGCCGGAGCTGTGGAAGCAAAACAAGATATGGAGGAAATTATAGAATTTCTCAAGCACCAAAAAAAATTCCGTGAAATCGGAGCCAAAATTCCAAAAGGAATATTACTCTACGGACCTCCAGGCACGGGTAAAACCCTTCTGGCCCGCGCAGTAGCCGGCGAGACTGGAGTGCCGTTTTTTAGTATAAGTGCGTCGGAGTTCGTGGAAATGTTCGTTGGTGTAGGTGCCTCTAGAGTTCGCGACCTTTTCAGACAGGCCAAACGAAAGATTCCAAGCATCGTATTTATAGATGAAATCGACGCTGTTGGCCGGCAACGCGGAACAGGGTTAGGGGGCGGACACGACGAACGGGAACAGACACTCAACCAACTTTTAGTCGAGATGGATGGCTTTGATGCCTCACAGGGTATTGTCATTATCGCTGCGACTAACCGGCCAGACATTCTTGACCCGGCACTCCTGCGTCCAGGACGTTTTGACCGTCGGATTTTCGTAGACAAACCAGATGCCAAAGGCCGTATGGAAATTTTAAAAGTGCATACAACGGGCAAACCTTTATCCGAAGAAGTAGATCTAGAGGTTCTATCCCGGCGCACTGCCGGTTTTACTGGAGCCGATATCGGCAATCTCGTAAACGAGGCGGCAATTCTTGCCATTCGTTCTTGTAAAAACCGTATTACCATGAACGACTTGGAAGAAGCGGTAGACCGCGTTATCGCTGGTCCGGAAAGAAAGAGCCTAGTTATGAGCGAGAAAGACAGGATGATTGCCGCTTATCACGAAGCTGGCCATGCTTTGGTAACATTACTTTTAGAGCACGCAGACCCGCTTCACAAGGTTTCGATAATCCACCGCGGCAACGCTGGCGGTTATACGCTTACTCTTCCGATTGAAGATCGCTACTTCATAACCCAGTTCGAACTCATCGATAAAATAAAAGTCTTCCTCAGCGGCCGTGTTGCCGAATCCGTTGTGTTGAATGAAATTACCACCGGGGCTCAGAGTGACCTTAAACAGGCTGCCGATATTGCGCGGAAAATGGTCTGCGATTATGGTATGGGCAAGACAATCGGGCCTATTATTTACGGGCAGGGAGAAGAAATTTTTTTAGGGCGAGATATTGCCCGCAAGCGTACTCATAGCGAGGAAATTTCATTCAGCATCGATAAAGAAATTCGTGACCTTATCAAAGATGCTTATGGCGAAACAGAGGAAATTATTCGGAACCATATCGATGACCTTCATCGCATCGCTAGCGCGCTATTAAAAAATAATACGCTGGACGGCGAAGAGGTCCGCCAACTAATTAAATGGGATACTTTTACAAGGTGACGAGAAAAAATTTATTCTTTCAATTGAAATGCCCTTTTGGGACAAACTTCTATACACTTTCCACAGGCAATACATTGCTCTGCCACTACTTTTGGTGCATGATACCCCTGCTGAACAATGGCTTTAGTTGGACAATGAGGCAGTGCCGGGCAGGGATGATCTTGCGGACATCTCTCTTTAATCACATATGCAACATCCATAATAACAGCTCCTTATTTTATATTTAGTATAACTGGTACAAACAACTCTCTAACTTGGTCTACGACCATAGTGCAACGCCTTCGTCGGGCAAACACTCAGACAAGCAGCGCAAGAATAGCAGTCGGCTTTAATTTTATCACCATCTAACAAATGCTTGGTATGACCGGTAGGACAGACGTGGCGACAAGCACCACAGTTAATGCAATTGGCTTGATTCCAGCGAACACGAAACCAGGAAACATGTTCCGCCAGCCAGCCTGTCAATCCAAATGGGCAAGCCAGTGTACACCATGGTCGGTAAAAAAATAGTGATATAACCAGCAACACCGCAATAAAAGCTACACTTACTGTTGTCAGATGCGATGGTTGGAACACCTTAAATGGATCAAACAGACCAATTAAATCAAGCGGTATAGCAAAGGCAACAATAGTGAAAGCAACAAATAGCGTTATCCTGATACCATTTGTGACAGCAAAAGGCAGCCGAACTTTTTCCCTTACAGGCGATACATTATGCAACCACTCCTGTAACGTACCAAGCTGACAACCCCAGCCGCAAATCAGCTTATTACCGACAATAACAAGCAAAGTAAAAATCGCAAAAGCGACTAGCCGGGGTGGAAAAATAATTCGTTCCGCCCCATAAAGTGCAATGGCATCTTTCACTGTTCCCATTGGTGAAGGATCACTCCCCAGTAGGATACCGAACACAATAAAGGCTCCTGCTAGCATCCATGTCCGCCGGCGTTGAGTTACCCACTCCCGTTTCAAAAGCATGATCGCAGCAATAGCTACTGTCCACCACAAGGCAAATTTCAACAGAATTAGCTTCCAGTTCTTACTCTTTTCCTCTGTTGACAGCACGAGCAGTTTACGTATGGCCTCATGCGCCTGCTCATTGGAAATATTCAATGATTGTAGTGTTGCTGTATGGGCTGCGGACGTGTCGGCTATGCCAAGCTGTTTAATTAAAGCTGCTGCATCTAAATTATTTTCCTGTGCCAGCCGCTCCACTGTCCATTCCGGCTGTACAATAGGCTGAGGTGCTTCTTTGGCAGCAAAAGCAGTCAGATTGCTCACGAGTAGTAGCGTTCCTGTCAGCACTAGAATCAATAACCGTCTCATAATATCATCACTCCTTACAGCAATCACTATTTGGTTAAATTAATCCCATAATTAGTGCTCCCCACCATCGAAGATATTTTAATAAGCCAACGCCTTTTTAGGGCATTTTTCAATACAACGACTACATTTCAGACAGTCACTATGGGTAAATCCCTCTGTACTTGCCTTTGCAGTATAGGGAGACAATTGCAGCGGACATACATTCGTACAAAGTTTACAGTTTACACAAGAACTCTCCACCTTTAACGGTTTAGGTTTTGATTTAGCACTAAGCCAGCTTGCTAGTGTGCCCATCGGACAGAATGAACACCAAGTACGTTGATGATAAGCGATCCCTAACACAATGCCAACAATTGTTGTAAGCAAAATAATTCGGACAAATACTGCCCCCATAGCAGATAAATTGCCCCACGCATAATACATCTGTACACCAAAAACTCCCATAATAAACATAACCATAAATCCCCGAAAGCCGTTACTACGGAAAAACTTTGGTATTGGTTTCTTGGGCGATATTTTAGCTATAACATTATCATAAAAACTACCTCGCGGACAAAAATTTCCACACCAATAACGCCCTTTAAAAGGAGCCACTATAATCGGCGCAAGCATGCAAGTAAGAGCTAATAGACCAATTACGGGATAAACCATACCTACAGCTAAAAAGACCAATAAAACCCAGAATAGATTTGCCTGAATATTTTTCATAGTCGCTCCCTTTCTGACATCTGCATTAACTGTCCTAATAACTAAACCAGTTCATCACTATCACTCCCCCCCCACTCGGGGTGGGTTTTTTAATATTAATATATACTAGTATTTCTTAAAAAGCAAACATTAAATATTGTACTGATAATAATCTTCAAATAATAGCGCTTTCCATATGAAACAAGCTTTAATTCATTTCTTTTATTCTGCTTCCAAAGGAGCGGTTATTGCATTAACTAAATCATTAGCTTTAGAACTGGCTTCCTATCCCATTCGAGTTAATTGCGTTTGTCCTGGCGATGGTAGACACCCCAATATTACAAACGCAAGCGGCTCAAACCGCAAACCCTAAAGAATTCCTAAATGAGTTAAACCACCTATATCCCTTAGGACGGATTGCTTTACCGGAAGATGTTGCTCATGTAATTTGTTTTCTTTCCTCATCATATGCTTCTTACATCACTGGATCACTCTTGACGGTAGACGGCGGTCTAACAGCCCAATGACATTTAACCTGCCACTCTCCGTTTCCTTATATTACATAGGCGCAACTTTAGTAAGCAAATAACCAAAGTTGCGCCTATGTTTACACTTTATATTATTCAATCGCCGGAATTACCGGACGATCTTTTCCCCGCTCCGTCTTTAAATATTTTCCTTCTATAGCATCTTTCACATGTTGAACATAAATATCCTG
>JAGGAC010000118.1 GCA_017889635.1 Bacillota bacterium | reverse complement strand
CTTTAAACCAATCGAAGCGGCACCGTTACCATCAAGCAGTACTCTAGTACTCATAGTTTGCAAACACTTCCTTCCGGTATCATCTGGATGCATTTTTTCGGGCAAACGTTGGCACAAATACCACAACCTTTGCAGTAGTTCCAGTCAAAATGTACGCCCCGATTTTCGTCGGCTTTTTCTACAGAAATAACATTAGGCGGACAATGCTTCTGACAAGTGCCGCAGAAAATACAATCTTCAATTTTAACCTCAGGGCGTTCTATCCGCCAAATACCTGTATTAGTGGCTACAAATTCAGTAGCTACCGGTCCTACATAATATTTTTTAGAGTTTTTGCAATGTGTCGTATGCTTTTTTTGCTGCGCTAGCATTGACTTCACCAGCCTTTCCAAAGAATTTACGCAAAGCGTTCATTACTGAATCAATTTCAACCATCCCTGCGCCGGCCATCGCCCCCAGCATGGCTGAGTTGGGAATATCCCGTCCCAGCGTATCAATAGCGATTTGCCGGGCACCCACATAGTGTACTTCATGCTTGGCAAAGGGATAATCCGGCAGAACACATTCTTGATTGATAATGAAGATGGTATTGGGATTGGTTCCTACCATGACATCTACACCTTTTTCCAAAACTGCTAAATCAAAAATTACCACATAGTCCGGTTCATACACAAAGGACTTAACTTTAATCGGTTCATCACTAACAATAAGATCGGAATATACCGGCGCTCCACGCCGTTCATGTCCGTAAGCCGGAATGGACTGGGCGTATTTCCCTTCGCCAATGGCTGCCGCTTCGGCAAAAATCTTGGCTGCTGTTACAACCCCTTGTCCGCCGAGGCCGAAAAGTTTGATTTGTTTCAAAATACTTCCCTCCTGATGATTTTTATAATAATATCCCTTTATACGGAACGTAGTTCCACTGTTTTGACATGCAAAATTATTCTCTGCATGCCGTTATGCCGGGATAATTATTGCAATATATAATAAAAAAACTTAGCTCAACACTAACTGTCAATACCTATTTACTGCCCCACCGTTTAATCAATCCGTTGTCAATCTCAAAGTGATCCAACACCCGAGCCACAGTATGGTTGACGATATCGTCAATTGTCTGCGGACGATTATAAAACGCCGGCATGGGCGGCATAATCACCGCACCAGCTTGGGTAGCAGTCAGCATATTGTTTAAATGAATCATGCTAAGGGGCGTTTCCCTAGGCACTAACACAAGTTTCTTTCTTTCTTTAAGCATTACGTCAGCGGCACGCACCAACAAGCTGTCACTGTACCCATGGGCAATGGCTGACAGGGATTTCATACTGCACGGTATCACTACCATGCCGTTAATTGGAAAAGAGCCGCTGGAAATAGGTGCATCAAGCTCCCGATTGCCGTAGACTACACTAGCCAGTGCCTTTACTTCCGCTAAGCACTTATCTGTCTCGTAAGCTAAATTACGTTCAGCCCACTCACTCAATACTAAATGAGTTTCAATTTTTAGATTGTATAATACTTCCAATAGCCTGACAGCGTAAACTATTCCCGATGCCCCAGAAACACCAACAGTTATTTTCATTTTTACTCCAATTACCAAGCCAGCTATATTACAACCAGCTCTGGCCTTTACGTTTTATTTTTCATTTTGTCCACTGACCTCCTCTGCCAGTGTTCGAAGATCCCTCGACATAGTCATCAATTCTTCGCTGTGAGCAATCAGCTTTTCAATAGCATTGGCCTGGGAACGGTTAATTTTATCAACCTCAGTTATTTTGTCGGAAATATTATCAATGGCCGAATAGATAGTATTGAGAATACTTGTGATTTGAATTGCTGACTGAGCACTGTGTTCCGCTAATTTCCGGACTTCTTTGGCTACTACACCAAACCCCCGCCCATGTTCAGCACTACGGGCAGCTTCTATGGCAGCATTAAGGCCCAACAGATTAGTTTGTTCCGCTACATCTTTGATGAAAGCTACTACCTTATCTGTCTCCTGAGCCTTGAGACGTGCATCCACCGCTAACCCTTTCAGCAATTCACCGTTGGCGGCCAATTCTTCAGCCTGTGCCAGACAAGACTGTATGGCACCCGCTAAGCTGGTTGCCGAAACAGCTAATTTACCGGCGCTTTTTTCCAATAAATGCGCCCTTTCTAAAGACTCATGCACCGCCACACCGCCGACAACTTCCCCTTTATCATCAACTATGGGAATAGCCGTTACAATATAAGGAAACCCGACTACTTCCTTGGGTACTATCCCGACAAGCCGCCTTTTCTCCTTAATAGCTCTGGCTACGCCGGTATTGGGCGGTATGGGATCACCTGGCTGAGGCCCGGCCAATTCAGGAATAGGCTTCGTATAAATCCACCGTTCTTTATCACTAAGCATTATCCCTACACGGCCAGTAAACAGCTGAGGCAGTAAGGGCGCCAGACGCAAAAAACAATCCAGCATATAAATCACACTCTTTTCTATTAACTCCAGCATACATTGGTATTATCACTCTTTTTAACTGGTGAAGTGTGTTATCACTATAGCATGTCTACTATTTACCGGTGGCAGCAGCAATCATGGCTTTAACATTTTCCAATTTGGCATTAGGTGGTACGGTGCAGCCAGAAGCAAGAATGAACCCTGAACCCATATCTTTGATTAACTTGATACAATAATTGTATACATCATCAGGTGTTCCCAATGTCAACAATGCCGCTGGAACATCACCCTTAATACACATATGGTCACCTAAGACTTCTTTAATCTTATAAATATTGGTAGCACTGTCTGATTCAAAAATGCACTTGGCTTTGGGTAAGGATCGAAAAAATTCGAGATCCCGCTCCCAATTCCCGTCAATATGAATGTCAACAAACGCTCCCTCTTCAACTATCGCATCCACTACTGCTTTCAAATATTTCCATACAAATCTTTGCCATAACTTAGGGGAATAAAATTCACTAGCTCCCCGTGCAGGTGAAATAAAGACAACTAGCGGCTTATGTTTACGTACATACTGTCGATATTCGGCTACTTGACCTTCTAAAATTATGTCCAATACCGCTTCTACCTTATCTGGCATTTTAAACAAATCTTTCATGAATTTTGCCATAGACCGGCCACCGCTAAGGTACTCATTAACAGTGATGCCTTGCTTGCGAGAATATACCAGATAACCGGCATCTTCAAATCTTCTTATCATCTGCGGCAGTTCAGCTACTTCTTCCAACATTGCCGAAACAGGTATATTCAATCTGTTAACTAGGTAATCCTGACTAAACGCTTGCCATCCCTTGTCCAAAATAGTATCGTAATCGTCAATCGTCATATTCTCTTTCTCATCAAGCTGCCAGATCGTATCCTCCGACAAATCACGCCCAGGTAGTTTCATTTTTGTATAAAACATAAGTGGAAATAATTTAGCACCACTAAACGCAGCATTTGTTCCGTCCAAATCACCTAACCGCTGTATGGATTGAAACATAGTTTCGTGAGATGTTTTGACATTCAAACAAAAATCAGATAGTTTTACCCCCATTTGATTAGCGTGAAAAGCATCGGCGGTTAATATTATCGGCGTTCTGTCCGTTTTTTCTAAAGTAATTGCTTTTTTCAACCGCTCTGTACGCTCTTGAAATAGTTCTGAAGCCGTTTTCATTTTACCACTCCTCGTATATAAGTTACTGCCCGTGTAAATTTATCTGACTTGTTTTGGGTATTGCTGGCCAATCATCAACTTTACTCTCCAAGTAGAGTAAGCTCAATTACATAGTACCAGATTGCTTTAGGGGCGGTATCGGAGGAATCGCCAGCAACTTATCAAGTTCAGCCGGTTTGAGTTTAAACTTTTCATCATACTTGGCTGGATTTGTCACGGCCTCATCTTCAGTGGAACGCCAGGAAAACCAGCAAGTCTGGCAAAGAAATACTTCCCAGCTTTTATCTTTCGGAGCATCTAGCAGTTTCTCTGCCGTATTACTGTCGCATCTTGGACAAATCATTTGCCCACCCCCTTATCACTCATTAAGCCACGGATAATTTTTTCCCATTCACCGGCCTTGGGGGGAGTAGCTAAAAGTTCTGTTTCACGGCATATTACATCAGGTGCTACCGGCGTAGTCGCATCAATGATTAATTTAGTATGCATTCCAGGCGGCTCAGAGGTAGGATCAAGCGGCATGCCGGGTGCGTTGGGAATGAGCACCACATCTTTATCAGCGCGGACTCTGGTCGTCAGTGCCCACATAACCTGCGGCAGATTAAAGGGATCAACATATTCATCCACGACAATGATAATTTTGGAGTAGGGCATGCCATGTGGTGTAGACAACAGCCGCATGGCTACTGCTTTGCCATATCCACCAAAACGCGATTTAGTGGATATAATCGTACCTATTCCATGGGTATACATGGCATTAACAGCCACAACTTCCGGCATAGTTTCTTTTATCTGGCGATAAAGAGGAATACTGGTATTAAGTGCCATTAAATAATCAATTTCCGTCCAGGGAATGCCTAAATATAGATTCTCAAATATCGGCTTAACCCTATGGGTAATAGTATGAATTTTTACTTCAGCTTGCAGTCTGGCACCGGAGTAACTTCCAGGGAACTCGCCGAAGGGTCCTTCTACGCTTCTGGACCGGGGTATAATGTAACCCTCAAGAACAATTTCCGCACCGGATGGAATATCTAGATTACCAGTCTCACTTTTCGTAAGTTCTACCGGTTCTCCTCTTAGCGCCCCAGCAAATTCATATTCTGATTGGTCATAAGCTATAGGCGTACTAGCCATAAATGTCAATGTTGGATCATTTCCTATGCAGATGGCCACCGGCAATGGCTCATTAAGTTCCTCAGCTTTACGCAGGTGAATACCAATATCATGAAAGGGCAATGCTTGTATACCCAGTAAATCTTTTCCTTTAACCTGCAAACGATATGTACCAACATTTTGCTTATTATGATTGTCATAGTCCTCAAGGTCTTTGCTGACCACCAAAGCTTTTGAAATATAGAAGCCTCCGTCATAGCGATTGACGCGAAATAACGGTAGAACAGAAAATAAGTTGATGTTTTCTTTAATAATAACTTCTTTTACCGGGCCGCAGGAAACCCATTTGGGTTTAATTGGATATTTGCTCCACCGCCTGTCTAATTCATAGAATTGCTCCTTAACGGGGGTGTTTTTCGGCAAATCTAACATCAAAGCATGATTGGCCCAAGATCCATGAACATTCAGCACCGCTGGATTATGATAACCCTTAATTTTTTCAAATAAAACAGCCGGCCCATTTTCGATATTGGGAGCCGCACGGCCAGCAGCCGATATATCTGGTTCTGGCATTACCTCATCGCGTATCCTTACTAATTGCTTTTCTTCTTCTAATTTTGTCAAAAATTCACGTAAATTCTTATACGGCAAACAATCGCCTCCTTTAA
>JAGGAC010000059.1 GCA_017889635.1 Bacillota bacterium | reverse complement strand
CACCGCCCCGGCATGCCGGACAAGCGGCAATAAGCTAAACGGTTCTGCCGTAAGTATCTCCAAATGCTCAGGCGCTGATAAATTAGCCAGTTCAACAGCTTCCGTTAAGTTCTTAGTAATCAAAATCAGTGCATTTCGCTCAAGTGCAGCAGCAGCAATCTTTTTGCGTGGCAGACGCTCTAACTGACTTTCTGCTTCCACCGCTACTTTAGCGGCCAATTCTTCATCATCAGTAATTAAAATACTTGAAGCCAGAACATCGTGTTCGGCCTGACTGAGCATATCTGCTGCGACATATACTGGATCTGCAGTGTTATCAGCGACAATAAGTATTTCACTCGGCCCGGCCAGCATATCGATGTCACAGTGACCATATACCGCCTTTTTAGCCAAGGTCACGAATATATTGCCCGGCCCAGTAATTTTATCAACCTTCGGCACCATAACTGTACCAAAAGCCAATGCAGCGATTGCCTGTGCCCCGCCAGCCTTATACACTTTTGTAACTCCTGCTTCGCGGGCGGCAGCAAGAACATTTGGATTTACACTACCATCCTTAGCCGGAGGAACAGCCATTACAATATCTTTTACTCCCGCCACAGTGGCTGGTACGGCATTCATAATCACTGACGAAGGATACGCAGCAGTCCCGCCAGGTACATAAAGGCCTACCCGGTCAAGAGGAAGACAATTTTGGCCCAGCATTGCCCCATGCTCTCGGTAAGTCAGCCACGACTTCGGCAGCTGCTCGGCATGAAACTGTTTTACATTAGCCACCGCTTTTCGGATAGCTTCCAGGACAGCTTGATCGACCGTAGCAATTGCCGCTTCAAACTCCTGCTCGCTTACTAGGAGCTTATCCGAGGTTAAGCTTACGCCATCAATCAGCTCGGTATAACGTAGTACTGCCTCATCCCCTTGAGACCTGACATCAGTTACAATCTGCTCCACCACTTCAGCGGCAGATAACTCCCGCCCAAATACCTTCTTAATACTTTCCCTTGCCCCAGCTCCCAGCACAACATCATCAAAGGATGGCTTTTTCAGCAGAGCTTTAACTTCGCTCTTAGAAAGCGACCGTGTATCAATTATCCTCACTTCGCCACCTCGCTATCAACCATCGTCCTTAGCGCTTCAGTCAATTTATTGATCCGGTCAAATTTCATTTTAAAGCTAACCCGATTGGCAATAAGCCGCGCAGTCGCCTGCTGTATTTTAGCTGTTTCCACCAGCCTATTTTCTTTCAACGTCCGACCTGTTTCCACAAGATCGACAATCATCTCCGCCAAACCAACAATCGGCGCCAATTCGATTGACCCATTGAGTTTGATAATCTCAACCTGAACGCCTGCATCATGAAAGAACTGTTCAGCAATCCGTGGAAACTTGGTAGCCACCCGCATATGGGCGTAATCCGCCAGACTATCCTTTGCCAAAGCTTCCGGCACCGCCAGCACCATTCGGCAAAGACCAAACTTTAAATCCAGAAGCTCATATACATCCTTTTTCTCTTCTAAAAGTACATCCTTACCAATAATACCAATATCGGCGGCGCCGTACTCTACATAAGTCGGTAAATCCGCCGTTTTGGTGATAATAAACCTTACCTTTAAAGTCTCATTAGTGATCACCAGTTTTCGAGAATTTTCGTTAAGCCCTTCGGCTTGATATCCCGCCGCAGCGAGCATCTTCGCCGCTTTCTCAAATAACTTGCCTTTTGGCAAAGCAATTGTAAGATACTCCATATCACTGGAAGTCATAAGCGCCTCCTTGCTTTAGTTATTTAAAGCATTAATATAATAACGTAATGGTATGACACTATGATACCATTGTAGTTTTGCATGTGTCAACCTCATATTTACTGCTTTGGTAAGTTATTTTAGGCATAACTCTTGACAGCAATAATATAAAGTTATAATATTATAGCAACTGGTCTATATATTAGCGGTGAGGTATATCTAAATGACTGTCAAAATTGATACTCGTTCCAAAATACTTAAAACCGCCTTAAAACTTTTTCAACTGCATGGCTATCATGCTACAGGATTAAATGAAATCATTAAAGAAAGTGGAGCACCCAAGGGATCTATTTACTATTACTTTCCCAATGGTAAAGAGGAATTAGCTTTAAAGGCTTTAGATTTATCAACAAAAATAATTAAAACTAGAATACAGCAAGAACTCTCGGCTTTTATTGATCCGGTTAAAGCTTTCCAGTTTCATATTACTGAAATTGCTAACTTTATCAATCACCCGGAAAACCTTGATGACATTCCAATGAGCCTGCTATCACTGGAAGCAGCATTTACCATGGAATCTTTAAGAAAAGCCTGTGCAGCAACCTTTGAAGCTAGGAAAAAGATTTATGTTGAAAAATTAATTCAAAGTGGATTTAAAATAGATAAAGCAGAAGAGCTGGGTATGATAATTCAATTAATGATCGAAGGTGCCATTACCCTGTCATTAACACAAAAAGATAACCTTCCTCTGCTTACAGTCGTTAAACAAATCCCTATGCTATTAAAATCTTAAATTATTAAATAGATTAATTTTTAAACGAGGTTTTGACTTATCTAAAGATTAGCCAAACTTATCCCGGGCTTTAGCTACTATTAACTATCGCTTTAAAGCGATAGTTAAAAAAACTTTGCCAATGGATACTTTTTTCTTCGTCATTATTATATAGACCGGTCTAAATATATATTAAGGAGTGATTTAACATGATGGTTAGCGCAACCCATACTGCGTCAAAACTAAAGGTTTGGCAAATCAAAATTGCCTTGATTCTTGCCGGATTTTTCGGGTTATTAAATGAAACATCATTGAACGTAGCATTAAACGTCTTCATGACGGAATTCCATGTTTCGGTTGATACCGTTCAATGGTTGACTACCGGCTTTTTACTTATAATCGGTATTCTTGTACCGGTTATGGCTTGTCTTATTCAACGTTTTAGCACAAGAAAATTATACTTATCATCAATGAGTTTATTTATCATTGGCACTATAATAGCCGGTTGTTCCTCAAGTTTTATTGTCCTCCTCACTGGGCGTTTAATTCAGGCTGTTGGAACCGGGATCATGATGCCACTGACCTTCAACACAATATTAGTTATTACTCCTCCAGAAAAGCGTGGCTCAGCGTTAGGAGCAATCGGTCTAGTTATATTATTTGCACCAGCAATTGGACCAACACTTTCCGGTCTAGTTTTAGAACTCTTAAATTGGCGCTGGCTCTTCTTCGGCGTTCTTCCTTTCAGCATTCTCACACTAATATATGGATATGTTTACCTTGTTAATGTAACAGACTTGACTACTCCCAAGCTTGACATTCTGTCCATCATATTATCAACCCTTGGTTTTGGCGGTATAATCTATGGGTTTAGTGTCGCAGTAGATTTGGGATTAACTAATCTGAAGGTACTTATGCCACTTATTATTGGTTTTATAGGAACTGGATTATTTGTCCAGCGCCAATTGACGCTTAAAGAGCCAATGCTAGATTTATCGCCTTTCAAATATCCAATGTTTACAGCCGGAATTATACTAATTATTGTTTCGATGATGACAGTTTTTTCTACAATGCTTCTATTGCCAATATTTTTACAAAGTGTCTTGGCATTATCGGCCTTTGCTTCCGGACTTATTATGCTTCCCGGCGGTGCATTGACCGGAATTATGTCCCCGGTTATCGGACGGTTATTCGACAAATTAGGACCCCGAGTTTTAGTTGCTCCTGCACTGATAATTATGGCAGTAATGGTTTGGTTTATGGCCCATATCTCAGCCTCAACTACAATAGTTACAATTATATTTTTACATTGTTGCATTCTTGTTGGTGTATCAATGGTAATGACCTCAGCTCAAACTAACGGCCTAAATCAGTTGCCTCCACGCTACTACCCTCATGGTAGTGCGATAATGAATACTATTCAACAGTTAGCTGGTGCCATGGGCACTTCACTGTTTATTGGTATTATGTCGGCAACTGAGCATAGTTATCTAAAAAATTCTGTTATCGTTGATTCGGCTCAACAAGTAACAGCTATAATATCCGGAGTTAATAACGCTTTTAGTATTGGTGTACTAATAATTGGTATTGGGCTAATTGTATCGCTGTTCTTAAAACGCTCTTCCAATATGACGTTAACAGAACATTAACTAACTGGGATAGCCAATAAAGAAAGAACACCGGGACTGACTATACTTAAATCAGTCTCGGTGTTCTTTCTTGTAACTCGAAACAAGGCTCGATTCCTTATTAATGCAAATCATCAGCCTGCCGTAAAATTATCAGTTCTAGTGAGTCATCATCAAGCGGTGCAGTATGATGCAACCGTATTATATCTGCAATTTTTTGCTCAGTTCCAATAGCCAAAAGCATTTCAGCGCTACGCATAGGATGATGGAAGTATAAATAAACGGCATGCCGTAAATTGGAAACCTTACTCCCCCGCCCTGGCCGCCCCCAAGCTTTAGCCTTGGCAGGGAAAATTTTATGAGCAATGACGGTAATAATCTTATCCCAGGTACTTACATCGCCGCGCTGCTTGCCCACATCATGCAGCAAAGCGCACCGCACCAGAATCTCTTTATCAACTGTAGGATAATTTTTTGCCAGTTCAATAGCAGTATAAGCCACATTCAACGCATGATGCTGGTCAGGTAAATTCATGCCATAGAAAAGTTTCTTTTCGTTTAAGTTAAGTCTTTTCGCAATAAACTCGCGGTCAGCATCGGTCACTTTAGCGGTAAGCGCCGCCACAACCTGCTTCACCCTATTTATCTTTTTTGTCATTCACATACACTAACTGGTTATACTCTTTAGCCAGTCGATCCTTTTCCGCTGCTTCAGGCGACTGAAACCCGAGAGCAAGCTCGACTGTCCGCCCCTCCCGCCTTAGTTTAGATGCAATGGCAACCGCCTCAGCCTGTGCACCTTCCGCCCAACTGATATAAACATCTTTTACTACAGTCGGCGGCATTATTCCCTGACGCTCCAAAGCCAGCATAATCCGTTCAATCCCCAGCGCAAAGCCTGTAGCAGGGCAGTCTACGCCAAATGCAGCCACCATATTATCATAGCGCCCACCGCCGCAAAGAGGAAAACCTAATCCCGGCGTATAACCTTCAAACACCATCCCGGTGTAATAATCAAAATCGCGAATAAGGCCTAGATCAAAATTAACATACTTGCCAACACCATAACTAGAAAGCAGTCTATTGATATCGACAAGATTATTCAGAGCCGCCCGACTGATATCATTTTTTACCATCCGGTAGACTTTGCTGATGACTTCATCGCCGCCATGTAACAGCGGAATATCTCTAATCAGCTTCTGCATTTCCTCACCAAGACGGCAAGTAGCCAAGCTTTCATCCAACCCCACCAAATTTCGGCTCGCAATGCACTGTTTAATCCGTTGACGTTCTACAGGACTAAGCGCCACTTCCTCAGTAATTCCATTGATAAATCCAACCTGACCAATTCCAATTTGGAAATTGCTCAAACCAGCTTCACACATCGCCTCAACCGCTAGCGCAATAACCTCAGCGTCTGCCGCTGGTTCCGGCGCTCCTAAAAGTTCAACACCGGCCTGATAAAACTCGCACTGCCGGCCAACCTGAGCTTGTTCGTGACGAAATACGTTCGTCAAATAAAAGAGTCGGACTGGGGAATTATTATCTTTTAGCCGAGTTGCTGCTACCCGGGCCATAGGTGTTGTCATATCAGGGCGCAAAGCCAAGATACTATTATTTTTATCAAAGAATTTGAACAAACCTTGCCCTATATTAGCTCCAGCACTCTCCACAAACGTCTCCAGATACTCAAAAGTCGGAGTAACTACTTCATCGTAGCCCCAATGGGAAAAGAGATTCGCTAGAGAATTTTCAATCATTCTTTTTTGTTTAGCTTCCTTGGGCAAAAAATCACGTGTTCCATAAGGCAATCGTGGCAAAAACTGATTATTCATTATTATTCCTCACCATCCAAACGGGCTAGTATTATTTTATAACCATCTGCGCCATAATAAAGGCAGCGCTTTACTCGACTGATAGTCGCAGTACTGGCGCCAGTTCGCGACACAATATCATCATAGGTATGACCATGCTTAAGCATACGAGCAACTTCAAGCCGTTGAGCTAACGCCTTCAATTCACTGATAGTAGTGATATCCTCAAAAAACTGATAACATTCATCTTGAGATTTTAACAGCTGGACAGCCCTAAATAATTGGTCGGTAAGGTTATCTTTTAGTTTTGGATTAACGGACATAGCACCATCGCTCCTTATTACCGCTAGATATTGTATTATTTCGCGCCTTGACAAAACATTCCTGCTTTACTTCGTTTATTCTTTAATAAATGAAAATATTTATTCTATTATTTGTATCTTAACTTTTATAACTGTATTCTATTGCTATCGCCGATAACCTGACGTATAATAAAGACAATAATCGAAGGGAGCACAACTAAGGCAAACAAATCCCTTAATAAGGGGAAAGAGGTGATTCCATTGAAGCAGGATAACAAAAATGAACCATTACTTCCCTGCTCTATTGACCCGACAGAAGATTCAATGGACCTTACCTGGGATCCTCAATTTGATATTATGTACTAATTCTGTTTTCTTCGGCATTCATGCACGATTGGTATCGTACACAAATAAAAGAAGGATAGCACTTGAAAGTGCTATCCTTCTTCAATTTATCTACTCCATAATTACTGGAGTATCGCCGCCATGGTGCTTTGCTGACTTAAGCCATACAGCAAAAATCAGGCAACTGCCGGTTATCCATACCAGGCAGAAAAAGGCATCATCAAAGGCAAAAATATACGATTGCTGTTGCACTAGGCTGTTCACTAGCGCTAGCGCCTTAGTATAAGCAGCACTTGGCACGCTGCCAGCATACATAAATACCTTCTCGCCATACGCCAACAAATTATTGGACGCCTGAGACGCGATATTAATATGTTCAGCATTATGCGCCAGATTAAATATCAACCTATTTTGTAAAATAGTTGTCAATACCGCAATCCCCATCGAACCGCTTATTTGGCGAATAACATTATTAAGCGAAGATGCCCGGCTAATTTTGGATATTGGAACATTATTCATCCCCAGAACCGAGACCGGCATCATAAACAATCCCATACCAATCCCACGTACCAGCAATATAATTTGGATAGTCGCAACACTAGTATCCATATCCACCATCATTAACGGAGCCGACCCCAGTGTCAATATCGTTATTCCTGCCAACACCACTGGCTTTGCACCAAACTTGTCCGCCAGCCTGCCTGCTAGCGGCATAGTAACTCCTGCTGCAATAGATGCTGGCAACATGATTATGCCGGTTTGCATAGCGGTATAGCCTCTAAGATTTTCCAGGAAAAGCGGCATAAGAAAAACTCCACCATATAAAGCGATTGTACCAATGAATGTTATAAGCATACTTAAACTAAAATTTCGATCCTTAAACAGCGTCAAATCAAGAATTGGCGTTTCATGATAAAGCTCAATGGTAATAAACAGCGCTAAACAGGAACAAGCTATGTAAAATAGCGTAAGAATATAAGCCGATGTCCAGCCTTCCTCTTGTCCCTTGGTTAGTGCTAACAATAAGCAAAATAACCCTACTGCCGAAGTAATTAGGCCGAAGTAGTCAAATTTGCCTACAGACTTTATTTCACTCTCACGCAAAACAAGCGCTGCTAAAAAGTACCCGACAATTCCAATTGGAATATTAATGGTGAAAATCAGCCGCCAATCCCAGTACTCTACCAAATATCCGCTCAAAGTAGGTCCAACGGCTGGAGCGACCATCGCTGATATTCCCCATATGCCAAGCGCCAAGTTACGTTCCTTTAAAGAAAAAACATTATACACTATAGTCATAGTCACTGGCACAATAACGCCACCGCCAACAGCCTGCACTACCCGAAAAGCAATCATTGAATCGTTGCTCCAGGCAATACCGCACAAGGCCGAGCCAACGGTAAAAATAGCCATACTCAAAAGATATATTCGCCGAGTGCCTAAAGTATCACACAAAAAACCGGTAGCTGGCTGCAGCACTCCCATAGTCAACATATACGCAGTTAAAATCCATTCTGCCTTAGTAGTATCCACCGAAAATACCGCCATCATTTTTGGAAGAGCTATATTTACAATACTAGTATCCAGAATACTCATAAAACCGCCGATTATTGTTACCCCAAGCGCCCACCATTTATATTTGTCGTCCGGAATATCTAGTCGTGGAACGTTAATCACCGGACCACCTCCTGCTATTTGACATGGATTTTTATATATACCGACATACCTGGTCTAAATACAAACTCACTTTTTTCTGGTAAGGAAATTTTAATTGGTATCCGCTGCGTAACCTTAGTAAAATTATTGGAAGAATTCTCAGTAGGAATCAATGCAAATACTGAAGACGCAGCACTCCCAAGCTCAGAGACATTACCGTAAAAGGTCTGCCCAGGATATCCGTCAATGGTATATTCAACCGTCTGTCCAACCTTCAACCTACCAATATATGTCTCTTCAATTCGGGCATTGACCCAAAGATCATTGCTGCTAACAACACTAAAGAGTGATTGTCCGGCAGATACAACCTCGCCTAAATTAACATTCTTTAAAGCAACGGTACCATCAACTGGAGCAACTATTTCAGTATCGCTATTTTTAATATTTATAGCTGCCAGATTAGCCTCCGCCTGTTTAACCTGAGCTTCGGCTGCGCGGATTACTTCTTCCCTCGGCCCAGCTACAGCTAGACTAAGTGACTGTTTCGCCGCATTATAGGTTTCCTGGGCTACTTGATAAGCAGCCAATGCATTATCGCGTTGAGAAGCACTAACTACGCCATCAGAAAACAAATTTTCCATCCTTCTGTAATTCTTCTCAGCATTAGTCAGATTGGCCAATGCTTGATCAGATCCAGCGCGGGCTTGGCCAATTTCCTGCGGCCTAGCACCGGCAGTTACTTCATCATACTTGGCCTTAGCAGCAGCCACAGCGGCCTCAGCCTGCGCCTTTTGCGCCAAAATATCCTCTGGATTAATCCTGACAAGCACTTGTCCCTTTTTGACCGTATCTCCTTCTAAAACCAAGACTTCACTTACCTTACCTGATATCTTGCTGCTTACACTAACAATAGTGCCACTGATTCTAGCGTCATCGGTACTAACATAACGCGAACTATAATACCAATACCAGCCACCGCCAACAACCCCGACTAAAAAAATTGCCACCAACAATCCAATAATTACTTTTTGTTTCTTGCCATTACCATTGCTGCTCATCTTTCCTCATCCCCTTCGATGACTAGTCAGTCAATCTTTCAGAAAAAAATTCACGTCTAATACCGCGCGATACCATATAAGAAAACACTGGCAATATTTCTAGCTGTAACATCAATATCATCATCAACAAGGTTCTGGTAGACCATCATAACACAGACACTAAACAGGCTATAAGCTACTTTAGATAGATTAATAGGCCTTAAAATCTCCTGGTCGACCCCTTCCGCCAACACCTTTTCAAAAATTCCAATTAAACTGGCAAACCCATGCTGATATTTTTCCAACGTTTCAGGCGAAAGATTTGCCTGATTTGTACCACAACCAAACCCGCGAACTTCATGCATTAGCACCCGCCATAAATCAGCATTTTCTCCATAAAACCCAAGCGTCAGTTTGATTATAGCCTCAATCTTATTCAGCGCCGGAAGATTAGACGCTGCCACTTTTTCCATAGCCCTTTGAAACGGATCACCGCGTTCCTGGATAAGGGTACAAAATAGCTGTTCTTTGTTGGTAAAATAATTATAAACAGTCCCTTTTCCAGTATCGGCCAACGCAATAATTTCATCAACTGTCGCCCGATAATATCCTTTACGCGAAAAAACATCATAGGCGGCATTAAGAATCTGTTGCCGCTTACTTTTTGAATCTTCTGCAACTTGACCTGCCCATACGTGCTCCATGGCAACCTCCAAACAGGATTATAACTATATTTATTATAGAAATACCGACAAGCACTGTCAACAATTGTTTTTCGCAGTTGTATATTGTCTGGTTATGAAATGGGTAAACCCGACCTCTGCCAAGCCTTACAGCTGCAGAAACGGCCGGGTTTATTTATTCATTGACTAAGTTACATCTTGCATCCAAACATTTTATCTGAACACTAAAAAACAACCTAGTTATCAGCTCTGGCAACTGCCCGATAAGCAATATCTTTTCGGTAATGCACTCCAGCAAAGTTAATTTTTTCGACAGCAGTATAAGCTTTTTTAAGAGCAATCATAATATCAGCCCCCACAGCTATAACGCCTAGCACCCGTCCGCCGTTAGTAACCACAGCGTCATTCTGCTTTCTAGTGCCAGCATGGAAGACAACAGCACCTTGGGCTTCGGCCGCTTCAATACCAGTAATTACATCACCTTTTCCATAATTTCCTGGATAACCGCCAGCCGCCATCACAACACATATCGCTGCTTCATTTTTCCATTCAACACTAATAGTATCAAGCTTACCATCGTTGCATGCTTCCATTATCATGACCAAATCACTCTTAAGAAGCGGTAGAACCACCTGCGTTTCCGGATCGCCGAAGCGGGCGTTGAACTCTACTACTTTAGGTCCATCAGCAGTAATCATCAGTCCAACATATAAACAGCCCTTATATAAGCAACCTTCCTGGCGCATTGCATCTACTGTCGACTGGAGAATCTCACGCACCACCTTATCAAGCAGTACAGACGTCATCACCGGAGCTGGAGCATAAGCTCCCATGCCGCCTGTATTTGGCCCTTGATCACCATCAAAAACCCGTTTATGATCCTGAGCTGATATCATCGGAACAACGCTATATCCGTCGGTAAACGCCAAAAGCGAAGCTTCCTCGCCTTGCATAAACTCTTCTACCACTACCCGAGTCCCAGCCGCACCAAATGCCTGATCACACATTATCATATCCACCGCCGCAATAGCCTCAGCAAGAGTCATTGCAACAACAACACCTTTACCAGCAGCCAAGCCGTCAGCTTTTATCACAATTGGTGCACCCTGGTCCATGATATATTTCTTAGCGGCGCTGGCATCGGTAAACACAGCGTATCCGGCTGTCGGTATACCATATTTATGCATCAGATTTTTAGCAAAGGTTTTCGAGCCTTCGATTTGAGCCGCTGCCTTATCCGGGCCAAAAATCTTTAACCCGTTGGCATTAAAAAGATCGACAATCCCATTGGTCAAAGGAACCTCAGGACCTACCACCGTTAAGTCAATAGCCTTCTCCTTGGCAAACCGGCACAAGGCTTCATTATCATTAACATCTATGCTTACACACTCAGCCAACTTACCAATTCCCGGATTGCCTGGTGCGCAGTAAATCTCTGTCACCTTGGGACTTGACGCCAATTTCCAGACCAGAGCGTGCTCACGCCCACCGCCGCCGACTACCAAAACACGCAAAATATCACCCCATCATCGCCGTCTAAAAACTAATGTTTAAAATGCCGCATCCCGGTGAAAACCATGGCAATACCATGCTCATCGGCAGCCGCAACCGCTTCCTCATCCCGTATCGATCCGCCTGGTTGAATAATCGCCGTCACCCCTGCTTTAGCGGCAGCATCAACAGTATCCCTGAAAGGGAAGAATGCATCCGAAGCCAACACCGCACCTGAGGCTTTCTCTCCAGCTTCCTCTAGCGCTATATTCGCAGCCCCCACACGATTCATCTGACCAGCGCCAACTCCAACAGTCATATTATCCGCCGCCACCACAATAGCGTTGGACTTAACATGTTTGACAACTTTCCAGGCAAACATGAGTTGCTTCAATTCAGCTGGGCTTGGCGTACGTTTCGTTACCACTTTTAAATCAGATTCATAGGCATCAACGATATCAGCGTCTTGCACTAAAAGCCCGCCTGATATTCGTTTCACATCCAAAGAATTTTTATTACACCCGAACTCGGCAGCAAGAAGGCGGACATTTTTTTTCTGAGTTAAAATTGTCAAAGCCTCTTCACTATACGCCGGAGCAATAACTGCTTCAACAAAAAGGCCACTCATCTTTTCCGCCACTGCTTTATCAACAGGTCGATTAAGAGCAATAATGCCGCCATACGCTGAAACCGGATCTGCCTCATAAGCCTTAGCATACGCTTCAGCGATGCTATTTCCAGTGCCCGCGCCGCAAGGATTGGTATGTTTAATAATCGCAGCCCCTGGTTCGATAAAATCATTTACAAGGGCATAGGCCGCTTCCAAGTCGACAAGGTTATTAAACGACAACTCCTTGCCATGAAGCTGGCGCGCTCCCGCAACACCCGGTCCGCTGTAATATTTTTCCCGATAAAAAGCAGCCTGTTGATGTGGGTTTTCGCCATAACGCAAATCTGACACTTTTTCATAGACCATATGCAGCGCAGTGCTGAACTGTCCCTCGCTTGTCTGTCCAGCCAAGTAGCTACTAATATAAGCATCATACTCCGCTGTATGGTTAAAAGCCTCACGAGCCAAGGCCATTCTTGTTTGATCTGAAATCTCGCCGCCTTTTGCTAACTCTGTCAAGACAAGATCATATCTTACTGGATTAACCACTACTGTCACAAAAGCGAAATTCTTGGCCGCAGCCCTAATCATTGCCGGCCCACCAATATCAATGTTTTCCACAGCTTCTGCCAGAGTAACATCAGGTTTAGCTACCGTCTGGCGGAACGGGTACAAGTTAACAACCACCATATCAATGCCCCGAATATTGTGCTCACGCATTGCTTTAACATGTTCTTCATTATCGCGTACAGCTAAAATACCGCCATGGATATACGGATTAAGAGTCTTAACCCGCCCATCCATTATTTCAGGAAATCCCGTCAACTCACTTACATATGTAACCGGAATACCTGCATCCCGGAGCGTCTTCATCGTGCCGCCGGTAGAAACAATTTCTATACCGCACTTATAGAGACCCCTGGCAAACTCCACCACCCCGGTTTTATCAGAAACACTAATTAATGCGCGCTGAATCTTCATAAAATCCCCACCTATTTAGAATCATCATCAGTTATTATTACCCGACGTCCGTCTATACTTAGCCGCCCTTCACAAAACAATTTAAGCGCCCGCGGATACAACACATGTTCCACCTCGAGAATCCGTTTCGACAGCGTCTCTACCGTATCATCGGTGTTAACCAGCACCGCTTCTTGCAGGATTATCGGCCCAGAATCCATACCCTCGTCCACAAAATGAACAGTACAGCCACTAATCTTAACTCCATAATTAATGGCTTGTTTCTGAGCCTCAAGACCTGGAAAAGCTGGTAAAAGTGCCGGATGAATATTCATAACCCGACCAGAAAATGAACTAATAAAATTCCGTCCAAGAAGTCGCATAAACCCGGCTAATACTACTAACTCCGTCTGATGCGATTTCAATTCAGCAACAATAGCTGTCTCAAAATCAATTTTACTGGCAAAACTCTTCCTTTCGATTACTGCCGTAGCAATACCCAAACCAGCCACTCGATTAAGCGCCTGCGCATCGGCATTGTCACTAATGACAACACCGATTTTGGCTTTAAGCAGCCCAGCGCCTATAGCGTCCAGAATAGCCTGCAGGTTACTTCCCCGGCCGGAAACGAGCACCCCAAGTACCGTTCTATTCACCGAAAACGCCTCCCCGCATTACGACCTCGCCAGTCCCTGCGGTCACCTTTCCGATTATATACGAGGCTTCTCCCTGCTCTTTAAGATGATGCTGCACCGCCATAGCCTCATCTGGAGAAACCACTAGAATCATCCCAATCCCCATATTAAAGGTCCGATACATCTCCGTCCAAGCTACCTTACCCCATTTCTGTAAAAGCTCAAAAATAACGGGTTGAGGCCAAGCGTTGCTGTCAACTTCCACCGAGCAGCCCTCTGGTAAAACGCGAGGAATATTGTCGTAAAATCCGCCGCCGGTAATATGCACCATTCCGCGGATATCAAACCGTTCAAAAAGCGGGAGGCATACCTTTGGATAAAGTCTGGTTGGAACCAGTAGCTCCTCGCCCAGAGTCCGGCCTAGTTCACTTATATAGTCTTCAGTCGTAAGTTTTGCGGCTTCAAAACAAATTTTTCGCACCAGCGAAAAACCGTTAGAGTGTACTCCTGATGAGGCAAGACCAATAAGAATATCGCCGGGTACAATCCGCTCCCCGGTTATTAATTTAGACTTATCAGCAATTCCAACCGCAAAACCCGCAATATCGTATTCGCCATCAGCGTAAAATCCGGCCATTTCCGCCGTCTCCCCGCCAATTAAAGCACAGCCTGACTCTTTGCAAGCCGCTGCCACACCGCCGACAACAGCTGCCACCTTTTCTGGCTCCAGTTTGCCTACCGCCAAATAATCTAAAAAGAACAACGGTTCAGCCCCCTGCACCAAAATGTCATTAACACACATTGCTACAGCGTCCTGACCGATACTATCATGCTTATCCAGCATAAATGCAATTCTGAGCTTAGTACCTACACCATCAGTACCGCTTACCAACACCGGCTCCTTGTATTTACCTGCACCAAGGGCAAACAGGCCCCCGAAACCTCCGATATCCCCCAGCACCTCCGGGCGGTATGTCGCCTTAACGCTCTGCTTCATCAGCTCTACTGCCCTATTCCCGGCATCGATATCCACGCCAGCGCTTGCGTACGTCAAACCTTCACCCATTAGACTCCACCGCCTCCCAGTTGGCCACAGGCCGCTTCAAACATATATTTACTGCTGTCACTACCATCTTGGCAAGGTACTCCAGCCGGATATTTGCCATTAAAACAAGCATAGCACATCTGCTCACAAGGAATATTCGCCACCGCACTGTAAAGGCCTTCCAGCGAAAGATAATGCAGTGAATCAGCTCCAATAAAGCGCCGGATCTCTTCTACTTCCTTGGTAGAGGCAACCAGTTCTTTGCGCACAGCAGTGTCAATCCCGTAGTAGCACGGATAAACAATCGGCGGCGAGCTAACACACATATGCACCGCTGTAGCTCCTACGTCTTTCAACATCCTGACAATCTTACCGCTGGTGGTGCCGCGCACAATCGAGTCATCCACCATTACCACCGATTTACCAGCCACTACCGACTTATTAGCATTCAGCTTGATTCGAACGCCTAAATCCCGTTTTTTCTGCTCTGGTTGAATAAAAGTCCGCCCGATATAACGGTTTTTTATCAACCCTTCGGCAAAGGGAATACCACTCTCGTAACTAAACCCAATAGCCGCAGTTGTACCCGAATCAGGTACAGAAATAACAAGATCGGCCTTAAACCCGCTTTCACGTGCCAACTGTCGTCCCATGGCAAACCTGCCAGAGTACACACTTTGCCCGTCGATCGAACTATCAGGACGAGCAAAATAAATATATTCAAACACACACAGCGCACGCCGACCCTCCTGTGCAAATCGCCGCGATACAAGGCCGTTATCATCGATAACCACCATTTCGCCTGGCTCAACATCCCGAATAAATTCGGCGCCGACGCTATCCAGCGCACAGGACTCGGAAGCAATTACCCAGCCATCATTGAGTTTTCCTAAACACAACGGGCGAAAACCATTGGGATCGCGCACACCAATGAGTTTATTCTCAGTCATAATCACCAAGCAATAAGCGCCCTGCACAAGAGACAAACTTTCACCTATTTTGTCTTCAATTGCCGCCAAAGGCGATCTGGCAATAAGATTCACAATAACTTCACTATCAATCGACGTCTGAAACACACTACCCTTTAACTCCAGAGCAGCTCTTAGTTCGCGAGCATTAGTAAGATTCCCGTTATGTGACAGACTAATCCTGCCCCCAGAATAATTTACCATTAATGGCTGGGTATTAGCTAAAAGGCTCGACCCTGTAGTTGAATACCGCACATGCCCAATAGCAATATGCGCTTCATCCAGTTTCGGTAAACCATTGCGAAAAACCTCATTTACCAAACCCATACCACGATCTACTTCCATTCGCGTGCCATCAGCCAGTGCAATTCCAGCACTTTCCTGTCCTCGGTGCTGAAGGGCATAAAGACCCCAATACGTGTTTAGTGCTACATCATCGTGACGGGAATATATGCCAAAAATGCCACATTCCTCATGCGGTTTGTCCATCTCCAGTTCACAATTCACGCTAGTTCTCTCCTCCCAGGAATATAGGGCTACCCAGCCTCATTATTATTAGATAACCTCACCAGTAAGACGTCTTAAAATTTCTTTGTAGGCTGCTTCAACATCGCCAAGATCGCGCCGGAACCTATCTTTATCCAACTTTTGACCAGTCTCAGAATCCCAGAACCGACAAGTATCAGGTGAAATCTCATCGCCTAGCAATAGTTGACCGTTATGAATACCAAATTCAAGTTTAAAGTCGATAAGCTCCACCTTTTTATCCTTCAAAAAGTTAGTTAAAACCTCATTGATTTTTAGACCCCAATGCTCTAGGGCCTTCATCTCTTCATCGGTGGCCAAGTTCAGTGCCCGGGCGTGATAATAATTAATCAAAGGATCGCCAAGTTCATCATCTTTATAGTAAAACTCCACCACCGGTACAGGCAATTTTCGTCCTTCTTCCCAGCCAATTCGTTTCGCCAAGCTTCCGGCAGCGATATTGCGGACCACAACCTCAATCTGCAAGATGGTCAGTTTCTTAACCAGCATCTCACGGTCACTAACTAGGCGAACAAAATGATTTGGCACACCATGTTTTGTTAATAGATCGAAAAAAAACGCCGAAATCTTATTATTCAACACCCCTTTACTTTCAATAGTGCCCTTTTTGACCCCATTAAATGCGGTGGCATCATCCTTATAGTACACCAAATATTCATCAGGATTGTCTGTCGCGTAAACCTTTTTTGCCTTACCTTCATACAAAGCTTCCTTCATCACTACTCACTCCTATTTATACTATACTCTTTAGCGATTTTTCAACCTTGGCAGCCTTAGCCTCCACTTCGGCGGCCATTTTCTGACGATAATCACTAAGTCTTTTTGCCATCTCTAGGTTGCCTGTGGCAATAATCTGAGCCGCAAAAATCGCGGCGTTTTTCGCCCCATTTATTGCCATCGTTGCCACTGGTACACCAGACGGCATCTGTACAATACTTAAGAGCGCATCCAATCCTCCCAGCGAAGTGCTATTTACTGGCACCCCAATTACCGGTAGCACAGTAAAGCTGGCCACCACACCTGGTAAATGAGCTGCTGCCCCAGCCGCGGCTATAATAGCGCTAAATCCTTGCTCGGCGGCACTAGCAACAAAGTTGTGCACCTTGTCAGGTGTCCGATGGGCTGAAGCCACCACCACTTCTGAGCCAATGCCGAATTCAGCCAGAGTCTTAATCGCCGGTTCCATCACCGGCAAATCTGAGTCACTTCCCATAATAATTGCTACTTTCATTTTTGCCATAGCCTCCTCATCTTTGCCGAAAGCGGATAAGAAACCCAGATATCGGGACTCTAAACCACGATATCTGGGTTTTCCTTCCGGCTCGGCTAAACCCGGCAGTTCCAGAGTCAAAAATCAACAATCCAACCGGATATCATCCGCCGTTACTCAGCAAGAAAAACGTACCTTGCGACCACTAAAATCGCCAGAACATATACAATCCAATGTACGTCCCGACCACGACCACTAACCAGCTTTAGAAGGGGATAAAATACTAGACCTGCAGAAACACCATTAGCAATGCTATACGTAAACGGCATTGCTGCGATAGTCAAGAACGCTGGCAACCCCTCAGTAATATCGCTAAAATCAATATTCCTAATCGATTCCATCATCAGCGCCCCAACAATAATTAACGCCGGAGCAGTAGCGGCATCAGGAATAAGTCCAACAATCGGAGAGAAAAACAGGGCCACAAGGAACAACAAGCCGCAAACAACAGCAGTCAGTCCGGTTCGACCACCAGCGCCGATTCCAGCGGTACTTTCCACATACGCCGTTATTGTACTCGTCCCAATTAAAGCCCCGAAACTAACACCAGCAGCGTCTACCAGCATAGCCTTACCAATACCAGGAAACTTGCCTTTTTCATCCATCAGTCCAGCCTTCGTCGCCATTCCAACCAGTGATCCCATAGTATCAAAAAGCTCAACAAACGTAAAGGTGAAGATAATTGTCATCAACCCCATGCTAAGCGCACCTGGAATATCAAGCTGCAAAAAAGCATTTTGACTGAAATTCGGCATAGCTACCGGACTAAACCCTGCAGGAATCTTAACCGTGCCAAGCACAATTCCAAGAATAGTTGTAACCAAAATACCCCAAAGCATTGCACCCTTAACTCGCCAAGCCATCAGCACCCCAATAAAGATAAGTCCAAATACCGACAAGAGCACGTCCTTATCAGCCAGTTTTCCCATTTCGATAATCGTTTCAAAACTGAGCGGAGTTGTATGACCATTAGTCGCAATAACCTTCTCTATGGTCGACGGAATTAGTGACAACCTAATACTCATAATCCCTGACAGCTTTAGACCGATAATCGTAATAAACAATCCAATACCAACGCTAATTGCATTTTTCAGCGATATTGGGATGCCTTCAACCAAAAGTTGCCGTACCTGAGTAACTGTCAGCAAAATAAAAATTAGGCCAGAAATAAATACCGCTCCTAAAGCTACCTGCCAAGACACGCCCATTCCAATAACCACAGTGAAAGCATAAAAGGCGTTCAGACCCATGCCAGGAGCCAGCGAAATAGGATAATTAACAAAAATCCCCATCGCCATTGTAACCAGACCGGCACCAATTGCTGTCGCAATAAGAACAGCGTTTTTATCCATGCCTGCCGATCCAAGAACACTCGGATTGACAAATAATATGTAGGCCATAGTCATAAACGTTGTAATACCAGCAACAACCTCGGTTTTTACATCAGTTTTCCGCGCTGTAAGCGCAAAATATTTATCTAGCATGTTTTATCCCTCTCCAGTATCTAGTCTGATAATTTTCCCAAGCAGCGTCTACACCATCCATCATTTCCACCCCCGGCAATAAAAAATTAGCCCGAACAGGGAAATTCCTTCTCGTAAATGAGCGAAACCTCCCCGCCCGGGCTTTTGTCCCATCGGTGTAGTGCTATTTGGTAACACCTGTACCACTCGGTCGCAGCCATAGCCAAGTCGCATAGACAACTCTGGCTGTGCGGAACCCTAGGTACACTTTCACTCGTAGTCAGGTAATTTACGGTTACCCGGTAGAGACTTTTGAGCCATATCCTCAAAATTATACGAGCACTATATAACTTTTCCATCCTTATTTTATCAGCCTCCGTCAAACCAGTCAACGAAAATAAGTGAACCTTTTTTATCAATCGGCTTCTAATGTTCGATTCCATCCTCCGCTTCAGCTTCAACGTCAGACGCTTCATTGTCTTCTGCAACATCCTCCGCATAAGTCAACAATTGGGCCAGCGGTACACTGGAAAAATAGCCGTTAACCAAGCGCTTGCTCATACTATATCCTCCCCTTATCACTCTTTTTCAGGGACATCCTCCAACTCTTTCATAGCCGCTTCGCGAAAAGAATGTTCATTTGTTGTCGCTTTAGACACAATCGACGCATTAATGCGTTCACGCGTTACAGCATTATCACCGGCGCTCATTCCATACTCTGATACAAAAGACTGGATCGACGTCTTTTTTTGCAATTTTTGCACCTCCTGAATATAGTTTGCCCAGCAGAATATAAACTTCAACAAAGAAACTTTTCCTTTACCACCAAACCTTGCTACAGAATTATTGGAAATTCGCATTTCTATTGTTCTTTCCGTATGGCAATATGAAATAAATTTCCTTGAATTATATTTTCACTTTTAGAGATAATATTTAGCGTAGGGTTCGTAATGGTCGAGCCAAGACTTGTGTCGGATCTTAACCGGGTTCGGCATGGGTCGGCCAAAGATTATTGTCGGGTCGAAAGGCTCGGTAATAGTCGGCGGGAAGATCGTTATATGTCTCCTCTGGCTGTACGGCAGCCCAACTGTTGTCGTGTGGTCGAACGGGATGTATAGCGGTCGAGCTAAGACTGTCGAGGGTTCTGAATATTTAAGGGTCTATTGCAGTCGGGAGATTGCAGTAGGTTCGGTAGGTATCTTCGGCAGTCGAGCAAAGGTTGGTATCGGTTGTGTAATGCTTGTGCGTAGGCGAA
>JAGGAC010000058.1 GCA_017889635.1 Bacillota bacterium | reverse complement strand
ACAGCTATACAAATTTTATCTGCTTCTGCCGCTTCGTTAGCAAGCATTTGCTGTTTTTTTTGCGCCGCAGTAGGTAACACAATACTATTGTCAGGCAAAAATATTACAGTACCATAGGCTAATGTTTGCCCCTGCTCAGCAAGAATCTCCTTCGTAATATGCAGCACATTTCACCAGTTTAGGTATATCCATGCAATAAACCGGCATTACAATACCAATAACTTCATCATCAATAGCCCTCTTTTCCTTCATATAATCTACAATCGACGCAAGATTTGCATTTAATTTCCCGGCAATAGTTCGCGCTATACTCAAAGAATTTCCGGTGCCGGTAAAATAATATATTGTTCCCATCGCCTTTCCTCCCCACAATTTTATCTACCAAATAATATGTTCAATCACTGCTTCATTATTACAATTCGATAACCATCGAACTAATTTTAACTAAATAGTACCCAATTTGTCAACAACTACTTGTAGCTCTTCCTTATCAACTTACCCCATTAGTGCTTCGAGTTCTACCAAAATAAAAGAACACGGTCCAAAAACCGTGTTCTTTTACTAAACTTTCCTAACGCCTGCCTCAAGCGGATATTGTTTTTTCCTTATCCCAATAATAAAGGCCAGCGACGTCATCAAAATAGGCCGCAGACGAATCCTGGCTGCTTCGATAGCAGCCTTCATCGGGTCCATCCCTTTATCAACCCTGATCTTGGCAAACTCGACAATCAGAATGGCATTTTTTGCTGCCAAACCAATCAGCATAATTAACCCGATCTGCATATAAATACTATTTTCCAAGTTCCGCACATACTGGAACAAAAACGCGCCGAAAAACCCGGTTGGAACAGCAAATAGTACGGCAAAAGGAACGGTCCAGCTCTCATAAAGAGCTGCCAGACATAAAAACACGAATATCAATGCCAGCCCAAAGAGCAACGGTGCCCTGCCGCTCGAGATCTTCTCTTCGCGGCTCTGTCCTGACCATTCATAGCTAAACCCGCTTGGCAGCATCTCTTTAGCAACTTCCTCCAGCGCTGTCATAGCCTGCCCGGAGCTGTAGCCGTTCGCCGGACTGCCATTAATCTGAATCGATTGTGAGCCATTATACCGTGATATCGTTGATGGCGAATTAGTTGATTCCGCCTTTAAAAGGGTGCTCAGAGGCACCATCGTACCTGATGAACTCTTCACATACAAAAGTCTAGTGGCCTCAACATCGCTGCGGAAGGCTGGATCGGCCTGCATAATAACCTTATAAGTTTTGCCAAAAAGGTTAAAATCATTAACCTGCGACCCGCCAAGAAAAGCCTGGATCGTGCTAAACACATCACTAACAGAAACCCCCAGCTTTTGCGCCTTTTCCCGGTCGATCTTGAATTTATATCCAGGGGTATTACTTTGGAACCCTGATCTAATCATACCAATTTCCGGTCGTTTCTGGGCAGCTGCAATAAACTCATTTGACACCCGTTCCATTTCTTCAACCGAAAGGCCGCCCCGGTTTTCCAGCATCATCGAAAACCCGCCAACCATGCCAATACCAGGCAATGCCGGCGGCTGGAAAGCAAATACCGATGCTTCCGGCGTTTTAGCGCCTTTCATCATAATGGACAGGGCCTGCATCTTAGCCGCCTCCATCGGATCTTTTCTTTCATCCCATGGTTTCAGAGACACAAAAGATGCCCCGGCACTTTGCTTCTGTCCCATACCCATAAGGTCAAACCCGGTAATCGCCATCGTTCCCTCAACCCCGGGCTGAGTACGAATATCGGCCGCAAATTTATTTACCACAGCCTTGGTACGATTCATACTAGAACCTTCCGGCAAATTAATTGCGGTAATAACAAACCCCTGATCTTCATCCGGTACAAAAGAACTTGGTACATTCTTGTACAGAACCCCTGCCAGGATTATCAAAACCACCAGCATCGTCACTACCATGCCAGAACGGGGAATAATTCGTGCCAAACTGCCTGCGTAACGTTCTATTGTCCGCTCAAACCAAATATTAAACTTGCCAAACATCTTTCCAATCAAACCCTGGTAGGCATCAGGATTATACGGCTTTAAAAGCAGAGCGCAAAGTGCCGGCGTAAGCGACAGCGCTACAACTGCCGATATCCCCATCGACACAGCGATGGTCAAGGCAAACTGACGGTATAACACGCCCATCGTCCCCCCGAAAAAAGCCACCGGAATAAACACTGACGCCAGAACAAAGGCAATAGCGACAACCGGTCCGGATACTTCACTCATCGCTCGCTTTGTTGCATCAGCCGGGCTAAGACCGGAGTAGCGCATATGATGCTCAACCGCCTCAATAACAACAATAGCATCATCAACAACAAGGCCAATGGCCAGCACCATTGCAAATAAAGTCAAAGTATTAATAGTAAATCCAAGCACCAGAAAGGCCGCAAAAGTTCCTAAGAGCGATACCGGTACCGCCAACATCGGAATAAGTGTCGCCCGTCCGCTCTGCAAAAAGATGAACACCACCAGAATTACAAGAACAAGCGCTTCGGCCAGCGTTTTGCACACTTCATACAAAGACTCCCGGACGAATCTGGTATTATCTACCGCAATATTGCATTCCAGATCCGGAGGGAACCGCTTGCTTGCTTCGGCAATAGTTTGACGGACATTGGCCACCGTCTCCAGCGCGTTGGCGTCACTACTGAGCTGAATAGCAAAACCTGCTTGCGGATGACCGTTAGCCTCGCCGCTAAACGAGTAGTCTTTATCGCCAAGCTCTACCCGGGCAACGTCTTTTAACCGAATAAACGAACCATCGGAATTAGTTTTGACCACAATATTTTCAAACTCGGTTGCACTTTCTAACCGCCCCTTAATCGTAGCGGTATATTGGTACTCCTGGTTCGGCATTGCCGGAGATTTTCCAATCCCACCGGCCGGAGCTTGCTGGTTCTGGGCCGTAATAGCGCTTGATACGTCGCTTGTTGTTATACCCAGCTGGGCCATCTTATCAGGTTTCAGCCAGATTCGCATGGCATAGTCGGCCCCAAATTCCATCACATTGCCGACACCCTTAATTCGCTTCAGATTCTCGATAAGGTAATTACTGGCGTAGTTTTTCATAAACGAAGCATCATAACTGCCATTAGGTGATACCAAATTAAATATAACCGCCATATCAGTGGCCGATTTCGTCGCCGTAACCCCATATGACTGCACACTATCCGGCAGTGATGCCGTAGCCTGCGATATACGGTTCTGGGTTTGAACCGCAGCCATATCAGCATCTTTGCCTGTCTCAAACTGAACGGTAAGCATATATGAACCGCTGTCCGAACTTGATGAAGACATGGAAACCATACCTTCTGCCCCGTTTACCTGCTCCTCTATTACCTCCGCAACCGTTTTCTCAACAACATCGGCGTTCGCTCCCTGATAACTGGTGCTGACCCTAATCTGGGGCGGGCTAATTTGTGGATACTGGGCCACCGCCAGATTAAAAACTGCAATTAACCCAGCCAAGGTTATTAGGACCGATAGCACGATGGCGAAAATAGGTCTATTGATAAAAAAGTTAGCCATATCATCGCCCCCTAGTTCTTCGCCTGATCCGTTAAGTCATCCAGTCCAATCATGTTAACCTTTAGCTGCATACCAGGCTGGGCTTTGGCATAGCCGTCCACCACAACCACCTCGTTTGCGGCAAGACCTTCTTCAACAACCCACAGATTGCCAACGCGGGGTCCCATCTTCACCGCTCGTGTCTCAGCTTTATCACCATCGGCGACAACTGTGACAAAAGTTTTTCCCAATAGTTGCTGCACTGCTCGCTGCGGGACTAAGATTGCCCCTTGCATTATTTCACCTTGGGCAACTATTCTGGCAAACATTCCCGGCAACAGGAGCTGATTAGGATTATCAAATGCCGCCTTAATTGTTATACTGCCGGTATCGGTGCCCAACCCTCGGTCAAGCTGTTCAATATGGCCGATTAATGGATACTCTGATCCATCACTAAGTAATAGCTTCAGGTTATTGCCCCACGAATTCGGCAAAGCGCCTCCTCCAAGCTGGGCAAGATGTAAATACTCGGTCTCACTCATACTAAACTGGACATACACCGGCCCAACCGACGATATAGTTGCCAATACCGTTGATCCGGTCCCGGCATAACTTCCTGGTCTTAGTACATTTACGCCAATCCGTCCATCAAAGGGTGCCGTTATCAGGGTATTATTTACATTGTCTGCTGCCTGCAGCACCTGCGCCTTATAAGCTTCTACCGCCGCGGCATTCTGCGCTTCAGTAGCCATAGCATTATCCAGCGTCTGCTGCGAAATCGCCTGCTGTGAAGCCAACGTTCTATAGCGGTTGGTTTCAAGATGGGCATTGCTTAATACTGCTTGGGCCTGCGCCAATTGTGCTTGCGTATTAAGGAGTGCAGCATCATATTGGCTGCGATCAATTTGAAATAACGGTTGACCCTGGCTGACAGCATCCCCGCCTTTCACCATTGCCGCAACAATATTGCCGCTTACCCGCGAATAAATTTGAACTTCATTTTTGGCCTGCACCTGCCCCACATATTCATAAGTACGTGGCGTATCCCTCACAATTACCGGCATCGCTTTTACTTCGATCGCCTGCGGCCCCTGCATTGCCTGCTGCGAACCACACCCTGCGAGCGCGAGGACAATTAGTATAAAACTAATTCCAACGATTTTTCTTTTCAAAAGCATGACCCTCCTAAAACTTAGTACCAACCTTTATCTCGTAATACTCGAACTAAGCTCGTTCTAAGCGTTCGGTCAGGGCAATAGCCTCTTTCGAACGCAAGACTCACTTATATAAAATCCAGCCTCATTAGACCAATAACGGCTACTAATAAATATATTTGTCCAAAAATAACTAATGCCTGATTTTTCACTCAAAATAAACGAGACTGCCCGGTCACTAATTGTTTTTTATTCTATTTCCCTCTTACAAATCCTGCCTACTCGTCGTAAAATCAAAAAAAACAACAATTTTTACAGCCAAACGGCGGCGGGGACTAAACCGTCCGCACGCCGCCGTCTTTATAATACTCATCAAGTAATTTCTTTACATCTGGGTTTTCCAGGTATTCATCATATGTCATCTGTCGATCAACCAGTCCTCGAGGAGTAATCTCGATAATCCGGTTCGCAACCGTCTGAATAAACTGATGGTCATGGGATACAAACAAGAGCGTACCCTCGAACTGCGTCAGTCCATTATTCAGCGAAGTAATTGATTCTAAATCCAGATGATTGGTCGGCTCATCCAAAAGCAAGACATTCGCGCCGCTTAGCATCATCTTGGCCAGCATACACCGCACTTTTTCCCCGCCTGAAAGCACATTAGCCGCTTTCAGACTCTCCTCACCGCTAAACAGCATCCGCCCCAGAAACCCTCGGATAAAGGATTCCTCTTGGTCACGGGAAAACTGCCGCAGCCAGTCCACAAGCGACAAATCCACGCCTTCGAAGAATGCGGAATTATCCTTCGGAAAATACGCCTGAGTCGTTGTAACACCCCATTTGTATTCTCCGCTGTCAGCAGCCAATTCACCCATCAAAATTTCAAACAGTGTAGTCTTCGCCAACCCATCCGGGCCAACAAAGGCTATTTTATCGCCTTTGGACACCATTAAACTTACATCATTAAGCACTTTCTCGCCGTCAATTGTTTTAGAAATATTCTCCACCGTCAAAAGCTGGTTCCCAGCTTCCCGATCAGGCTTAAAAGCAATATACGGGTATTTACGCGATGACGGCTTTATATCCTCCAGCGTCAGTTTCTCCAACTGCTTTTTCCGGGATGTCGCCTGCTTTGATTTTGAAGCATTGGCGCTAAAGCGTTGAATAAAGCTTTGCAGCTCCTTGGCCTTCTCCTCGTTCTTCTTATTAGCATCTTTAGCTAATTGCAACGCTAACTGGCTTGATTCCAGCCAAAAATCATAGTTGCCAACATATAGCTGAATATTTTGGAAGTCAATATCAGCAATATGGGTGCACACTTTATTTAAGAAATGCCGGTCATGGGATACAACAATAACCGTATTAGGAAAATCATATAAGAAATTTTCCAGCCAGGATATTGACTCAATATCCAAATCATTTGTCGGTTCGTCTAAAAGTAAAATATCAGGATTGCCAAACAGAGCCTGCGCTAAAAGCACCCGCACCTTTTCTTTGCCACTCAGCGCGCTCATCTTTTGGTCATGCATTTCCACCGGTATACCCAGACCATTTAAAAGCCTGGCTGCTTCCGATTCCGCATCCCAGCCGTTGAGCTCGGCGAACTCGCACTCCAGCTCAGAAACTTTCATGCCGTCTTCATCCGAAAAATCAGGTTTAGCATAAAGAGCATCCTTTTGTTCCATAATCGAGTATAGCCTGGCATGCCCCATAATTACTGTTTTTAAAACATCAAACTCATCAAATTCATAGTGATTCTGTTTTAATACCGCTAAGCGCTCGCCTGGTGTAATAGCAACTTCCCCTGAAGTTTGTTCTACATCGCCTGACAGCACTTTCAAAAAGGTTGATTTACCGGTACCATTAGCACCGATTAAACCATAACAATTGCCGGGGGTAAATTTTATGCTAACATCTTTAAACAGTATTCTCTTGCCAAGTTGCAACGTAAGCTTACTTGTACTTATCATTTAAACTACCAGCCTTTATAAATTCTTATTCGAAGTCAAGATAGCGAAAAGACTCCGCGTCCGAATGCGGAGTCTTTAAACCAGTAATAATTACTCAGCCGTAAACGGCAAAAGCGCAATATTACGTGCCCGTTTGATCGATAAAGTCAGTTGCCGCTGATGTTTAGCACAGTTGCCGGAAATACGGCGCGGCAAAATCTTGCCACGTTCGGTCACATACCGCCGCAACTTGGGAAGATCTTTATAATCAATATCTTCTACCTTATCTACACAAAAGCTACAAACTTTCTTTTTGGGTTTTCTGCCTCGTTCGCGTTTCACAAAAACCCTCCTTCTTTATACCTTGGCTAGCCTAAGCTGCCAGTAATATTAAAATGGAATTTCTTCCTCCGGAAACACCTGGCCACCAAACGGCGTTGCGGTTTTATCGTCACCAGTCTGCTTGCGCTCCAAAAACTCCATGTTCTGAGCAATTATCTCGGCCACACGGCGTTTCTGGCCGTCATTCGCATCATAAGAGCGAATTTGAAGACGTCCTTCAATTAAAACACGCTGACCCTTCGTCAGGTTATTCCCGCAGATCTCAGCCAGTTTTTCCCATGCCACAATAGGAATAAAATCGGCTTCTTTTTGACCCTGGCCGGAAAAACGATTGACAGCAATGGTAAATGAAGCCACCGCCTTACCGCTTTGCGTATAGCGCACTTCCGGGTCCTGCGTCAAACGACCGACAAGTATTACCTTATTCATGGTTGATCCCTCCTGGCCTATTTCTCATCTTGCTTAATAACCATATGCCGCAAGATCTCGTCAGTAATCTTCATAACGCGGTCAAGCTCTTTTATAACATTAGGCTCAGCCGTGAAATAGATTATGAAGTAGACACCGTCAGCGAAGTCTTTAAGCTCGTATGCCAAGCGTCTTTTACCCCAACGGTCAATCTTGTCGATATTCCCGCCGTTGTTTTTTATGAGGTTCTCGAATTTGGCAAAAACCGCTTCGACTGCCTCTTCTTCCGCCGGCTTCACAATGAACATGACTTCATACTTATTCATGAAACCACCTCCTCCTTTGGACTAATCGGCCCCTTAATGGGGCAGGGAAGGTTCAAATCGTAATTTGACTCCCTATCTTTAACCCAATCATTATAACACTGTTTGTCAACAAAAAGCAATATACTGCTATGATATTCTGCAAGGTTTCTTTAGCCTACTAACTCATCACACATTAAACCGAAAATGCACTATATCCCCATTGCGCATAATATAGTCCTTGCCTTCAAGACGGACTAACCCTTTTTCCCTGGCGGCATTATAACTGCCGGCATTAATTAAATCCTCATACCCGACCGTCTCGGCTCTAATAAAGCCGCGTTCAATATCGCTGTGGATCTTTCCTGCCGCCTGGGGAGCCTTTGTGTCATTGCGAATAGTCCAAGCTCTAACCTCCTGTTCACCAGCCGTAAAAAAGGTCATAAGTCCCAGGAGAGTAAAACTAGCGCGAATAAGCCTGTCCAGCCCTGATTCGCTCATACCAAGCTCACGCAAAAACTCGGCGGCTTCGTCTTCTGAAAGTTCGGCAATTTCAGCCTCCATTTTCGCCGACACAGCAATAACCACAGCACCTTCCTTGGCTGCGTATTCTTTTACCACCGCCACATAAGGATTTGCTTCAGGGTTGGCTACCTCATCCTCACTGACATTAGCCACAAAAAGAACTGGCTTAAGGGTTAGCAAATTTAAATCCTTAAGGAGAAGTATTTCCTCATTCTGACTGACTGTCCGGCGGGCAGGTTCAGCAGTTTCCAACCCGGCTCGCACTTTCTCTAACAGCTCAATCTCGGTTTGAATTTTTTTATCGCCGCTTTTTAATAGCTTACGGCTACGGTCGAGACGCTTATCCACCGTCTCGATGTCAGCTAGGCACAACTCAGTATTAACAATCTCAATATCCCTAAGCGGATCTAAGCTTCCCTCAACATGGGTAATATCGCCTGCTTCAAAACAACGCACAACCTGAGCAACAGCATCTACTTCCCGGATATGCGCCAAAAACTTATTCCCCAGACCTTCACCTTGCGCCGCCCCTTTAACCAATCCGGCAATATCAACAAACCGCATTGCTGCAGGTATAGTCTTTTTGGGATTATATAGATCTGTCAGCTTTGCAAGCCGCGCATCAGGAACATCGACAACGCCAACATTCGGTTCAATGGTGCAAAATGGATAATTAGCCGCTTCAGCTCCGGCCTTGGTTATTGCATTAAACAAGGTACTTTTTCCTACATTCGGTAAGCCGACAATTCCTACTTCAAGATTGGTACTCATCTTTTTTCCACCTTACTGCAGTATTTAATTCATTTTTTTCAGACTGCGGATTGCACAGTTTTCCTGACACTCAGGACAAGTTTTTACAGCCATTTCGTAGAGTTTCTTATACTTATCCAGTTCGGCCTTCAAAGTTACTATCTCTGTTGAAACAAGCGCTTTGTACTTATCGCGTTCTTTCGACACACAACCATAACACGGTTTTTCAATAGTGTACTTCCCACATACCGGACAGTTGTCCAACACGTTTATCACCCCTTAACCATTACTTGTCAACTATCTTGGGAACAATCATTTTAACCGCTTTTTCAAACTTCGGCCTGGGCAGCATTACCCGCCGGCCACACCCCAGGCATTTAATTCCAAAGTCCATCCCGGTGCGGGTAATTTCCCATCTGTCGCTCCCGCAGGGATGAGTTTTTTTCATTTTTACCACATCGCCAACTTCATATCGAATAACCACGCTGTCCTCCTATTGGTTTCGTATGCTTTCCAGACCGCGAGGCGCCGGAACCTTAGCTTCAGCAAATAGAGTCTTTATTTTATGTCGGTAAGCAGTTTCCACTTTTACCTGTTCAAGCGGCACCGTCTTAGCCACAACCTGCAACATAATCTCGCTTGGCGTAAAGTTTACTATACCTACAACCTTTGGCTTATCCAATACCTCAGACATACTATCAGCGATTTGGTCACAAGCCAATTCTAACAGTTCCAAAACCGTATCAATATCTGCCTCATATGCCACCGGGATATTAATAACGGCCTGCATATGGCCTCTAGTATAGTTACTGATTCGGGAGATCGCCCCATTAGGAATAATATGCAGTACACCGTTACTATCCCTTAGTCTCGTGGTGCGGAACCCAACATCCTCCACCATACCGGCCATATCGCCAATAACAATATAGTCTCCTACAGAATATTGGTCTTCAAAGATAATGTAAAAGCCGGAAATCATGTCTTTTACCAGACCTTGGGCCCCAACGCCGAGCGCCAAGCCGATAATGCCTGCTCCGGCGACAATTGAGGTTGTGTCAATACTGAATTCCTGCAGGATAATAATTGCAAATATAAAGTACAATGCATAATTAAGAATCTGCTTAATTAACGCGCTAAGGGTATGGGCCCGTTTTTCTTCAAGCGGAAACTTTCCGGCCCCCACCCTGGCTGAAAAAAAGCGTTCAGCCACTACATCCAATCCGCGTATGAAAATGGCAGCCAGTACTAATATAACAATAAGCCGTACCAGTTTAGTGCCAATATATATTAATGTCCCGGCGGTATACAACTCCCCCATTAATCATCCACCTCCCCTTCGGCAGACAGTATCCCGCTCTTATTCCATAGTTATACTTTGCCGCTTAAAAATCCTTTTTATCGGCCCCATTAACCACCAGAAGCAGCCAGCATATAATATATGGCAATAATTTACGAACGGGGCGATTATTAATGGCAAACCTATCTCAGAGTACCTCCCAAAGTAGCTTTAAGACAATTATCGATACTCTCCTGGCTGACATTAACGCCGTAGTTCCCAATTTTTCCTCGCTGGTAAGCTCATATCGTTTATTAGTTGGTAGTGCCGAAGAAATTAATCGTACTCCCGGGGTCTCACCTGACGTTGTAGCACGATCAATTGAGCGTTTCGACCGAACCGGGGTACTTATTGACATAATTATTGACCTGTTGTGTTGTAAAGTAGCATTTGTCAGTGACCTTTTGTCTGTCACCGGAGGCCCTGTTGACCTAATTCGGCTGCTCACTAACCGGGTTGATGTCGCTGAATCGCCGCATCAGGTAGCTGAAGAAGTTTTGCTGCTCGAAGTACTTCGCCGCGCCGAATCCTGCCTGCGTGGCAATGGCTCATCCGGCCCGCCGCCCTGCACCCCGCCTGGTCCTCCGCCCTATACCTTTGCTACCTCATCCTATCAACCGCCAACTAATCCAAACGATTATTTCCCTGAAGAGCCGCTGCCGGAATGCTTTCAACCAATTGACCAAAAACCCACTCGCCATATTGATAGAGCCGCCGATTCCTCCCTAAGCAAAACTTTAACTGAGCCTTCTGCGGGACTTAACCCCAAAAAAGCCCCGCCTCCTAATGCCCGTCCGCGCAAGTTACGTAAAGACTGAGGGCAGAACAAAGGTTCCGCCCCCTACTTATTCTCCTCAGACAACGGGCAAGCGCCAATATCAGCATAATACCCGCATGGTTCAATATGAATTGTTATGTCACACGGCGCTAATTCAGCCTCGATTTCCGCCTCGATCTGATCACAGACGGTATGAGCTTTGTCAATCGGCATATCTTTATACAAAATAAGATGGACGTCGATTAACCTGCGGCTTCCAGACCGCCTGGTACGCAATTGATGGAAATCAATACTTTCCGGGTGCGCACTCAAAATGCGGCGGATAATTGCTTCTTCTTCTTCCGGCAAACTTACGTCAGTAAGCTCATACAAACTCTTCTTGGTCATTGTGTACCCAGCCCGAAATACCACTATTGCTACAATAATAGCAATCGCCGGATCAAGCCACATATAGCCGCTAATTCTTATAACAGCTAAACCGCCAAGCACGCCCAGCGAACTCCAAATATCTGATCTTAAATGCAAAGCATCAGCTTCCAGAGCCTGAGAACAAGTCGCCTTAGCCACCTTTAACAGCCGGTTCGAAACATACCAGTTAACAACGATTGATACAAGCATAACCAAAATGCCATATTCCAAAAATACAGGCGCTTCGGTCTTGTAGAATTTATGCACCGCTTCATAAATAATCCATAACGCCGCCAGGATAATAAGTATTGCTTCGATAACTCCCGACAAATTTTCTACTTTGCCATGACCGTACGCATGCTGTTCATCCGGCGGCTTACCTGATTTTCGCACCGCATAAAAGGCGATAAGTGCAGCTACGAGATCGACTCCGGAGTGTGCTGCTTCGGAAACAATACTTACCGCGCCGCTATAAACACCGACAGTAAATTTAAGAATAACCAACAAAGTGTTTGATAAAACGGATAGTCGGGCTGTCCGTTTTTTTAAATCATTCATCTCTTCCAAATGCGGCCCTCCTATGATAAACGAGACTTAATTCAGGTATGGTTTTAACCCCATCTGAATTTTAGTCGAATTATCCAGGGAATTAGCCGTTCGCGTGCTCCAGCCTGTAGAGGCTGGAGTATTAGATCGGGTTCTTCAGCGGAGAAAAGACTAAACTCCATGAATAATATATATATATGTATTGATATTATTCATGGTTACCAATTTTCACTGCATGTGAAATAGGATAGCCCGCTGCCGCCAATCGATTTGAAAGCTCGGTAACATCATGGATATCAGCCCTAATCACCATTTCCACCTTGCCTTCAGGCAAATAGTAATTAACCATACTTGTAATATTTATACTAAGGGCTTTAAATACCTCAGTAATATCACTTAATAAACCAACATGATCATCCGCAACCACCGTTAGCCGTATTAACCCATTAGGCAGACCCATAACATCAACAAAGCACTTCAAAATGTCTGTTGCCGTAATAATGCCAACCACCGAACGTTCTTCATTAACAACCACTAACCCGCTGATTTTGTGATTATACATCACTAAAGCAGCTTCCTCAATGGTTGCAGCATCGCTAATTGTTATAACTTTTTTTTTCATTATCTCGCTAAGCTTAATCTTATCCAGCAGGTATTTCAATTCATATACCGACAACGTTGTTGCCGGTGACGGGGCAACTTCTCGAAGATCACGGTCGGTAACAATACCAACCAGTTTTCCAGCATCAACAATTGGCAGTCTTCGAAAATCATTCTTCTTCATAATTTCCATAGCTTCAGATACACTTGTTTTTGATGGCACCACGATCGGATCCGGGGTCATTTTTTTTAAAACAAACACGGTCTTTCCCCCTTATTTAGAAGTTAATATTTAACCGCCAAGATAGGCTTTACGCACCGCGTCGCTTGCTGCCAATTCCTGCGCCGAACCTTCCAGAGTAATCCGCCCTGTCTCAACCACATAAGCTCGATGGGCTATAGCCAGCGCCATATTCGCATTCTGCTCAACAAGAAGAACAGTTGTTCCGCTGGCATTTATCTCCTGGATAATCGAAAATATTTCCTTAACTAATAGTGGTGCCAACCCCATAGACGGTTCATCAAGCAGCAATAGTCTAGGCCGGCTCATTAAGGCTCGCCCCATCGCCAGCATCTGCTGCTCACCACCGCTAAGCGTTCCGGCTTGTTGTCCTTTGCGCTCCGCCAAGCGCGGAAAGCGCTCGAAAACCATCTTAATATCGGCAGCAATCTCGGCCGAATCTGAGCGAATAAACGCCCCCAGTTCCAAATTCTCCATTACTGACATATTGGCAAAAACCCGTCGTCCTTCAGGAACCTGGGAAATACCAAGTTTAACTATTCCTTGAGCTTTCATGTCAGAGATGGTTTTACCCTCAAAAGCCACGCTGCCGGTCTTTGGTCTTAACAAACCGGATATTGTCCGCAGCGTTGTACTTTTACCGGCGCCATTTGCGCCAATAAGAGTAACAATCTCCCCTTCGTTAACCGTTAGACTGACACCATGGAGAGCATGAATAGCTCCGTAAAACACATTAATATTATCAACTTTTAACATCCGGCAGCCTCCTCACCGAGATAGGCCTCGATAACTTTAGGATTATTCCGGATTTCCAGCGGCGTACCCCGAGCAATAACGCTGCCATAATCGAGTACCAAAATCTTCTCGCACACACCCATAACCAAACTCATATCATGCTCGATCAAAAGTATCGTCAAATTGAACTCACTGCGAATCCAGCGAATCATTTCCATCAGTTGATGAGTCTCCTGCGGGTTCATGCCTGCCGCCGGCTCATCCAATAATAAAAGCTTAGGCTCAGTAGCAAGCGCCCGGGCTATTTCAAGCCGTCGTTGTTCACCATACGGAAGATTTTTTGCAACTTCATCCCGCCGGTCCGCCAACTGAAAAACCTCTAACAGCCGCATTGCCTTTTCTTCAATTTCCGCCTCTTCCGAATGGTAACGGCCCAACCTGGATACAGCCTCAAGCACACTATATTTGACATGAAAATGATATGCAATTTTAACATTATCAAGCACCGTCAAATCTGCGAACAACCGGATATTTTGAAACGTACGGGCAATTCCCTGTTGCGTTATTTGATAAGGTTTTAGCCCGACAATACTCTTGCCATCAAACTCAATTTGACCTGTTGTCGGCTTATATACACCTGTTAGGAGATTAAATACCGTAGTTTTCCCTGCTCCATTAGGGCCAATTAGCCCTACCAAATCCCCTGCTTCGATATCAATTTCAAAGTTAGAAACCGCCTTCAAACCACCAAAAACTATTGAAACTTTACTTGTTTTAAGCATTGTCACGGCGCCCACCTCCTAATAGCCGAGTAAACATCTTTAGACTAAGTTCCCGGCTGCCAAAAAGCCCCTGGGGCCGATACAACATCAGAATAATCAGAAGCAGCGAATAAATCACCATTCGTAGTTCAGGAATATCTGCCAGTAAAAAAGTCAATAGCGTAAGAACAACCGCTCCGGTCACCGCTCCGGTCATACTTCCCAGACCGCCAAAAACGACCATCGTTAAAATATCAAACGATTTAAGGAAATTAAACGAACCGGGATGAGCCATATAGTTATAATGCGCAAAAAGCGCTCCCGCCACTCCTGCAAAAGCGGCTCCAATAGCAAACGCCAATACCTTATATCTAGTCGTATTGACCCCCATGGCCTCAGCAGCAATCTCATTTTCCCTGATAGCAATACAAGCCCGGCCATGACTGGAGTCAACGAAATTTCGAATAAATAACAGGGTAAAAATCATTACGAAAAACGCCCATGTGAACGTCGTATCTTTCGGGATGCCCATAAAACCAGATGCACCGCCGACGTAAGATATATTAAGAATTACTATTCTGATGATTTCCCCTAATCCCAGAGTGGCAATCGCTAAATAATCGCCACTCAGCCTAAGCGTTGGCAAACCGATCAATACTCCCAATAATGCCGAGGCGCAAGCCCCAGCCAGAATCGCAACAATAAACGGCAGGCTAAATTTCACGGTCATTATCGCACCAACGTAGGCCCCTACTGCCATAAATCCGGCATGACCAATGGAAAACTGTCCGGTTATACCATTAATTAAATTAAGACTGGCTGCTAAAATAATATTTATACAGATAGTAACAATGCTTCGTTCCATGTATGGCGGAATAAAGCCTGTTAACATCAAGCCCTCAAATATAGCGTACAAAACAACGCTAATAAATAAAAATATTAAATCTTTCTTCGTTCGCTCCCTCATGCCGCACCTACACTTTCTCGCGTACATTCTTGCCCAATAGCCCTGCAGGCTTGAGCAAAAGAATGATAATCAGAATGGCAAAAGCCGCCGCGTCACGATAAGTTGATGAAATAAACCCACTGACAAGGGCTTCAACAACCCCCATAATTATACCGCCCAGCATAGCGCCAGGAATAATACCAATACCACCCAGTACTGCTGCGATAAAGGCTTTTAAGCCCGGCATAATTCCCATTAAGGGGTCAATGGAATTATAGTATACTCCTACCAATACCCCAGCCGCTGCCGCTAATCCTGATCCAATAGCAAAAGTAATGGATATGACCATATCAACATTAATACCCATAAGTCTGGCCGCATCAGTATCAAATGACACCGCCCGCATTGCCTTGCCGATTTTCGTCCGTTGAACAGTATACGTCAGAATAACCATCAGGATTATCGAAACCGCTAAAATTAGGACTTGCTGACTACTTATAATCACGCCGCCGATATTATAAAGCGTAGTCGGGAAGACCGCAGGAAAAGTCCTCGTCTGCGGCGATACAACCAGTATACCGCCATACTCTAGTAACAGCGACACCCCAATCGCAGTAATCAATACCGCCATCCTCGGCGCATACCGCAGCGGTCGGTACGCAACACGTTCAATAATCATTCCGGCAATTGCTGCCACAATCATTGCCATAAGCAGCGCAGGAAGAAACGAAAATTGAAATACCGTCGTACAATAAAAACCGACATAAGCTCCGAGCATATATATGTCGCCATGAGCAAAATTGATCAACCTTATGATACCGTAAACCATCGTGTACCCTAATGCAATAAGCGCGTAAATACTGCCTACAGATATACCATTAATAATTTGTTGAACTACCTGCAGAAATAATGCTGAATAATCCATGCTCTCCCCCTCTTTGACCAAATTCCGTTAGCACTGCCTAATGACAAAAGCCTAAGCTGCTGTCAGTACTCCAAACATCATTCAGGGACGGTGCCGAATACTCCCGGCCCACTCCGCCCCTAATAATAGTCCGTCTTTCAAGCAATGACAGCACTGTCTATTCAGTTTGCAACCAAATATTTGTGTACAACATATGCTTTGTGTCTATTATATTAATGGTTTAATTTTTGGTCAAGCTTTGTACAATACCTTTTGCAAATCATTTCCGCTTTTGGTTTGGCGATTAATAGCCACAAAAAGGGGATAAGGTTTTCGCCTCATCCCCTTAATGCCTTAAGGATTTACCTTTTCCCTAAATACCCGTTTACCATCCTTGAGTTCAAGAACGACAGCACTTTTTACCGGGTCATGCTGAGCATTCAAGCTTATAATTCCTGATACTCCCTGCAAATTTCGAGTTGCGGCCAAAGCCTCCTTGATTTTTACCGAATCATCGCTATTGGCACGCTTGATAGCGTCAACAAGCATCATTACTGAGTCGTAACCCAGCGCAGCAAAGGAATCTGGCTGTTGATTATACTCTTTTTGATAAGCTTCAACAAAGTGGACACTCATAGGATCTTTGTCTTCAGGCGAATAGTGATTGCTGTAATAACAATTATTCAGCGCTGCTGCACCGGCAATTTCGACCAATTGAGGAGCTTCCCAGCCATCGCCGCCAAGCAGAACACCATTAATTCCCATTTCGCGAGCCTGTTTGACAATCAACCCAACTTCCTGGTAATAGCCAGGAATAAAGATAACATCCGGATTAGTAGCCTTAATCTTGGTCAATGTAGACTTAAAGTCTTGATCTTTAGACAAATAAGCTTCACTGCTGACGATTTTACCACCATTAGCGATAAAGGCTTTTTCAAAGTTCTCGGCAAGACCTTTTGCATAGTCACTGCTATTATCAATATAAATTGCGGCAGTCTTAGCATTAAGACTCTTAGTTGCAAAGTTTGCCATTACGATACCTTGAAACGGATCAATAAAACAGGCCCTAAAAGCATAGTCTTGAACTTTTCCGCCAGCCATTGTAATTGCAGCACTTGTTCCTGTAGGGGTAATAACTGAAACTTTATTTTCCTCGGCCACTTTGTAAGCGGCAATTACATCAGAACTTACTATCGGACCAAGTACAGCTTTTACTTTATCCTGTGAAATAAGCTTAGTCATGGCATTGACCGCTTCTGACGCTTCTCCCTTATTATCAGCTGAAGCCAGTACAAGTTGTTTGCCAAGCACGCCACCATTGGCGTTGACCTCTTTCACCGCCAATTTAATACCATTAAATGCAGCCTGTCCAAACGACGCAACGCCACCGGTTAACTCCATATTTGCTCCAATACGGATCTCACTGGAATTGCTTTGTCCCCCGCAGCCTCCGGCAAGCATCATTGCCATAACTCCCATTGCTAATAACTTTAATCGTTTTTGTAACAACGCTCAGCGCCTCCTTATGTATTTTACTTATTTTGTAACTCCACCTATTTAATTATTATAGGTGGAGCTATTTAAGACTGTCAATACATTCTATAACTCTAAAAACGCCATCGTAAGAATAGTCTTACGATGGCGCCCCATTGCGTCAAATGGTCTATGAGCCTTTATACATATTGATTGGTTCGGCATTATTATACATTGTCCACACACCGCACGGACAAACCCCGGCGCAAATACCGCACCCAATACATTTATTCGGATTTGATACATACTCATAAGTGCCATCAGGCAATATTCTCCGAGAAATAGCCTGCTCTGGACATGATTTTTCACACATATGACAGTCACGGCAAGTCCCACAGCTTATGCAACGTTCATGATCGTCATTAGCAGCCGGCAACTCACAACTGTGACATTTTTCAAAGTAAGCGGTGCTTACTTTCCCTGTTGGTATTTTTTGCTTATCCTCCGGATGATAAGTTCCACCAGTAAGATAAGCATCCACAGCAAACGCCGCCTGCCGTCCAGTACCTACTGCATCAACCAGGCGACCTGGCTTAATAGTGTCTCCGGCAGTGAACAAGTTCTCGGCACAACTATAATCAGCGCCAGGTTTTAAGTATCCCCGTTCACGCAGGATATCATCCGGCAGGAAACTCAAATCAGGACTTTCCCCAATAGTAATAATAATAGTGTCACCTTTTATCAGTTTGCCATCCTGAGTAATAATACCCTCGTCGGTAATTTCCTTGGTCTGAACCGGCCAGAGCAGCACCCCGCCTAGTTCCTCAACATGAGCAATTTCCTTAGCAAATGCCGCCGGTGCCTGAACGTCAATACAGGTTACCTGTTCAGCCCCCACTTGGTAGGCCCCAAGCGCGGCGTCCATACCAGAATTGCCGCAGCCGATAACAATAACGTTTTTTCCAACCTGGGGTTTTTCACCGCGATTTATTTTCTTCAGGAAGTCCAGGCCCTTAACAATGCGTTCATGACCTGGCCAGGGAATAACCTTCGCTATGTGTGCGCCGGTAGAGACAACTACGGCATCATATTCCTTCCGTAAAGCGGCAAATTTGTCGCCGTCAACAATAGCTCCGGTCCGAAATTCAACCCCCATAGCCTCAATACGGTTAAGTTCTTTTTCCAGAACAGCTTCCGACAACCGAGACCTGGGAATAACCTGCTCCATTTTTCCGCCCATTCGGTGGCTGGCTTCAAAAACGGTAACGGCATGCCCCTTGCGGCTCAATTGCCATGCCGCAGATAGTCCGGCCGGCCCGCCACCAATAACAGCCACCTTCTTGCCAGTTTTCTTCGCTGGCCTCGGCAGTGTTACATCAAGCGAATAAGTCCCCAATTGGCCAATCTGCGCTGACTCATCCACTTGAGTTCTGGTACACTCGTCCATACACAAGTTTGGACAAACCGACCCACATATTGAACCAGGAAACGGACTATAATCCAAAACCAATTTATAGGCTTCGTCATTCTTTCCTTCTCTAAGCAAATTATAGCGTAGTTGGGTTGGAATCGAAGCTGGGCAATTATACTGACATGGTGCGCTGTATCGGGCATTCTCCCATAGCGGCACCCGCTGCCGATATAAACCATTTGTTACTAAGCCGATTACACCATAGTCGTCATTTGTCACATCGCTAAAAATACCGCCCGGCACCCACTCTTTGGTGCGGAAGGACTGAATAGCAGGATGTGCTTTTTTAGGTCGCTCCTCATAAGACAGCGGCAGCACCTTTTGCCACTCTGCCCAGTTAGTTAATGTCGCCTTTAATTCCGGCTGATTTATGCTGACAAGGAAATCGTCCATCTTATTTTCGAGATATTCAATATCAGCTTGTTCTAAAGCAAGCACTTTAACATCTTTTTTAGAAATACCGCTGGCTTTGCCGCGGAAATACAGTTTTCCGCCAACCATTCCCATACACGAACGGTCGCCAAGCACCGATTCGAACTCTGCACTGTCATAACCGCATATTACGGCAATGCCGCCGGACATAAATTCAAAAGAAAAACTACCGCAGTTTTTCAGCACCCATAATTCAGGTTCGGAATAAAGCGGATCATGTTTCATCAGCGACCCGCTGCGAGTCCCAGCCCGGCCGCCAACATAGATTGTGCCTGACGCAGCGCAATGACCGGCGGTATCACCACCATCACCACGAACAATAATTCTGCCACCGGCATTCAACCAGCCGACATCTGCTGGCGCTGAGCTATCAACAACAATCTCAGTTCCCTCTAGACACATCGATCCTACGCGTTGTCCGGGATTGGTAACAACAAATTTTAGCGGCTTACCTTCAGGATGCCATAGCGGCCCACCAATATCATGCTGTCCAGAGGCCTCGATATGAAATTCGGTTTCTCCTTCAGCCAAAGCCTGGTAAATTGCCTGCAGGAGATCCTGTGTAGCCATTCGGTTATTTCCATCTAAAGCATTAATTTTAAACACTGCTCTCCTCCTAACACGCGTATTGGATCGACAGTTTGTCGGCCATCGCTTTATCTGTAGTAACCAGCGCGTCCGATCTGCCTACCGGAAGAGAACTGTTGCCAATCGGAGCCATCAGCTTGCGCAGTTCCATATCAAACGCCAGCATATACTCGACTATATTTTGAGCGGCTTTATCTACATCAAGGCGGCGTACCAACCGATGATCCTGAGAACAAATACCGGTTGGACATTTCCCTGTATTACAAGCGTTACAGCGCCCATGTTCATTGCCGACACAGCCACAAAGTTGAATTAATAGCTTAGAAATAAATACACCATTCGCACCAAGACAAATCATTTTAAAAGCATCGGCAGCAGCATTTCCGGTTAAACCTATTCCCCCGCCGGCCCAAAGTGGTATCTGTCCTTGTCGGCCCTGTTTAACCGCCGCCTGGTAACAATCACGAACTTTAGAAACTACCGGATGCCCGGTGTGATCAAGCGATACCTCATTGCCGCCGCAGATCTTATAAGGATCGCGCAAAAGATTATTATATACCGATACTGAGGTAGCTGAGGCTGAACACTTAATTGCGACCGGTACACGGAATTTGAAAGCCGCGTTCAAGGACAAATGCATTTTTTGTACCGATTCCTCAATCGAATACAAACCTTGATGATTAGGCGGCGATAAAAGATCAGCCTTAGGCACCCCGCGGATGGCCTGAATATGTTCAGCCACTTTGGCGGCAGGTAATAAGCCGCCATCACCAGGTTTAGCACCCTGCCCGATTTTGATTAAAATTCCGGCCGGATCAACCTTCATATCAGGCAGCGCCTTTACAATGCGATTCCACCCAAAATGGCCGGATGCAATCTGAATAATCGAGTATTTTAGATATTCAGATTTCATCAACTGAACAGGCATCCCGCCCTCACCAGAACACATCCGGATTGGCATATTATGCTTCTCATTAAGATATGCTGTGGCAATACAGATAGCTTCCCAGGCCCTTGTAGATAAAGCACCTACCGACATATCACTGAATATTAACGGATAAATCCAATTAACCGGCGGAGTTGAAGAATTCAGCTTCAGTTCTCCTCCGGCAGTGCTAAATGGCAATTCACCGGGTGTGAGCACCCGGCCAAAAGGAGCTAAAATATCAAAGGTGTGCCGCTCGGCGTCAAGCGACGGATCAGTCATCTGCGATATACGTCCGACAACAATTTTGTCTAATGTATTATCCTTAATTAGATTATTACGCCCGCCGCGCTTAATCGGAGTCCCGCCACTACGTCCTAAAACACCGGCACGGGTATTCTCATTTCTTACTGGTTTAATAGCTCGGTTAGGGCAAACCTTCTCACACATACCACACCCCACGCAAGCATTAGCAAGGCCGTTTACTTGTTTAATTACCGGAACAGCCTTATGCTGCTGCACAGGCTCAGGCTGGCGGGCAGTAGAAACAGTCTTGGAGTGCCGTTCAACCCCGGCCTCAATCGCCTGGAAAGAACAAACAGCAACACAACTGCCGCACATGGTACAACGTTCTGGCGAATACTCAATTTTCCAGTTTAAATCATTAAAGGTTATGTCCAAAGTTTTTATTGTTTCCATCGCTGCACCTCCAGTTCCGGTGTAATAACGACAACTTCTCTTTCATTGGGGTAAACATCAAGTTCCGGATTACGATTTGGCAATACTACATTAAGACCACATACTTCAGACGCTATGGCCTTGGTTGTTTCGTCACCGCCAATAACAACTGGACGCAGTTTTTTTGAATCACAACAGGTCATCATCCGGCCATCAGGCAACATTGCGATTATAGTATTGGGTCCATTAATCTCCAAGTGCGCTAAAGACTGCCGAATGGCAGTTAATTCTTTATTATCCGGCCGTTTTTCAATTTCGCTAAACGGCAAAGGAGTTATAACATGTTTAAAATATTTAATAGGCCATTTTAGTTCATGTAAAACATAATGCAAAGTATAAAGAAAATTTTGTGAGTCTGACTCAAACCCATTATAGCCACGATGCAGTGACCTTTGATACTCAGTATTTTTAGTATAAAATGTGTTTTCGCCGTTAGCGCACAAGGTATAACCTTGAATAAAGAATGGATGGGCAGCATACCGAACTATATCATAATTAGTATTCTGACGACATTGGGTTACTACATTTTTGGCCATTAGTTCCCCATTATCGTCCCATAACCGAAAGTATGTCGCAATATCGCTTGGATCGCCAATTTCCTTCAGTGTAAGTACATCTGGCCAAAATGAAAACACATAGCCCTGATCATCCTTTTCCAGAAGGCGTCTGAGCGCAAGCCTCGTATCCAGTAAGAGTTCTTCTTTTTCCTGCCAGGAAACGTTTTGATACTCCTCTGGATAATCATAGCAGCGAAACATATACAAGGGCATGGCTTTAATGTCAAGCCCCGGCCGCCGGTCGATTTTAGGAACCCACTCAAAATCCCGCACGAAATTCTGTGCCTTCATGTATTCTTCCGCCAGTTTAGCCCCGTGTGCAGTACAGGCAAGCGACAGTAGGGGCTTGTCTTTGTAACCGGCAAAGACTCCGTCAAGATCTTGCATCACCATTGCAAAGCCCGAATTATCATGCCCTTCTTGCTGCGGAAGCATTAACCGCAGTGCTTGCGAGGGGTGAAATGGGACTTTGCTTTTTATTGCTCCAATTCGACACATTTTTTTCACCTCTCTCCAAACTGTAAATGAAGACCCAGCGAAGATTCCGGAACATTTCCGGGACCTTCCGCCGGGTCTTTTATACCCACGGTGTAACGCATAATGCGCCTGTACCGCTCGGTCCAGGCCGCCATTGGCGCGGAACCCTAGGCACACTCCCCTGAGACATTTGTCTATGGGTGACAACCTAATGTATTCACACTAATTATAAAAATAAGCTATTACTCTGTCAATATACAAATTATATAAAGTATATTCTGACAACTACTTCCTTTTTGCTACATGTTGCCTAATCTCGCCTTCTCGTATTGTATATTTATACGGCTAATATTAGTTTAAAGCAGCAGCGCCGCTATATTAGGAAGGTATTTACGCTTTGTCATATCGTTCATACACCCCGCATAATACCGCTCTAAATACTGCTCGATAAACTTCTCTGGGTACTATATTGTTTTTTGTATACATACATTTTGACTAATAAGTTGGCATCAGGCACGTTATTACCAGCCGTCATAAGCGAATACAAATTACCGCTAAATGGCATACTGGTAATAAGTTCAATATAAGTGAGTCTTGCGTTCAGAGGGGGTTATTGCCCCCACCGAACACTTAGAACGAACTTAGTTCGAGTGTTACAGCCTGTTGATCTCCGACCTAAGAGGACGGAGTCTTACAGGCTGTTAACGAGACAAAGGAGCTATTCATGCTTAAACAACTTTTTACTTTCGGCCAACCATCAGCTGAACTTAAATTTAACATTCAAAAACCCGAAACCTCACAAAAAATTGCCGCCAACATTAGCAATCTTGTTAGCGACGTCCAGCAAAGCCAAAAAGAAATTATTGTCCTCTGCATCGGTACTGATCGCTCCACAGGCGATGCTCTAGGGCCGCTTACCGGCTCTAAGCTACAGTCGCTGCAGTTATACCCCTTTATCTACGGAACGCTCGAACAACCAGTCCATGCCACTAATCTGGAACAAACGCTGCTTAATATTCATGAAACCTTTGCCAATCCATTTATTATTGCTGTCGATGCCTGCTTAGGAAAATTAGAAAGTGTTGGGTGCATATCGCTTGGACTTGGTCCACTTAAACCAGGCGCAGCTGTCAATAAAAAGCTTCCGCCGGTTGGTGATGTATATATTACCGGAATCGTCAATGTCGGCGGCTTCATGGAGCACCTTGTTCTTCAAAGTACCAGGCTTAATCTGGTTATAAAAATGTCTGAAGTCATCGCTTATAGCCTGGCACAAAGCTTACGGGACACAGCCGGGCAACGGATTATTCAATAAACCAGTGGGCGCCAACAAAAAATGTTGGCGCCCACTAGTTTATTCGACTAAAATTCAGATGGGGTTAAAACCCCACCTGAATTAAGTCTCATTTATAGTCGATCCTCCAGTTCCTCAAGTACCTCTTCCGCAGTCTTGCCTGCGGCAATTATGACCGGCGCCTCTGTGAGCACATCCTGGATATTCATCAAGTTTTTATCAGCACCGCTCACAATAACAGCATCAACTGCCTGAACATTCGCTTCATCAAGCTCGACCACTTCATACCCCTCTGTTTCCAATAGCTCGATGACCGGTGTCAAAACAGGCTCTACCGCGACAATTCCCTGAATCATAAACATTCACCTCCGTAGATAGTTTCCCTGCCCTTTTCTGATTTATACTAGTTCTACGCCTCTATTACGGAGGGAATTGTTCAGGTTATATCCGCTCATCCAGTTGAGCCGCAACATCCTGGGGCTTAAGCCCGGTGGCATTAATCAATACTGTTCCTTCAACCGTAGGAACCCGGCTATTTCCTTCTGTCAAAATTGGTTGTCCACTATAAACAACCGCTTGAACCGGCCGCACATATTCATGCATGTCTACAACCTCATAACCACAGCTAGTTAGATGGTTCTTTATTTCCGTCAGCTCTGAATCCACCGAAACTAACCGCATAAAAAACACCTCCGCAAATAGTTTTTGCAGAGGCTGCTCTTTCATTACCGTTAACTTTTTGCAATTGTTCCTTTGGTATCCTTTTGCTTTTCGACTTCACCGCCGCGGCTCATTTCGCAAGCGCCTTTAAAAACCGCCCCTTCACCAATAACCAAACTCCCGGTCTTAATATCTCCATACACCTTTCCGGTCGATGCTAATTCCAACTTATCCGCCACTTCCATATTGCCGTTTATTGTACCGGAAATTATGGCGCTGTGGGCTTTTATCTTAGCCTTGACGCTGCCACTTTCGCCAATAATTAGATCGCCTTTAGTGGTAATTTCACCTTCGAGTTGTCCGTCCACCCGAATTGTTCCTGTTGCATCAATATTGCCGATAATTTTTGTACCCTTGCCAACAACCGTTTCCATCGCCGTACTACCAAAACTAGAAATTATCGAATCCTTTTTGCCAAACATCATTCCATCTCCCTTAACTTACAAAAAGCTGGCTGGATTAACTGCTGTTCCGTTGACGCGAACTTCATAATGAACATGATTTCCCGTACTATATCCCGTACTTCCCATATACGAAATAACAGCACCTTTATTAACCGGTTGTCCAACCCGAACAATCGTTTGTGAACAATGACCATATAAAGTCTCAATTCCATTACCATGGTCAATTATTACTAAAATCCCATATCCATTATACCAGCCACTATGTACTACAACTCCATCGGCAGTAGCAACAATTGGTGTACCATAATCATTTGCGATATCTATTCCTGGGTGCCAGTCCCCGCCCGTTCCGCCCCAGGGCGATTCTCGCCAGCCATAACGGGAGGTTACCTCGCCACCACTAACCGGCCAAATTGACGGTGTTACCGCTTGTCTAGCATTACGATTAAGCAGTGCTGCTTTAATTGCGGAAAGGCTCTGTTCCCTTTCTTTAGCTTGGGCTTCAAGATCCTCGACAAGTTTAGTAAGCTGACTAAGCTGGGGTTTAACAGCAGGACCGCCTTGTCCGTCATGCACTTGGCGCACTACGCCTGAACGGGAAGCCGGAAGGTCGGTGCTATTCACTAACCGTCGTAAATCAGCGTCAAGCTTATTCAGTCGAGTCATATCGGCCTGCAATCCTGAGGTAGCATTTGCCAGCACTTCAATCTGACTTTTCTGTGTGGCGTTGATCTCACGAAGGTTTTCCAGTTCTTCTCGGTCCGTATTCACTACATTAATTTCATGACGGTAGTTAAGAATAGTGCCTGTAGTCATCAGCAGAACAATTATTAGCGCCGAACAAACTGCAGCAGTCGTATATTTTACCAGTTTTACAGGGACTCGAACACTGACAACCTTCGCTCCCTGATGCGGTACAACCATAAAGGTATATTCCCGCTTTCCTGACCGGCCTGTTTTTTTCGAGCCCAGCTTCCGTTTTAAAGATTCTAATATTAGTCTACCGAAACTATGTGGTAACAAAAGCACAATTCTCCTTCCATTTGAAAACTCTTTATATAACCATGCTTTTATTCGCCGTTTTTTTGACAAAATCCTGCCTAGTTAGAAATCTTTTCCTTGGCAATATGAATAGAACTCTTCTCCTCATCAGACAAATGATAACTTGATTGCCCATTTTCAACTGGTTTAGCATATATTCGCGACTCGTTGCGGCCGTAAATACTAGAAATCACTACCCCGTTATTCTTGCTATCAAGCAACGCTAGCGCAAAGCTTAAGTCGCCCCCCATATCCTCAAAAGCATTAAATCTTACCAAACCAATCTTTTGCATACACGCACGATTTGTCACCTCAAGCCGCTGGCACAGCGCCTCCATTATCTCAACTTTAGCCACCGCTTGATTTGTCTGCTCAATTTGTTTCAGCAAAAGGCTTTCCAAATTACCCCCATCCTGGCCTCGCATCATCGTTTTATAGCGCTTGTTTAAGTTTCCCAACCTTATGTTAATATTGATAAACACAATTAAGACTAACAGGAGTAATAATATTATTACCAATATTATCGGTTGCAAATTATTCATTACCAAAGCTGACAACTGTTCCACAAGATTCATCATTTCACCTTTTTCTCTTAAATATACAATTATTACAAAATTAACCTACAATCTGTGCCTCGGTGTTGATTTCATTCTTCTTCTAAAAGTATCTGCGCCGCCGGAAAAGGAGTCAGCACTCGATAAAGAATACCATTGAGATACGCGATAAGAACCCCGTAGTTTACAATAGGCACGCCCTGCCGCCGAGACTCAGCAACACGATAAAGCATTTCCTTACGATTAAGCATACACGCACCACAATGAATAATTAACTTGAATGGTGTAAGATCTCGGGGAAAATCGCCGCCGCTTACCCAAGTAAATTCCAGTTCTCCGCCGACCTCTTGTCTGAGCCAGCGTGGAATCTTCACCCGCCCGATATCATCTGCTAAGGCATGATGAGTACAGCCCTCAGCCACAAGAATTTTATCACCGGGCTTTAAACCTTCTACCGCTTTAGCCCCTGCGACAAGTGATTCAAGGTCACCTTTATAACGGGCCATCAAGATTGAGAATGAGGTTAATAGCACCGAGTCCGGTGTATCTGCAGCAACCTTCATAAATTCCTGTGAGTCGGTCACAACAAGTTTGGGTGGCCGTTTTAAATTTGAAAGAGCGTCTTTCAATTCGCGCTCTTTAACTACAATACTATACCCATCATGATCCAAAACATCACGAATTGTCTGAACCTGCGGCAAAATCAGCCTGCCTTTAGGTGCCGCCAGATCAATTGGCACCACCAGCATCACAACATCACCCGGGCTTATTAAATCCCCGATTACCGGTGGTCCTTCCCAATTATCAGGAGCCTTCTTAATCAATAGTTGCTTCAGTTCTTCAATACCTTGTCCATTTTTAGCACTCAAAACTAAAATCTGCTCTCCCAGGGCTTCACCCCAGGCAGCTAAGTCTTCTGGTTTAGCTTGCATTATATCGGCCTTGTTTTGCACCCACACCAACGGAATCTTCCGCTCACTAATATCTCTCGCCAGGCTCTTTTCATACTCACCGATACCGCAAAAAGGGTCAATAACCACAATCGCAAGATCGGTCTTATTCAACACCTGCATTGTTTTTTGAACCCTAAGCAAGCCAAGTTCTCCGATATCATCTATTCCAGCGGTGTCGATAATCATTACTGGCCCCAGCGGTAATATTTCCATCGCTTTATACACCGGGTCGGTAGTTGTTCCAGCCACCTCCGATACTAATGCAATATCTTGATTGGTCAAAGCATTTATCAAGCTTGACTTTCCGGCATTTCGCCGGCCGAATATCGCAATATGCAACCGGCCGCCTTTCGGTGTATCCTGCATTTTATTTCGCTCCATTCTCAATTAGTATCCGTGTTTTTTCTTGACAATATGCCGCCGGTCACTTGCGTTTTTTTCCAGCAATACCCGCTTTGGTTAATTCATGAACATCAAGCACTGCATTAAGGTCATCGGCATTTAAAAACCCTAATTCAAGTACCGTTTGCCGCACCGTCTGTCCATTTTTATGGGCCATTCTAGCCACTTGAGTTGCTTTGTCATATCCGATATGTGGCACTAGAGCTGTAACCTCAATCAAACTATACTCCACCAGTTCAGCGCAGCGCCCTTCTGCCGCGACAATCCCTTTAACACAATAATCGGAAAACATCCGGACACAATTAGTTAAAACCTCGATACTTCCCAAAAGATGATGGGCTATTAGCGGCAAAAAGGCGTTCAATTCGAGTTGCCCCGACTGAGCCGCCAATGTGACCGCCATGTCTGCCGCTATAACATGAAATGCTACTTGGTTCGCAGCTTCCGGTATAACCGGATTAACTTTTCCTGGCATAATCGACGAACCAGCCTGCCGTTCAGGCAATACAATTTCGCCAAAGCCAGCCCTTGGTCCGGATGACATAAGCCTTAGGTCATTGGCAAGCTTACTCAAATTAACAGCAAGGGCCTTTAAAAGTCCGGAAACTTCCACAAAAACATCGGCGTTTTGCGTTACATCGATCATATTTTCGGCTCGGGCCAAGCCGATATTGGCATACTTACGCACCCGTTCGTTCACCAAATATATGTATTTCTTTTCAGCATTCAGGCCTGTTCCGATTGCCGTACCGCCCAGATTTGTCTGGCGAAGTCGCTCCTCTACCTTATATAGCCGCCAACGGTCACGGGAAATGGCCTGAGCATAAGCGCTGAATTCTTGGCCCAAGGTAATTGGCAGGGCATCCTGCATCTCTGTGCGTCCTACCTTAATTACTCCCGCAAATTGGGCTTCTTTCTCTTGCAGACTTTCCTGAAGCTTAGCGCACTCTTCGCTTAGCGGCTCAAGCAACCACACTGCGGCAATGCGCAAAGCAGTTGGATATACATCGTTGGTTGACTGGAACCGATTTACATGGTCAAGACTGTGTACCAATCCAGTTTTACTGCCATACAATAGCTCATTGGCTCTTGCGGCCAAAACCTCGTTGACATTCATATTGGTCGATGTACCGGCACCACCCTGTAAGGCATCAACAATAAATTGGTCCGACCATTTTCCGGCGATTACTTCATCAGCAGCCAACGCAATCGCTTCAGCTATATCCGGCGGCAGATACCCTAATTCTCCATTAACCTCTGCCGCCGCTTTTTTTATTAGCGCAACTGCAGCAATTAACCGCGGGTTAACTTTTATCCCCGTTAATCCGAAGTTTTCCTGGGCTCTAGCGGTATGCGCGCCATAATACGCCTCATCCGGCAAAACAACCTCCCCAAGCAGGTCTTTATCCACGCGCATTTTCTTCACCACCACTTATTGTTTCACGTGAAACATCAATTAAACCACTAAACTTCCCATTGGTTTAATATTCGCCATTTGCTGTTTAGCTATCAAGACTTCAACAATCCGCTCCAAATCATCCGGAGAATAAAATTCAATTTCAATTCTGCTCTTAAGTTTACCTGGTTTAATTTTAACCTGCGTTCCTAAAATAAGTTTTAGTCGTTCTTCAATGTCACCAACAAATATTTCTTTGGGTTCAGGCGGTTTCTTTTCTTTGATGACGGGAGGGTTCAAAAGTCGGCGCACAAGTTCCTCTGAGTCACGCGCCGACAAATCTTCCTCAATAATAGTATTAGCGGCTTCTATCTGCTTGTCATAATCCTCCAGACCAAGCAGCGGTCTAACCTGCCCCATAGATAATGTTCCACGTGAAACATGGTCTTGTACTTCTGGGGCCAATTTAAGGAGTCGCACTACATTGGCAATCATTGACCGACTACGGCCAATCTTATTTGCTACATCTTCCTGGGTCAGTCCGAAATCATCCATTAATCGCCGATAAGCTATCGCTTCTTCAATAACGTTCAGATTCTCGCGTTGAATATTTTCAATCAACGCAATCTCAGCCATTTGAGCATCACTAAACTCTTTAATTAATGCCGGAATAGTAAGAAGTTCAGCCTTCCGCGCCGCCCGCAGCCTGCGTTCTCCAGCCACAAGTTCAAATCCGCCCAGCACTTGACGGACAATAATTGGCTGAAGTACACCAAACTGGCGAATAGACTGCTCCAATTCAGCCATTGCATCGTCATCAAATACCCGCCGCGGCTGAAACTTATTGTGCGAGATGTCATAGACGCTGATTTCCGAAAGCGGAACATCACGCTCAGCCAGTGCCGCGGATAATAAGGCATCAATCCCCCGCCCTAAACCACGTTTAGTCATCACCAATCACCTCTCTCGCCAAATCAAAATAAACTTCCGCACCCTTTGATTTAGGATCATACTGGATTACCGATTGTCCATGACTGGGAGCCTCGCTTAATCTAATATTGCGGGGAATAATTGTCCGATATACTTTATGCCGCATATGATTCTTAACCTCATCCACAACCTGAATCGACAAATTAGTTCGCGCATCGAACATCGTCATTACAACGCCTTCTAACATCAGGGTTGGATTAAGATTTTTTTGCACTAACGTTATCGTGTTCATTAATTGGGTTAATCCTTCCAGAGCATAGAACTCACACTGAATAGGAATAATCACCGAATTGGCGGCCGTTAATGCATTAATGGTCAGCAAACCTAGCGAAGGAGGACAATCAATAATAATATAATCGAAATTATACTTTACTTTGTCAAGCGCCCGTTTAAGCCGTTGTTCGCGCGACAATACAGAAACCAGCTCAATTTCCGCTCCGGCTAGCTGAATAGTCGCCGGCAATAGCTTCAGATTATCAATACTTGTTGCTATTATCGCCGTTTCCACATCAACATCATTAGCCAAAACATCATAAATACAGGCCTTGATCGTTGATTTATTAACCCCATACCCACTGGTTGAATTCCCCTGAGGATCGCTATCAACCAACAGTACCCTTTTACCGATCGACGCCAGACAGGCACTCAAATTTACCGACGTGGTGGTTTTGCCCACGCCCCCCTTTTGGTTGGCAATAGCAATCACTTTTACCCACAGTCTTATGATAATTTCCTGCCATGCGTAGAATGTTATAGCGCTTGGCAGAAAAAATATGGTACACTATTATAACGAACTATTAATAAGGAAAGTATTTTTCACTACTAATATTTTGCTGCTACAGCCCTTACATAGACTATCCGCGGAATGATAAACCTGATAAGGAGTTAATATGCCGATTTACAATGCACCGATAACGGCCCTTGATAAAACCGAAGTGCTCCGCTATGCAGGTTTTCGAGGCGAAACTCCGTTTCCTAACGCACTGCTTGAAGAAGCCTGCACAGAGGCATTAACCCTTACTAAACCTCAAGGAATATGGAATATCTATAAATACGATGCCGCAACCCATATGATCCTTAGTCAACCCTCTTTCTGCTTAGCCAGTAACAATCTTACTCACCACTTAGAAAAGGCTATAGAAATTGCCATCATGACCATAACCATCGGCAGCGAACTGGAAACAAAAGCATCTGCCAGTTTTACTGACGGCAACTACACCTTAGGTCTGCTCCTAGATGCCGCTGGAACAGCGGCAGTAGAAACTGCAGCCGATGCACTAAATAAATTAATAACCACGGTCAGTGCCAAGCGTGGTTTAAAAACACTATGGCGGTTTAGT
>JAGGAC010000117.1 GCA_017889635.1 Bacillota bacterium | reverse complement strand
AGACCGTCGCCCCCCTTCGCGCGAAATTTCGCATAATAAATAGGGTGGGGGGGACAAAACCTTCCTAATGAATAAGCACGCAGACCTTGCAGGATATAGGTTTTGGCGTGTTTTTAATTTTGCGGAAAAGTATATTAACTTGTCTTAATAATCGTAATGGTTATAACATGCAATGAAGACCAATCCTATTGCCTTCGCTGTCTTCGAAATAAGCAACGGAACCATATGGGGCGATTGGTGTTTCAGGAATTAGTAGTTTACCTTTGTTTTCGGTTACTTTTTTTAGCGTTTGAGGGATATTTGGTACTGAAAAATATACAAGTGTTCCGAGATAGGATGGCACAAACGTATTCTCTTTTACAAGAGCGCCGCTTATGCCGGGACCGTTCCCTTGTAAAGAAAACATGGCCATCTGTCTGGAGCTTGTTTCTGTTACGGTAAGTTTTTGATTAAAAACTGCTTCATAAAATGCTTTACCTCTTTCGATATCTAGTGCGGGAATTTCAAACCAAATTACCGGGTTTGCATCCATATTTTTATATTCCTCATTTCTTAAATCAAAGCATTCTTTTAGTATAACCGAATGAATATATGATATTTGAAATCTGGAAAGGGACACTACTATGACACCACTTCAAAAAGAAGAAATCTATAAACTTCGCCTACAAGGACTGGGTTATAAAGCAATTGCCAGTCAGCTTTTTCTTAGTACGGATTCAGTAAAAAGCTATTGCAAACGGTATCATTTAAATGGGCCAGCAGAAGTAGTTGAGCTAAATGCCGAGGTTATCAAGAAAAATCAAGGTATTTGCTTACATTGTAATAATCCAATTCGGCAAAAGAAACTTGGCCGATCGAAAAAGTACTGTTCCGATGCGTGTCGGTATACCTGGTGGAACCAAAACCAAGATAAGCGGAATACCAACAAAGAGTTGATTCGAACGTATACGTGCCAACGTTGCGGTAAGGAAGGCAGCGTCTATGGAAAAACAGAGCAGAAATACTGTAGCCATGATTGCTATATAAAAGCGAGGTTTTGGGGAGAAGACAATGAAATTTGAAAAATTATCAATTGAGAGGCTGATACCGGCCAGCTATAATCCCAGGAAAAAACTCAAGCCCGGTGATACTGAGTTTGAGAAGATAAAAAATAGCATTACCGAATTTGGCTATGTCGATCCAGTTATAGTAAATCAGGATTTAACGGTGATTGGCGGGCATCAGCGAATTTCTGTCCTCAAAACGTTAGGGTATTCGGAAATTGACTGCGTCGTGATTGACGTTGATAAAACTAAAGAAAAAGCACTCAACATTGCGTTGAACAAAATCAGCGGTGAGTGGAATAAAGAGCTACTTGCGGATCTGATAACGGACCTGCAGATACTGGACTATGATGTAGCTTTTACGGGATTTGAGCCGCCTGAAATTGACGAATTGTTTAATAATGTGCATTCAAAAGAGATCAAAGAAGATGATTTTGATATAGAAAAAGAGCTGCAGGCACCGACTATGACAAAGCATGGAGACCTTTGGTTGCTTGGGCGGCATCGGTTAGTTTGTGGTGACAGCACCGACCCAGAAGCGTTCCGGTTGCTTATGGATGGCAAAAAGGCAAATCTGGTAGTAACCGATCCCCCTTACAACGTGGCGTATGAAGCTAAAGCGGGATCCATACAAAACGATAATCTAAAAGACGACGAATTTTATATATTTTTGTTCAAAGCCTTTACCAATATGGCTGAGGCTATGGAGAGAGATGCTTCCATCTATGTGTTTCATGCTGATACGGAAGGCCTTAATTTTAGACGCGCGTTTAAAGAGGCAGGTCTTTATTTATCCGGTGTCTGTATCTGGGCAAAACAAAGCTTAGTTTTGGGCAGGAGTCCGTATCAGTGGAAGCATGAGCCGATTCTTTATGGCTGGCGTAAAGATGGGAAACATAACTGGTATGCTGATCGTAAGCAAAGTACGATTTGGAACTTTGACCGCCCTTCGAAAAATGAATTGCATCCTACCATGAAACCTGTAGCCTTGTGTGCTTATCCGATTACGAACAGCAGCATGAGTAATTGTATTGTGCTGGACCCTTTTGGCGGAAGTGGATCGACTTTGATGGCGTGCGAGCAAACCAACCGAATTTGTCATTCGGTCGAGATGGACGAAAAATACGCCGACGTGATTGTGAAGCGATATATCGAATACATGGGTTCTTCCTCTACTGTGTTTGTAGTGCGTGATGGGGTAGCGTTAAGTTTTAGTGATTTAGAACAAGTAACTATAGAATAACAATTTTCAGATAAATGACTGGATAGTTAGCCCTGTCAGAGTTAACATACAGACTAAGCTAAGAACTTTAAGAAAGGGGATAGCTGAGTGAGAACGCAGAACTTTGGCATTGAGGTAGAAATGACAGGGCTAACCCGAAAAGATGCGGCGCAAGTGGTTGCGAGTTATTTCGCCAGTCATATCCAACATCATGGCGGTTCATATGATGAGTATTGGGTAGTAGATAGTAAGAGAAGAACTTGGACGCTGGTTAGCGATTCCAGTATTCACGCCATGGAAAAAACACAGGGGCATTTGGTTTCTGCTGGAAATGAGTATAAAGTAGAACTGGTAAGTCCCATTTTAACCTATGAAGACATAGAACCTTTGCAAGAACTGATTCGCTTGCTTCGAAAAGCAGGGGCGGTAAGCGACAGCCAGTATAATTGCGGAATACACATTCACGTGGATGCCAAACCGCATACACCGAACAGCCTGAAAAACTTGGTGAATTTAGTGGCCAGTAAAGAGGAATTGCTGTATAAAAGTTTAAAAATTGACTATGCGCGAATCAAATATTGCAAAAAAGTGAATGAAGAGTTAGTACAGAAAATTAATAAGAAAAGGCCAAAGAACTTAGAGGCTTTAGCCGATATTTGGTATGAGAACTACGGTACAGAAAGCCGAACCCGACATTACCATAACAGCCGCTACCACGGCCTTAACTTGCACAGTACATTTACCAAAGGTACCATTGAGTTCCGGCTTTTTAACGGAACGTTGCATGCCGGAAGAATAAAGGCCTACATTCAGTTTTGCTTAGCCATTAGCTATCAGGCATTAAAACAAAAAACGGCAAGTGCAAAACGAAAAGTAACCGATAATGAAAAATACACCTTTCGCTGTTGGATGCTTCGGCTTGGGCTTATTGGTAAGGAATTTGAGACTTGCCGCTATCATTTTCTAGCCAATCTTACCGGTGACTCCGCGTGGAGAAACGCCGCCTGAAATGTAACTAGATAAGGGGCTTATAGCCCCTTAATCCGCCAAGTGTTTGAGGCGGTGGAGCGAAAGGAGCAAATAATGCAAACAAAACTTTACGCTGCTTACGGCAGTAATATGAATCTAAGCCAAATGAAAAAACGTTGCCCAAAGGCGCGAGTTGTAGGAAAAGGTGATCTATTGGGTTACAAACTGACGTTTCGGGGAACTCAGTCTGGGGTAGCGAATGTAGAAGTAATTAATAACGGTAAAGTGCCGGTGGTATTATGGGCGATCACAAATGAATGTGAAAAATCGTTGGACCGCTATGAAGGGTTCCCAACGTTATATACAAAGAAGCTAATAGAGGTTGAGACTCCAGTGGGAACGGAAAAAGTGATGGTGTATGTGATGACCCGGCAGTATGAAAGCAAGCCAGCATTACCTAATGAATACTATTTTGCTACCATCAGCCAAGGATATCAAGACAATGGTATTGATATAGCATTTTTACAGGAAGCATTGGAACGATGCAAGGCTGAACTAGAAATAAAATAGTAAAAGCCGATGTTTTAGCCTGGTTAGACAAAAAGATATCAAAATATTCTCAGGGAGCCGAAAGGCTTCTTTTTTTGATTTAAATAGGGAGGCAGTGCCTATGGCGCAAAAGGGACGAAAACCGAAACCAACAGCATTAAAGATACTGGAAGGCAATCCAGGAAAACGAGAACTCAATCGAAATGAGCCTACGCCGGAAGCGAAAGCACCAAAATGTCCGGTATGGCTCGATGGGGAAGCGAAAAAAGAATGGCGTAGGTTAACTAAGCAGTTAGAGCATCTAGGGCTTTTAACAACAGTTGATTTGGCGGCGTTTGCAGGATATTGCCAAGCATATGCCAGGTGGAAGGAAGCAGAAGAGTTTATTAGTAAGCACGGCACCATTGTTAAAACCCCTTCCGGGTATTGGCAGCAAGTGCCTCAGGTATCTATTGCCCAAACATACTTAAAAATTATGAATAAACTTTGTGAACAATTTGGCCTGACGCCAGCGGCTCGAAGCCGAATTGGCACTGATGGGATAACAAAAGAAAACGCTGATCCGATGGAACTCATTTTGCTGAGTGGAGGTAAGAAAAGTGTATGATAAAGATAAAGCGCAGCATGCGGTTACCTTTATCAACTGTTTAAAGCATACTAAAGGAAAGTGGCGCGGGGTTCCTTTTGAGCTTCTAGGCTGGCAAGAGCAGATTATCCGGGACATTTACGGTACTGTTAAAGAAGACGGTTACAGGCAATATAATACCGCATATATTGAAATTCCCAAGAAAAATGGTAAATCCGAATTGGCGGCTGCTGTAGCTCTTCTGATGACTTGTGGTGATAATGAGTGGGGCGCGGAAGTCTATGGTTGTGCATCGGATCGGCAGCAAGCTTCCATTGTTTTCGATGTCGCTGTGGATATGGTGGATCAGTGTCCGGCACTTAAGAAGAGAATAAAACCAGTTATGTCAGTAAAAAGACTGGTGTATTATCCAACTAACAGTTTTTATCAAGTACTGTCAGCCGAAGCGTACACCAAACATGGTTTGAATGTTCATGCGGTGGTTTTCGATGAACTACATGCTCAGCCCAGTCGAAACCTATATGATGTCATGACGAAAGGTTCTGGAGATGCGCGGACACAGCCGCTATTTTTTCTAATTACGACGGCGGGCAATGACAGAAACTCCATTTGCTATGAAGTACACCAAAAGGCAAAGGATATTCTGTCCGGCAGAAAAACCGATCTGACGTTTTACTCGGCTATTTATGGTATCGAAGATACCGATGATTGGGCAAATGAAGAAAACTGGTATAAAGCCAATCCGTCACTGGGTCATACCATTGCTATAGAAAAAGTTAGAGCCGCTTTTCAAAGTGCGAAGGAAAACTTAGCCGAGGAAAACTTGTTTCGACAGCTTCGATTAAACCAGTGGGTCAAGCAATCAGTACGGTGGATGCAGATGGATCGCTGGGATGAGTGTGCGTTTCCTATAGATCTAAACAGTTTACGTGGAAGAGTATGTTACGGTGGCCTTGATTTATCCAGTACCACCGACATTACCGCCGTTGTCTTAGTGTTCCTGCCAAGAGATGATACTGAGAAATTCATTGTTCTGCCTTTCTTTTGGATTCCAGAAGAAAACTTGGCAACGAGAGTTCGGCGAGACCATGTCCCATATGATA
>JAGGAC010000057.1 GCA_017889635.1 Bacillota bacterium | reverse complement strand
CAATCCTCTAATTGAACCAGTACCAACGGAACTATTACAAAGGTTATACGCAGTAGAGCCATTATAGAAATACAGTGATGAACCATTATTATATAAATCACCAGCATTAGGTGACGTTGGCGCTGTACCTGCACGAACACGCAAAGATGCTCTAGACGTTGTTGAAGCAGGCAAATCTAAAGCGGCTGTAGGAGAAGTCGTTATCACGCCAACATATCCATCAGCGGTAATTCTCATACGTTCGCTTATAGTGGTAGCATTATCAGCTTTAGTAGAAAAGGCTAAAGCCCCTCCGCGATTATTAGAAGTGTCTCCGTCTAAATAAGCAGTAACAAAAGCAATCCCATTTTCGGTTACGCTACAATTAGAATCAACAAAAGCTATATGTCCTATTTGTACTGCATCGGCATCACTCGCCGCACTTGTTAACTCTAATGCGCCTAATCCAGTTGAGCCTTTAATGGTTAAATAATGTCTGCCTGTGACAGCGTCTCGTGGTGGTGTAGCTGAAGTTCCTATTCCAACATTTCCAGCGACAGCCAAGGTACCATCTAACGTGGTTGTGCCATCAACCTCCAGCGACGGTACTGTAAGTTTTCCTGCTACGCTTAATATTGCGGTATTGCTTGCAGAACTTAAAGTATATTCTAGAGTCCCATCGGGTGTAGTGGTTGTCTCTTCGCTTGTTTTGAAATCCCATGTCACATTGTTATGAGTACTCATAATTGATGAAAAAGTGGATGCAACATAACCATAACCAGTAGCATATACCGAATAGGTGCTATTACTATTAAGGTAAATCTCAATATCTACATTTGCTATAGTTCCAAAAATTTTACCTACTGACAGTAAACTGCCACGGCTTGAAACTAATAAATCTACGTACCCTCTACCTTGCGATGCTTCTATACCTGCCAACGACATTTTTAATAATACATCACCACGAATACCGGTAGTTGTGGCTGGTAGAGTAAATAGTTTTCTATATACTTTCGTTGACTTATTTTCAGCAGTTAAAACTGGAACACTATGATATTCTTCACAGCATATATTTACAATACTGCTGTAGTAGCTATCAAAAGTAGTAGTGCCCTCTACTACTAAATCACCCGTAATCGTCCCACCTGCCAGCGGCAACACCTCAGCCAAACTAACATCAGGAGCCGTATACCATGATGATTTACCGGTAATCGACTTAATCATATTACCGATTTTACTTAATAAATTCGTTAGCACCCCTGCCCCACTGGCTGCCTCGACGGTGTCATCAATCTCACGGTTACCGATCTTAGCATCAGTAACCGAACTATCGGGGTGATCGATCGGAGTGGCTTCTTTGTGTGCTGCCAATATCGCAGCCGTTATCAGCCCGGTCTGGTCTATCGTGGCCGTTACACTGGAAGCATTACTGACCACTAGATTATAGGCAAATTCCTCCGATACGGTTACATCCCCGCTTGCTGCTGGAAAATAATCCGGTGAACCATCGGTAATCATTGAATATAAAATTTCCGTGGCATCGGTATCCGTGGCAAACAGCCCTAATTCGGTGATGTAAAACCCAGTAGTTACGCTGGCATTGGTGATCACTCCGGTTACCGTCGTAATATTGTCGGCTGCGCTAATATCACTAATCGTCACATCAAGCTGTCCAGATATTAGGTCTGTTAAATCTTCAATGCTCGCCCCAGTGGAAAGCGTTCCCGAACCGATTTTCATTTTCGTGAGCGTTAGTGTTGTCTCACCGGCATCGACTTTTGCTTGCAGTGCTAATCCTTTTGTTGTTAATGTACTGCCTGACCAATTCGGCATTATCCCACCTCAATCCGTTTATGGATACTTATAGCCCCGCCTAAATACATCGTTCCGGACAATGACCTAGATAGAGATACGCCATCTAAATGCGAACGGGCATTTTTTACAGTATTGATTGCTTTTTTTAGCCGAACATATTGATCGGGAGCTATCATTTCCCCACCGATTTTAACAACCCGAAAATAGTAAGGTTCACCGCCATAATCAAACCATTCCTCTACAACCGCATTATCCAAAATTGCTTTTACCACTTTCTCAACAGCATAGGGCGTACCTTTATGTCGATGCGTATCTATTGAGGTTTCTACCAACGCCCTCTTTTGGGTAAGCGTTAATTCATCATCATAAAAATCAACATGATACTGCCAGGCCAGCAAATCGACAACGTCTTCGTCCAATTCATCTAGCCTAGCTAATATAATGCACTCCACAATGGCGTTACTTACCTCCTGAAGCTGAGGACTAGCACCAGCACTCATGGCTTTTACCTGACTATCACCACTCAGCACCAACGGTACTAAATCAAGCCATGTTACATCAAATATAGATTTGCTCATTCGGTACCTCCGTAATTAATGCTAACGGTATTTTCTTTGGCCACCTGATTTTGTTCCAACACTGTATACGTTGGTGACGTAACAGTTACCCGGCTGGCTCCAGCTTTTATCATGAGGTACACAAGCCGAGACGGATCGATTCCCCGCCCTAATACCGACCTCTGCCAAGTCTCATAGGTTTCTACCGCACTTTCCACTGCCGTCTGAATACTGGCCGCTGTAGTAGCGTCATCTTCGGAAATGTAATACTCAACATCGATGTCATAACTAACCTGCGTCGGCGCTACGACTTTAACATTATCCGTCAGCGGGCGTATTTTGGTATCATTACATACTTCCAGCACACTAGCCAACAGTTCATCGCCTGGAATTTCACCATCGGTTAAGAGTGGACAAATAGTAACTACTCCGGCGCTCGGCGAATATACAGCTACATCGTTAATCTCACTTGACGCCGATTTTGCCCAATACTCATAAGCACCAGTCGGACCGGCCACCGAAAAGCTCTCCGGGGCTAGTTGAATTCGTTCCCGGTACGCATCGTCGGTTTCTTCTGCAGTCCCGCCAGAACTTGCGGTAGTATTGGTCACTGATGCTACATAAGTCACGGGATCAACTAGCGTTGTCAATGTACCAATAGCATAATCATTGCCCTCTGTGCCTGTTGTCGTGCATTGTGCAGTGGCATCAACATAAGTCTCTCCAGCCGCAATGGTGGCCTCGGCTGTTGTTGCGAAATATACACCATCGCCAGACGTTACCCGTATGCCGGAAGCTATAACCGTATCCTTCGTCCTCACCACTGACAAGGTAAAACGAACAGTGCAGGTTGCGGCAATAGCCGCTGTCCGGTCACATCCAACTAAATTACCTAGATGATCCAAATAATCTCCCGTAGCGTAATACAGCAGGTTTTGTTTAGCAGCGGAATCAATATAAGAGCGCTGGCCAACAATGATTGGTACCAGCGCCTGTAAAAGTTTTTTCCTTGGATCGGCATCATATAGAGTAACACCGCTAGTTTCTTCATATTGATCAATTATTTCAGTTTCAATTGTAGTCGAATCTTTTTCGGCAAATGTTACTTCTTCTAAATCAGCCATCGCTTGTTATCCTCACTTTCACCGTTGGTTTTAATAATCCACTTAAACCATCGTCATCGCCGGTAAATGTGACACTAACCACCTCAGCCCTGGATTCATAAGTAGTAATCGCACTAAAAAGTCTGGACGCCAACAGATTGGTTACAATATTCATAGGCCGGTCGAGTAAACTACCGTCCCAGGCAAAAGCTCTATCCATTGGGCAAGAATACATGACTGACGAAATAATCATGGCCACATTCTGCAATATTTCTGTTTCATCGGTAGCACTAAAATTGATTTCAAACCCGCTTGTAAAACTTACTTCATAATCAGTTGCCATTTTAACTCTCCTTCGGCAGTTTCACGTACTCCGACAGGCTTACATTTACTGAAGCCGCCAAGAGATTCCCCTTATTATCATAGCTTTTGTGCGTTTCAGACAGTTTTGTTATTACCCATGAGTTAGAAGTCACCGCATTGCCACCAATGGTGAAGGTACATACCACACCATTATCTCTAAGCTTTCTAATTTTTTTTAGTTCATCTACCGGCGTAATCCCCAGCATGGTATTCAGCATAATAGAAAAGCTAAGCGTTTCCAGCCCTGGACCAATGAATTCCATAACCGGCTTTTTGTCTTGGCCTATAATTTCATGAGTGGCCCAGCGACCATCTCCCTCTCTTTGTAGGTTGTCAAATGTCATAACCTTAACTGAGGTGGATGCCGCTTTCTTACCCACGCTAATCCCTGCCACACTTACAGCTAGGCCGCTCGACGTTTGGGATACATTAACCAAGCCACCAATACTGTATGTATTTTCAATGCCAGAGGATTTATATGAGGATTGAAATACAACCTCTATTGTCTGACTGTCTAACTTCCCACTTATTACACCAATAGACATTAATACCTCACCCCTTACTGCGGCCCACTGGTACTAGAACCACCAGATTCAACGCCACCATGGGTATGCGATTCCAAAGAAATACCTCCAGCCGAAACATCACCGCTGGCAGTGATACTGCCGGTAACCGTAACATCGCCGGATATTGCGACACCACTGGCCGCCGTAATAGTTACCGCACCTTTACAGTCAATTGTCATAGCACTGCTAGATCTATCAAACTGTACAGTAGAACCATCTCCAAATTTTATATAACGCCGCCCCTGCGCTCCATTTGACGGGGCATTGTCCGTTCCCCTTACACTGAAAAGTACATACCCATCAGAGTTACCAGTCGGCATAAACAAACACAGCACCTGTTCATCAGGATCAGGCAACCAATAGTTGTCATCGGTATATGCACCCCAGGCAGCTACCTGCAGCCATGGTGACACGGTATCGTCCAAATCATCGAACGCCACTCTAACCAGTTGATTGGCTTCGTCGATCGCCGACACTGTACCAACACGGAATAAGTTTTTTGTTTGACTGTCCATCAGTACCCCTCCAGGCACAGCCTAAGTTCAAGACTAGTTTCATAACCGCTAGCACTTTGACTGTGCGTTACCTTAGTAATAAGCCAATTACCGTCGAACTTGCCAAAGTTCTTGAGTGTCACTACATTACTGGCCGATAAGTTAAGATTGGCCATGATTGTTAAACTGAACTGCCATGCCTGACTATTTTTTTCTCGTAAAGCCTTCTTCGCTTTCCGCTCGGCTTCGGCTAAGCTATCAAATTGTTCGCGCAAAACTAAAACCCGCGACGTATTCGGCGGGTTACTTGGCGTGAATGTATAGTCGTAATTTTTTCGACCTTTCGGGCTATGGTAGCTAATACGACAAGCTTTATAGGTATCGTTTAAGGTGGCCCGCCCCTTATATTTCTTGATCGGAAACGTCAGACGATTTATTGTCAGTACGGAATCAGCCTGCTCATAGTTATATTCATCGAAAATAACTAGTTGACTGTCCGATACTTTAAGCGCCAACCCAGCATCATCACAAAGTTTTCGGATAAAGCTAAGATCTGTTTGTTCAGTTTGCTCAATGCGGTCATATTCTGGATCGTCGTCCACATCATAATATAACGATACCCCGACGTTCGTTGCGATATCATTGGCCACCACCGACAGTTTGGTTTTCTCCCAAGCTCGGTTTTTATTTTCCCCTTTTAATGCTGATGATTGCGGTACCGATAACGCCTGAATGGTGACTTCTGATGGCGGGTAATTGACATCAATGGAATCAATTTCCATGCTACCCAACGGCAGCGAGTCTGTTTGATCGTCATCGTGCCAATTTTTTCGGTAAATTGTCGCCGTAATCTTAGCCCCTTCATCAGGAAACCAGGCGTCTTGCCACAGCTGATTTTTATCCGCCAGGGTAATTTGCAAATCATCAGCTTGACCACTCAAGTTATCTGTAAACGACCAGTTTTTTAGGTATGGCTTGAGGTCTTCAGTTATGTCTGTGCCCTCATACTTTACCTCTAGCCACGCTTGTCTAGCTATTGTCATGAGCTTGTCTTCCAGGGAGGCAGATTAGTTGCAGTGGTACTATCTGAGTCAGGCATGGTAAGTTCTATCCCAGCACTAAAAATTACTGTCGTAACATAGTCTGGATTGGCTTCAATAAGGTCCTGCATTTTATATTCGTCGCCATACTGTTTATACGCGATTAAGTCCCAGGTATCGCCTTGTTTTGTTTTATAGGTGCTAGCCAAGAGCCACCCTCCCTTGCTGCCAGACGGTTTCTTTCAACTGCTCCATGAAATTGTCTTGTTGGCGCTGGAGTTCCGGCATAATGTCCTGGCCATCACCATGGATAACCGGGGCAAATGTAACTTGTATTGTCGTACCACCACCCATGCTCACACCAAGCATATCTCCTGCTTTCTGCCAAAGTGACACGGCTCTTGGTGAGCCGTCCAGCGGAATAGCAGCTTCATCGCTTTCTTCTGCGAAAGTTGTTAAAAAAGTTCCTTGACCATAAATACCACCAGCAGCGTTCGCATAAATTTGGTTTTCCCCGCCTGCAGTAGCGTTTGCTTGGACGTTGGCTTGAATTGGCGTACTGAATATACCTTTAATCCATTCCCATTTTTCGGATACCCAGTTTAATATGCTATCAATTTGAGAATGAAAATACACGCAGAACTGATCAATCGCTGCTGACGGATCATTCCATAAGGTAACAAAAAAAGCTTTTATCGCGTCCCAATTTTGATATAAGAGATATCCAACGGCGATTAATGCTCCAATACCAACAATCACTAACCCGATCGGATTAGCAGACAAAGCAGCATTCCATAACCATTGTGCCGCAGTAACCGTTCCTGTCGCAGCTGCAGACAACATTGTTTGCGTACGATTTATCACCATTTGTGCACTATGCCGTCGTTCCAGTATAAGGATGGCTGCTTTCTGCGCCCGGTATTGATTCATAATAAAGCTCACACCGAGCCAGGCTAACCGGAACCCAACTAATCCCGTTGCCGTCGCAACTATTGCATTCGTTAAGCCTGGGAACTTTTGCTGAAAATTAGCCACGTGTTGGGCACCTCCCGCTACTATTCCAGCCATAGCATTTACACCAGGGAGCAATGATGTCGCCAACGATACACTCAAGCGTTCTGTCGCCGCTTTTGTGCCCTCAATGGCCGATGACACCAACTTCATTTTTGCCTGAAACTCTTTATCCATACTGCCTTTTCTGCCTTCAGCATCAAGCTGGGAAAAACTTGTTTTTAGAGTATCAAGGCCAGCAGCAAGCGACGACATATCATCTTGATATTCAGCGCCAAATAATCCAGTTAATATTTCTGCCTGCTGGGGTTTATCCAAACTTTGGATTTTTTCCATTAACCCAAATATCGTTCCTTTTGAGTCCGACATATAGGATGTTTGTAATTCTTTCGCATCAATATTAAGTGCCGCCAGCGCTTCTTGAAACGACTTTGCCTGAGACGGCGCTGCCGCTAGTTTGTTCATCAAAGCATTTAGTCCGGTCGATGCGACTTCCGGCGATTTCCCAAGCGACAACATGGTTGTAGCAAGTGCCGCCAGTTCACCGTTTGAAAAAGAAGACTGAGCTGCCGTACCGCTAATTCGCTGCATGACTTCAATAATTTCAGGCCCTTTAGCGACGGATTGATCGTCAAGATAATTGATTGTATCCGCTAAATCTCTGATCTGCTCCCGACCTTCGGCAGTATCGATTTTTATACCACGAATGTTCGCAATTTTAGCCATTTGCTCAGCAATTTGTTCGCCGCTGCCATCAAAGGCTACCCCCATTTCAACCGACATTTTCACAAATTCATTTAGGGCGTCAGTTCCTTGCACACCCATCCTAGCGGCTGAGGCAGTAATTGCGGCTATTTCACTTGGCGGCACCCGTAAGGCTTCACTAAGTTGCATGGTATTTGCCCGCATCTGATAATAAACATCTGTAAGATTACCAGCGTCATCCCGCGCCCCGTTAACCTGCTTGGCCACATCACCCATAGCAGTCTCAAAGTCAACCGCCGCCTTAGTCGCTGCAATCAACGGCGCGGCCATAACCGCCGTGTCAAACATTTTGCCCCTTATGTCTCCTGCCCGTTTACTGGATTCATTACGCAAAGATTGCGCTGCGGCAAGTTTTGCCTGCGCCCCACGTGTTTCTTCCAGTTGAGCCTTTAATTTTGCTTGGGCATTTTTATAACTTTCAACGGAAATTACACCTTGTTTGTAGGTACTATCCAGGGTCTTGAGATTACTTTTTAATGCATTCGACTGGGCGCCCAAACGCTGCATTTGAGCGGTAGCCGAGGAAAAGGCTCCTTGAAACGTCGCTCCCAGCTTACCGGCAATCTCAAATGCCACTTCAAAGGTTTTTCTATTCGCCATTTCTTCGCTTCGCCTCTTTCTCCGCCAATTCTACAGCATCTTCCACCCATAAATACAACTCCCGCACTGGCATTTTTAGCCAATGCGGAGCCGGAGCATAACTGCTCAAATTTATTGCTGTTCGCCGGATTGTTTTTCCCGGAGATTTTCCAAGACCCAACCGAATAAAAAATTGGATACCGTATTGGTAACAACCAAAAAGTCCGGGGCCGGAAGATCTAGGATATCATCGATAATCAGTGGTTCTTCAATTGCTTTAGCCGCCAGCACTGCTTGAAAGGTCTTTGAAAATTGAAGATCGGTGCTTTTATCGCCTAACAAACGAGCTTCACTCTCAGCGGAAATAATCTGCCGGCCAGTTAATTTATCAAAATCAAAATTGAGTGAACTAATTTCATTACCATCTTTATTAATTGGTTTGCTTAATTTTTCTTTCTGCATACTTGCCTCCTTAAACTATGCCTAACGCTGTTTTTATTGTCGACAAAAGGTCCGTGCCACCAACCTTAAAAATGTAGTTAAGCTTATCTATTTCAAGCACGGTACTATCGTTAATGACGTACTTTAAATATACGCATTCAAGCTCAATAGAGCTATTGCCTGATGCCCCTTTATCCAATTTACCGAGCTCTCCTTCTGAAGGAAACCCCCGAATTACAATTCGATTAGCATCATAGGCTCGACCACCCGACGCATCACATTTCTGAGCAACTGACCGGAATTCAAGATCATGACCAGAACAATCAAGCAAGCTGACCATTGCAGCTGTTGTTGTCCGAAAAGTAATCTTTGCCTTTAACGATTTTGTCATCCCAACCGTTGGGGTTTCTAATTCACCTAAAATACCAGCTCCTTTTAAAGATTCAGTCTGAAATTGGATCTTAGGTAATTCTACATCAGCAACCCCTAATAAATCACTGCCGCTCAGGTATACGCGGTAATCTACAAGGCGCTCCGGAATGGTATTAACACTCATGCATTACACCCCCTTTTATTCATCAAACAAGCTTTCCAAATTACTAGTGTCAAACTCCAAAATAAATTCCATGTCTTCTGCCGGAATAGGCGGCGTGATGTAGACATGGAATGAAAGAACACCATTAAGTAAATCCGTGGTTGCATTTTCATCTTCGTTAAACTTAACTTCACCACCAAGTAAAGCGCCTTTGGCCGTTAAGCTGTTTAACCAAATATTCATGCTGTCAACAACAGTCTGAATAAGTCTTTTATTTATTGGATCGTCGACCTTTTCCCAATAAGTAGTAATAATGCTATTACCAATCCAGTTGAACATTCGCCGGACAGGAATCCAACGATCTTTAGGATCGGTCGAGGATGGATAAATCCCGGTGTTATTGCCCCAGGCTTTCCAACCACCAATAATATTAACAGCAGTAACTACGCCTTTTCCGTTGACATACGCCGCCTGATCCGGCCCCAGGGTAATTTCAGTACCGTCCGCAGTAACTACGCTATCGATTTGCAGTGTCTTATTGGATGGACTTACATATGGAATATCATCATTTTCTGAATCCGTATAACAAATAAGCCCGGCCAAATGAGTGCTTAGCCGATATACTACACCATCTAATGCAACTTTAGGCCAACAATTTATCTGGTACTGGCTGGTGTAATTCTTAGTTGTCTTCCAAGAATATACTTCGGTGTACAGATCCGCACCATCACTCGTAGAGTCAATATCGCAAATGGCCATTGCAGTAAACAGTGAGTTAATATTTTGAACCTTAGTTTTCATAACCGCCGCAACGGAAGATTTCTCACTCCAGCCAGGCGCGAGTAACAATCCAGGAACCTCGCCAAACAGCGGAAAAATCTGGTCAATAAGTTCCATGCCGGTCGCATCTCCGGTTGATGAATCCGTACCACCGATAATGTCGCTGGACGTTACCGCCGACGGATCGAGGTAGTTGTAGGATACGACTAACGACGTCTGACTGGACGTTATTGCTCCATCATCAAGCACACTAATAACCACTTGGCCATCATCATCAAATGCTGCAGTGTAATCGGTATCTGCGGTCAATGCATCACTATCGGTTGTGAGTTTTACAACAAGTGAGCTAAGTAAAATTCCTTTTGTAGAAAGGGTTACTTCGCTATCGGCAATAGTCACAGTAGATGAACTTACGCTAGCCTTGTGTTCGGTCGGATCAAGTACATTAATGAAAACAACCGGTCCAACTCCATATAGTTCAAACATAACATTAATTGCTTCACAAAGTTCATAGTTTTCAAAGTCGTCGGAGTATCCCAGTGCCGCTACTGCCTCTGCATAAGTAGAAGCATAAAGCGGTTTATTAACGTAGGCGGTAGGATCATCTGTAAGATTCACCGGCGCACGGCCAACAAATACGGGTAAGCCAGCGGCAACCTCGACTGGAGCCGATACCGAAGTATCGACTTCACTTATATATACGCCATGTTTATATGCCAATTATTTCACCCCCTTCTTGAGATATGTTTGCACCTGGCTGTACCAAGAATTATATGCCGTACCTGTTTTATTGATTTTATCCAGCACAGCAGACAGCTTGTCTATATTAATAAACAGTTTTTTTATGGCCGGGCAAGCGGTAAGAACATCATCCATATGCTGAGGTAGACCATTTTTAAATATGGCAAATCGGTTTAAGCGTTCACTAGATATGTTTGGCCCGACGTAAATTAATTGTTCAGTCGTGGTTGTTTCGGCAATTCCAGTAGCATCAACCGTCGCCGTGGTTGTTTCGGCTGCCACAGTAGATTCCTCTGCTGCCAGTTCTTCATTCTGCAAAGAATCGTTTGACATAATCATCCTCCTCTAAAATTGTTGGGATCGATATTTCTAGGGTAAACCACCCTTCCCAATATGGTGCTCCCTGCTCCTCTGGAATCTCGCGTTTTACTGGCAATTCTACAGAAAAGCACTTTCCGAAAGCCATTTGGCGCAACAGGTGAGTTCGAATAGCGTTCATAACATTCATAAGGTCTTGCCAACCCCGCTGGTCATCATCGGAGTACACGCCGCAAATTACTTTTACCTGGGCGGTAGCTCCATCATCATCGCTATTGTCGCTGAGATACCGAATTATGACATACGGAAAATCTTCTACCCCATCTATATCTTTTGGATCTTTCGGCGGTAAATAACCACTTACCACTTGCGGTGCACGGGCAGTTCCCTTTTGCGTCACAAGCTGCAGTTTTTCCGTGGCTTTTTGAATATGCTTGACTAATTCATCAAGCATGATAGAAACATTCATTTAATGGCCCTCCAATATCCGGTCAATTTCATGATCCAGCCGCTTTTCCATCGTTTCAACAGCCTTATCTTCAATTTTTTTACTGACACCTTCTGAACCAAGCATTTGGGGTACACTTGGACCATAAAGCTGTTTAATTGGAAAACGTGCTTTATTTGCTCGAATAAAAATTCCCACATGGCCATTTGACAATCGCGCCAAAAATGCGTTTTTGATCGGTTTACGACCGCTGCCCAGCTTAACCCTAACAGTAACCAAATTTTTCGACTTACGATTAGGGCGACTTGGGCTAACATCAAACTTCGCAAGATCAATAGGGTTGCCTGTTGAAATAATTGTCCCCGTCGGATTTGAAAAGCCAGCATTTTTTATCTCCATAGTTTTTCTAACATCACTGGCGTCTACTGCATAGTCTTCGCGAACAGCCCTAACCGCCTCGGCCCTGGCCGTTTGCAAACATCGGTTAATTACCCTGACTTGAGCTTTGGGAAGTGCATCTTTTACACCACCTAGCAATGTTTCCGCTTTTTTTATTGCTTGATCACTAAACTCAATCATGATTGACGTGCCTCCAAGGTTACCTCAATAAGGCCGGATAAGTAATACTCAATACAATCAACAACGTAGAAATCTTTACCATCAATCTTAATTTTTTGTTCCGGGCAAGGCCTGTACCCTAAGTAATCCGGACTAACCAACAGTTGACGCCTAACAACATATATTCCGTCGAAATTTCCTTTCGTGGATTTATCTTGATAAAACTTGCAAGGCAAATCCACGCCGTCAATCTTATGATTTTCAGCAGCTTCATCGATATTTAAAAATAATCCAGCCGCATCTTCTGCAACTAATTCCTTGAAATTCATACTATTTTACCGTCGAACTAGGATCCACGCTTGGCAATGCAGTATCATCAGACGCTTTTATTTTATTTTTACCAGACTGTTTTTCGTCTTGGTTTGCTGTTTCTGCAACTGGCTGACGATCCGGCAATGCCTCTATAGCACCATTACTCCCATTGATTAGCTCTTTCGCTATATCATCAGGTACCCCATAAATAACAGTACCAGGACCGTAATCTTGGCCCTGGTACCGAACTTTGAACTTTTTTACATGCAAATCCATTGTACAACCTCCTTTTAGTAAGCTTTGAGCGTATACCAGTCGTCAATAAACTCTGGTTTTGGCACGCATTTTGAAGCAATTCGGATCATTTGCACATCCTTACCAGTCTCGTTCCATACCTTAGGTACATTTGCCCCTTGATAGGTACGACGTACTCCGTCCTGTTCCAACTGAGTAACAGCACCGAATAACTGACTGCCACGTCCAGACACGCCCATAATAAAATAGCCATCTGGAATATACTGCTGTGTTTCTCCGTCAGCATCTTCATAAATGCCGTCATACGCATAAATTTCCAGATTCAAACTTTGAATATAGCCAATGCGTACAACACCTGGACTCACAATTCGTGGCTGAATACTCATCAAGGACATGTTTTGCGCATTAGGAATCATCAGATATTCAAGAATACTTGCGTTTTTTATTATTTTGTTACAGATTGCATAACTACCTATTGCAATATCTGGCACTCGTCCGCTGTTTCTTGATATAGCCTGAGACATCTCTTGCATAACGCCATAGATATCTGCACTGGTATCCGTCCACATATCAGTCCCGCTAAGTGTAAGCTTTTGGGTCCAATCCGAATACGTTACTGTGTCAATAATTGAGGTCTTCCCATCATCTGCATACCCGTTAACGTCAAATTGGCCATACAACATTAATTGTGCACACATCCATTCAATTCGGCGTGTATTCATATCAATTAAATCAGCCAGGTCTTGCGCTCTAAGTTGTTGCGCTCGTTGCTCAGGAGTCATAGTAGAAAACACATTTTCGCCAAAGGCTCGGCCTTCAACATCATCATTAGTAGTCGGACGTTCCGGCGCCATCATTGGCGGTTCATATTCCTTTGTACTATAACCAGTGCGATCAACATTTACACCGCTGCCGCCCTTAGAAACAAACGGTGCCATCTTTCGGTTACCTTTACGGTAATCCATCAGCACCGCCTTAGTAACAAATGTTTTTATATCTGGGAAAAACGTATCTCTGAATAAAGTCTGCGGCGGGAAAGACTGAGTCAGTGCCTGCAGCAGGTCATAAGTATTATTAATATTAATCGTCATAGTAATAAAGCCCCCTTATTTTTATTGCTCGGACGTCAATAAAATATCAACATCTTTTAATGCGTCTTCGTGGTCATCTGACGTATCAGTACCACCAAAGATTAGGTTCTCACGGTTAAACATGCCTCTTTGATATACTGTTCCAATTACATCCGCACTGGTTGCATCTACCGCATAAGCCAATATTCTTTTAGCCGTTTGGCTCCCATCCGTATTGACACTGTTAACGATTTTGTATTTTCCGGAGCCAGCAGCAACAGTAATATCAAATTCATCACCAACAACAAAATCTGTTGAACCATCAGTCAACGTAAAATTGATCACACCAGTATAAGCAGTTCCAACAGTTGCGTCCGTCAATCTGAAACCATCTGGATCGATAACGCTAAAGGTTCCTCCCTCTGTCGCCGCCGTGGTGCACGCAACTTTATAAACACCGACTTTAGCTTCAGTTCCAAGCGACAATGTTTCGCATGTACCGTCACCGGTATTACCTGCCGTTTTTGCAGCTGCTGTAATAGCGCCCTTCGTGATTTTACCAAGTACAGTACCACGCTTTAAAGCCCCCGCACCACTAACAATGGTAACATTCTCGGTAAGCACAGCCGGATCACAGCCGCCAATTAGGCCATCATACTCAAATGAAGCAATATCATTAACTAATTTAGCCATTATTTAACCCTCCCGTTCTTTTTATTAATAACACTAGCCATAAAGTTGATATCTGCAGCATCTTTTTGCTTATTGTCGGCATCTTTATTGTTTGTGCCTGTAGCCACTGCGCCATCAATGCCAGACCCCTTATTGTCAACTATAGCTGCTTTAAGTGCTGCCTGAGCTGTCGCAATTTCAGCTGCATTGATCATATCCGATGAATGCTTTTTCACGATATCAACTGCCGTTTTGATTTCGTCGACAGTTTTCCCCGTTTTCTTAGCATCGTCAACCAAATCATGGATTGCCGCGTTTTGGGGATCGTTAAGTGCATCCAACGCGGCAATTCGAGCGCGTTCTGTTTGCACAGCATCATCTACTACCTGATTAACCAACTCAGGTTTTTCTTTTTTTAGGTCATCAATTGTATTTATCGGCATCTCTTTTTCCTCCTTAGGTTCTCTATTTTCCATCCGGGGCGGTACCATATTGATTAGTTGCTTTAATTGTCCGGTATTTTTCAGACGACTTACATCGTGTTTTACTGAATTAACCACTAAAAAGCTGCCATCCATGACCATATTTACCGCATCACTGCTTCCAGTAACTTCATCAGCAAAACCGTATTGTTTAGCCGTTTCAGCAGTCATCCAAGTCTCTTCATTCATAAGCTTTGATAGTTTTTTATCATCTAGCTTACATTTTGTTTTGTAGGCAGCCATGATGCTTTGCTTTACAATTTCAAGATCGCCCGCCATTTTCATCATATCGTCAGCACTATAATAGCCAACTAGCCCAACTGCTGGATTATGAATCATAACCATACTATTGCACGGCATGATTACTTTTCCAGCCATCATGATGATAGTGGCAGCACTAGCAGCTAGCCCGTCTACATAAACAGTGACATCGCCCGAATAAGAATTCAACTGACTTAAAATCGCATGAGCGGCAAATACATCTCCCCCTGGGCTGTTAATTCGTACATTTACATTTTTACCATCTAAAGCTGCTAAGTCACTCGCAAACTGTGCCGGAGTTACTTCATCACCCCACCAAGTAGCATCCGATATTTCTCCATACAACAGTAGATCGGCGTTTTCGCTATCAACCTCATTTTTTATACTCCAACATTTTTTCACTCTTTCTCTTTACCTCCTTCCTCCGATTGTTCATCTTTCACTTCCACTGATTCCAGCGCTAAACCTAAGTCCTTCATTCGCTGCTGTTCAATTGCTAGCCGTTCAACATTTTCGTCCCAACTGGTACCAGTCATTTCTGCAGCTTCTTTTTCGCGAGTACTAATCCCTTGCTGAACACGTAGGGCAGAGGCTTGTACCTCTTTAACCGGATCAAGGACTCCCATAACGGGACCATACCACTCAGCATTACTCCAAGCCTTTTTAATTAATGGATTTATGAAAAAGCCCTTCGCTTTTACACGCCCAATGGCCACCGCCTCCGTAAGCCAAGCCTCATAAGACGGCTGAGTAAAATCGCGTGCGAACCAAACCCGGCGTATTTTATATGCAGCCCATGCCTGCAAAAGTGCTGCTCGGCTGGCAGTATAAGAAGAGTTAAACGCTTTCAAAATCACTTCATATGGTTGCTCAAGTCCAGCACCAATCTGCTTTATTAGCTGATTAGTAAATGGTTCATACGTGGATAAGGTACGACTTCCATCAACTTGCGTAACATCATACCCTGGCGGCAATACATTCAACGTCCCCGATCCTAACTCAAAGACATTCGGATCTAAGTCCACTCTTTCATGAGGACCAAACGCCGATTGCAATGGGAATGCCCCATTTCCTGCATACTGTTCTTTGAAAAACAAGCTAAAAAACGACTTTATGATCGCAGCCGTCAATTCAGCTTCCGTATAGCGTCCAACCTGCTTTAATACCTCTAATACAGGGGACAAATACGGAACGCCCCGATATTGCTCAGGGCGCTCATCATGACTTATTTGCAGAATATTTGGCTGTCCGGTAACCATACCGTAGGCTTCTACACGTACCCATTTTGGTATTTGCATATTGGTTGGATCATACGGATATCTATTGCATATATGATATGCCGCCACCGCCCCATCAGCATCCACTTCCACCCCGTTAATAATACGATTACCATTGTCCGGATTTTTGACAACCACACTCCACGGCGAAATGGATCCCAATATCGATTGTACCCCCGGATTACAGATTCGACTTGCTTCAAATAATTGCATTCGCAAACTATACGGCATCCCCGGAAGCGGTTCCCGATATTTAAAAGCAGCAAAGCTGTCACCATCAATTAAATACCGTTGGTATGCAATATCTTGCATATCATACCAATTGTTTTTCTTAAGTACATCGCAAAACTTATTGCTGGCCCATAGATCAAATTCTTCCTTGACTATCTGGCCCCATTCTTCCGCTTCTTTCGCGGTAATACCTAAAAGTTTATATTTTGGTTTCGGACTTAACCTCAGCCCCGCGCCAATAACACTGGTACGAGAAGTATTGATTGCACTGGTTGCTAATGGCAGCCCAGTGGCTGCATCTGAGGACCGGGCTCGTAGCGTGTTTAAATTAACGTCGATGTCGGACTGCGGGCTACTTTGAATGGGGCGCCATGCGGCCATACTTCCTTTTCGATAACTGGCCCCACCTTCAGAGTAGCCTGTATTAACTATTTTCCTAGTTATTGAAGTTCCTGTTGGTGCAACCGGTGTCGCCGTGGGCTGTCTAGCTTTTTGCTTGTTTTTCTTTCTGCTCATGACATCCTCCTATTAATCTCTTAATACAACCCGTCGCGAACGTCCACCAACACGCGAACTTAAAAGTTCATTAATCCCTTGGTTAATCATATTGAGGTCTGCCCGGCGGTTTTTCACCGGTCCTTCTTGATATTCTTGGCTTATCAGTGCCTTTTTCTCAGCATCAAGATAGTTCTTTAACCGTTGATCCTGAATATCTTCCGCCATGTTATCACCTTTTTCCTAAATTGAGGTTCGTTTTATGCATCCGTAGCTTGATTTTTTACCCTGATTTGATGTCTTTTCCACTGTTTTAGGTGCTGATTTTGTGCCTAAAATGATGTTTTTATAGGCTTGCCAATCTGGATTTATACTATATAAACATGCTAAATTGTAGACTCTAAGATCCAAAGGTTCGTTTCTTTTGTCTTTAGAAACGTTTTCCCACACCATAACTCTACGGCCTTTAACTATACGCGAAACTAACTGCTCTGCAATCAGGCCTTTAAAATATATCTGGTCATAACCGCGCATAGCCAGGATATCCGACTGTAGTTGGTCACCATCGGCATCAAGCGGGAAATGAAAATACTTCGGGCCGGATGTTTCTATTGACAACCGATCGAAAACATACTGCTTGCCGCTATCTACACCAAGCAAGATAAGCGGAATGCCGTATTCAGCCACCTTAGAAATTTTATGAATAATAGGCAGCCCCGAAACCGACATCCCTTTAATAGCAAACCTATTTTTATGCATATTAGCGTAGCAATATTGGTATACATGTTTTGCGTAATGGCCTCCGGAATCAATAAACGTCCTGGCTACCACAAGACCAGTACCATTAGTGAAACGATAAGGTCGATCCAACTGCTGATCAAGCTCAGCCCAGGTTGCTGCGTTATCCGGGACACCAAGAATTATGCCTTTTTTAATGCCCCAGTTTTCTTCTTCTTCGCCCCAGCCGCATATTTCATACTCCAGCCGATTGTCCTGAACGTCGACTGCAGCCGTTAATAACAATACCCCGTCCGGCAATGCGGCGGGGTATTGTTCACGGCGATTTAGGAATACAGCTTCATCATCAAAATTACCTTTGCGCTCGTAGCTTTCACCAAACCGAGTATTAAAAACAACCTTCTCACGTTCTGGATCGCCTTTAGCTTCAAGGTATTCATGAATCATATCGGTCCATTTCAGCCATGGCGACGCAAAGCAATTTACAAAAAAACTACGCACGCCATTTTTCAATGCCGATGGATTAAGTGCAACATATTTTTGATTGGTTTTACGCATCACCTGCTCACCAAACGCCATTCCGCAATCTGGGCATCGCCATTGCACACACTCAACAAATACAAATTTTGTTTCATCATCATGACGGTTCTCCGTATGCTTATACTCCATGTCACGGTGAGTAACTAAATGATATTCTTTACAGTTAGGGCATTCATGCTGCCATTCTTCCTGCGTCCCAGCCATGTATTCAGTGTCAATCCGAGATGTGCCCTTGTTAGTTGGCGTTGAGAATAGCCCCATAACCCAATTCCAAAATGTTGTCATTCGCTTTGCCGCCAAATCAACAGGATCACCCTCGGTACCAGCGCTAGCCGGAAACCGATCAACTTCATCACCCAACAATATGCGAATGGGACGGCTTGCCAATCCCGCAGGACTATTTGCTCCACACATGATTAACCGGCCACCAGGAAATAACTTGCTTAAAATTGTATTATTACTATCCCTGCTTTTAACGTCAAAAAACAACTCTGTCAACACTTTTGTATCTCGAATCATAGGTGAAATACGACTTTTTGAATAATCCTGTGACAGGTCGATTGTTGGCTGAATCATCATGATCGGAGCCGGATCCAGATGAGCAAACCGACCAATAACGTTATTCATGATGTCTGATTTACCGACTTGGCTGGCAGATTTTACAACAACTTTATGTACTCCCGTCATTGTGAATGAATCCATGATCTCACGCTGATATTTCGCCCGATCGGTCCTCCATTTGCCAGGTTCAGCTGATGACTCCGACGACAATACACGATAATTATCTGCCCAATTACTTACTGAAATTTTAGGAATCGGCGACAAAGCATTACGGAAAATTCGTTGAAATAACTTAACGGTCTTCATTATCGTCTTCCTCAAGCTCTTCGTTATCAAATAAGCTTGGCGAATAATCAACCAGCTCCGAAAGCTTCGATTCCATCGCCTTTGTCATTATTACGTAAATCTCTTCCTGAGTCTTACCAGCCAATTCACCGGACAACGTTGACGGCATACCCAATAACTGAGTACGCAGATTGGCCAGCATATCAGTCATAACCAATTCGACGTCGTTCGCATCATGCATACGCCGTTCGATTTTAGCCAGAGTGATTTCCGACATACGGCGCTTAGTTTGTTCGTGTAGCGCACGCTCCTCATCATATGAAACGGCACCATCACCGCCAGTTTTGTAATTAATAAATCGTTGTATGTTATCTGCAATAGAGTATTTGCCATTATCAACCCTTGTCAAAACACCTTCCTGCACCAATTGTTGCACTCGCTGGCGGCTGACACCGATGCAGGCAGCAAGCCCTTCAGCATTGGTTTTGGTTGATCGTGTTATTTTTATTACATGTTCCATTGTTACCTCCGTTATCCGCAAGCAAGCGTGACTTTGAAATTGTGCCTAGAAAGTTTTCGGGGCTCGCAAGACCCGTAAACCAATCAACCCCCAGAAGGACCCATGAGCTAGCGGCCTCACACCGTAGCACACTAGTAAGCATATTATGTAATATAATGAATTGAAAGGTAGTGTTCCATGTCTACGTATCATGGCGACTGGGATACCCCACGCATAGAAGATTACTATGACAATGATCCTTATCATCGCATATGCTTACCTCTTCAATGTGCCCCCAGGCAATGTTCTCCACAGCAGTGTCAACCATTTGACTGCTACCCTAAACATTGTTCTCCAGGACGATGCTATCCTACCTGGCCATGTTCACCAATGATTTGTTATCCTCGTTAATATCTGTGCCAACTTCCAATCAATCACAATAATAAAACGGTAAGAATATTATGTAATAGCCCCGACTAATGCTATATGAAAGGTGGTGCTTTAATGGCTACGTATCGTGATGAAGACTGGGATGCTCCTGACATAGAAGAAAATTATTATGATGACGATGATATGGAAAGCGATGAACGCCAATGTTCTCCTAG
>JAGGAC010000006.1 GCA_017889635.1 Bacillota bacterium | reverse complement strand
CGTCCACGGTGAACAACAAGTCAAAATATCCCTTTGCGAAAGGCAACCCTTTGGTCGCGTCTACGAAAATTGGAACGGCCTTATCATCAATTCCGATAGCTTGGAAACGCTCATAGTTTTCAGTTGGCGAAATCCAAAGGTCGGCGGCAAAAACGGACGCACCAAATTTTTTCGCTAATAAAATCGTGGAAAGGCCACCCCCGCAACCGAGGTCAAGTATTCGCATATTCTCATTGATGTTTAGGTGTGACGTTAATTCCTCTGCTACTCGCATGGCATTAGGCCCCATCATAGTGGCTTTCACGAGCTCAGCATTTTTATCATTAGAAATAAACTTATTTGTAAATGTATACATGTTATTCTTCCTTTCTAATTTTGCCTTATAGAAAGAAAACAAAAAAGCACAGTATGCTACTGCGCTACAAATTACACCATTATAAAAATGGATGCTCATTCAATCTGTAAGGCAGTTTTTGACAACACAAACAAGAGCAGGACAACTGCTCATCTCATGCGCTTAACCTAAATCCTTACAGAATTACCGACATCAATACACTCCCTCTTTCTTTAACTTACTATATCATGGCACTATCCTTATGTCAAAGCAATACACTTGCCGCTTCTTCAAAGTAATGCAGGAACAAACTTTGCCAGTATATAGACATCCTCCTTCGTGGCTTGCACGACATGAGGAATATCAGGCGGAATTATTGCCGTGATACCCTCATAATAATCAAGCTCTTTGTTTTCAATAATGCATTTCCCCTTACCTTGAATAACTTCGTGCAGTTCCCATTTTCCCTCATGAATATGTTTGCCAATTTCACAACCGCGCTTCACCCGCACCAGATGACTGCTAAATGCACCACCTGTATTTTCAGCCGTTACAAGATGTTTTAGCGCAACCCCGAAAAATGAAGAATGTTCCTGCCAAGGTAACTCGTTCACATCTTTCTCACCAGAACTACCATAAACTCGCCCTTTTTCAATCGCCGTTAAAATATCTGCAATCATTACTATTATTCCCTCTTTCTATACTACGTTTTGCTTCGCTAAAACAATTATCGCAAACTTTAAAAATACAGTATTGCAAATTATTGCCTTTCCAATAACTTTCCGGTTCTTCCAAATAAAATAATTTGTTATTTTTTGTCGCATCGTGTAGAATGTAAGGAGAATTGCAAATTATTACTAGAATTCACTTTCACTAGATGTTTAAACAAAAATAAGCGGGGGGCATGTGTATGACCGATAATTTGGCGAACATGGTAGAATCTTTTAACGCTATCGTTCCATTAATTCAGCAATTACTTAACGAATCTGTTGCCATAATGATTACCGACCGAAAAAATGTTTTAGGCTTTGTCGGTCACCCTGAAGTGCCATTAAACATAAAAGTCGGCAACGCCCTGCAGGAAACCGAGCCGATATATCAAGCTATGCAGCAGAATAAAGCCGTAAATGTATTGCTGCCGAAAGAAGTATTTGGCGTCCCCTTCCGGGCTGTAGGCCTTCCGCTAAAAGATTCAACCGGAGCCGTTATCGGCGGACTAGCTATTGGCAGGAGTCTAAAAAAACAGAATGAACTTTTCGAAATATCAGAAAATCTTTCGCTGGCAGTAGAACAAATAACTCAAGCAATCACGCATATTTCCGCCGGGGTTCAGAATATTGCTGACCAAAGCACGCAAAGCTTAGCCAACATCAATAAAACTGAAGACGAAACGAAAAATACCGATAGTGTTATTAGTTTTATTCAATCTGTGGCCGGACAGACTAATCTCCTTGGTCTTAACGCCGCCATTGAAGCAGCCAGGGCCGGGGAACACGGCAGGGGCTTTAGCGTCGTTGCGGAAGAGATTAGGAAGCTCTCTACCTCCAGCACTGAAAGTATAAAACAGATCGAAACTACTATCAAAAATATTCAAAAGCATATTGCCGAAGTTGCCACTGGTATTACCGAAGAAAATAATACCTTGCAACAACAAGCAGCAGCCCTGCAAGAAATCAACGCCTCAATGGAAGAATTGGCCTCTACTGCTAACCTGCTAAAAAATCTTGCCCAACTTTCTTAGCTTTACTTAATGTCTACTGAACGAAAGCCATATTTTCATGGTCATCCGATAAAAGGGCAATATCAAGTATCTTCTTAACAAAGCCAATAAAGGCGCAAAAAACTTTGTGCTAGTTCAACGCTAAAACGGATAGGGCAATAACTGTCTTTGACGTTTCTTCCAAATAAGTACGAATCAGCCCCATCCCAAATTTTCATTTTGTCAGACTAAAGGCTCTTTCTACTTCGACCCGTTCACAAGTATCCTGGTATTCTTGCTTCTTATCGACAACAGCGTCCCTCTTTGGCCTGCCGAGTGCTGGACCTGATAATCGATTTCCACCTGTTTCTAATCATAGGCTTGTTTGACAAAAATTTCAAGTATGGAATAAAAAGGCCATAAAAAATTCACCCCCAAACCGATCATCGAACAGCTTGGGGGTGAATTTAGCTATGTAGTGCAACAAGTTCATGATTCTACTGTATTGTGATCTAAGTGTATATAGGATCCCCAGTAATATATTAAATCTAAATTAATCAGCCATTTAAGTGTCCCCGCTTAGCCAATATGGTTCTCTTTCTTAATGATTCGTAATCAGGTCAAGATCATGATTGGCGGAGCTCTCGTCCCCCAGAACTTCTGTGATTCTATCGGCTTTCTTGCTGTAAACATGAATAACATAGTGTAAAATATGCCTGCGGATGTTCTGATCATGGGTAAACGTCAGTCCGGCAAAAAACCTTTCGCGCAGGAACTCCTGAATCAATTCGTACAGAAACGCTTTCCGTTATGAACGACTGCTGCAGCTATCCAAACTTTGTGATTTCCTTTGGCTGCGATTTAACCTTTTCCTCATTTTTCATAACTATGAAATGGAGATATCTTTGTTTGATTTTTTGTACCAGAACCAGTTAATACATCAGAATTAATTTTATCTGATAACTTGTCCAGAAACCATGGAGGCATTATATTGTGTTGTGAGTTCTGTTGGTTTTCGAACTTAATATCAATTTGATTCTCTTGCATAGTGCTAATTAGAGCAGAAGCATCAGGGACAATGGTGTAAAATCGTTGTCCATTCTTAAGATTACCATAAATCTCATTATCAACAATTGTAACTCGTTCAACTTGCTGTTCATCAATTTGTTCTAAAAACTGAGTATAACTAATTTCCTGCCTATTATCCGTATACGTCAAATAAAAATAGTATATTGGAATAAAAATAATAATCAGTACTACAAAACAGAAACTTAAATTGCGAATAATATTAAATACACTACTAAACGATATTTTATTCAAAATAAAGCTCCTTCTTCTTATTATCAATGATTTTACATTTCACGCCCCCGGCTATAAACTCAAGTTCAAATTATATGTCAACAATCTCTGATATACATTAACCAAACCAGCCCAATATCACTTTACATAAAACATTGTTCAAATTTTTCCCAAATTATTTCATTAATACTGAAATGCCGCCGTGCAGCATAAAAATACAAAAGCTCCGGAAACTAGTTAGTTCCTGGAGCTTTTGTATTTACTTTTATATAGCCTGTTTTAACTTCTCAACTTCATTGATTGGCAATCCCGTCACTAAGAAGTCTACCGTTGTTCATTTTATTAACAAGCGCTATCGCGATTCATTTAAGGTTTTTTCTAATTCATCCAGCAACAGCGAAAACTTTTGCAGCGTCACTTCAAGTGGTTTTGCGGAAGACATATCAACTCCGGCTTGTTTGAGAAGGTTCAGTGAATAATCCGAGCCTCCGCTTTTGAGATAGTTAATGTAACGCTTTTGCGCCACCGCTCCTTCAGTCTGGATCTTTTCTGCCAGCGTAGTTGCTGCCGAATAGCCGGTCACATATTGGTATACATAGAAGTCCCTATATAAATGAGGGATACGCGCCCATTCGATATCACTTTCTTTATCAACAACAATTTCCGGACCATAATATTTTACATTGAGCTCATGCCAAGTTGCGTCCAGCATATCAGCAGTAAGTGTTTCTCCCTTTTCAGACTTGGCATAAATTATTTTTTCGAACTCGGCAAATAAGGCCTGGCGGTAAACAGTGGTTCGTATTGCCTCTAAATACTGGTTTAACAAATAAAGCCGAACCTTTTTGTCGGTAGTCGTTTTCAGCATATGATCAATAAGCAGCACTTCATTTGTCGTTGATGCTACCTCCGCGCAAAAAATACTATATTGAGCAGTCGCGAATGGCCGGTTGGATTGACTATAGTAACTGTGCATGGCGTGGCCCATTTCATGAGCAATGGTGGACACATCGTCATAACGGTTGTGGTAGTTTAAGAGTACAAACGGATGAACACCGTATGTGCCAGATGAATAGGCCCCAGTTTGCTTTCCTTTATTCTCATAAACATCGACCCAGCCCGAAGTTAAGCCTTTGTCCAGGATAGAACAATATTCCGGTCCAAGCGGAGCTAACGCAGTTTCAACAAGCTTAACACCGTCTTTATACTCATATTCTAGCTTGACATTATGTACAATCGGGGTATAAAGGTCGTACATATGGATATCGCTCAATCCCAGCGCTTTCTTCTTGAGCATGACATAACGGTGCAGCGGCTCAAGATTGTTGTGCACAGTGGTAATAAGATTATCATAGACTTTCATCGGCACATTATCACCTTCAATGGCCGCTGCTAAGGCAGAATCATATTTATGAACCTTAGCATAAAAAATATTCTTTTTTACCGTTCCGCCCAATGTGGCAGCTAAAGTATTACGATACTGATTATATGTGCCAAATAAGCCGTGGTAAGCTCTTTTTCTGACATTGCGGTCAGGTGAGGTAACATAGGTAAAGTAACGTCCCTCACTGAGCTGGACTTTCTGACCTTTTTCATCAGTAATTTCAGGGAAACGGATATCAGCATGAACCAGCATATCAAAGGCATTTTCCCCTACTTGAGTTGCTTCAGCAGAGCGGGCAAGCAACCCTTCCTCTTCCGGTGATAATACATGCTTTTTCTGCCGGACCAAATCATCAAAGTAAAAGGCGTACTCCTTCAAGCCAGCTTCTGTTTGACGAAACTGGGCCAGTTTTTTATCAGGCAATGCCAAAATTTCAGGTTGAACAAATGAAGTAGCTGCTGCGACTTCGACCGCCAAAGACTCCGCTTTCCCTGCAAGCACCTGATACTTAGCATCCGCGGTATTTTCATCGCGGTGCATTTGAGCATATGCAGCCAATTTAATCATCACACGATAAATTTCATCCCGCAGCTTCAAGCCTTGCAGCAAATTCTGTGCTGAATTCCCCAACTTACCTTTATAACCAGCAATTCGCGGAAGCTCTGCCTTAAGTTTATCAAAATCACTTTGCCACAAATCGTTGCTGGCATAAATATCATTCAAATGCCATTTGTATTGGTCGGATATTTCGCTTCGCAGCGGAACCTTTGTATTTTCTGCGGAGTGAGGTTCGGCCGCTGCCGTGCCAAACAACATACTACTGCATAAGATGAATAAGATTGTGCTCCGTAGAAACAAATATTTTTTTTTCATTATTAACATACTCACACTCCATTTTCTGTTCAACTTCTTATTTACATCTATTAAATACTGTGCTTCGGCATAGCCTTCTAGACGACAGCACCATATACTACGCAGTACGCTGCCTTAATAAGTTAAAAATTCGTACTATACATTGCCGTTCTTATATTGCAATAAATGAGACTTAATTCAGGTGGGGTTTTAACCCCACTGAATTTTAGTCGAATTAGCCAGGACATTAGCCGTTCTTTATTCCAACCTGTAGAGAATGGAGTATTAGAACGGGTTATTCATCGGATAAATATTTCTTAAATAACTTAAGTTTAAATTATATACTAAAAACATCGGACATACATTGACCAAATCAATTTAATATTGCTTTACATAAAACACTATTTTAATTTTTTACAAATATTCTCAACAGCACTGAATTACTATCGCGCGACACAAATAAATTCTTCGTCCGTATACTTAAGCGTACAACTTATAATCTATGCAACCGTCCGTTTCGCCTGCTGTAATTGTGTATCCTATAAGCGCACGTCGAACGATCTAGCAGGTAAATAATATGCTTGTCTTTATCCCATCGGGACTTTATATAGTCTTTAAATTCTTTTTCACTTGGAACCGGCTTATCGGGTAGGCACACTTGAATTCAGTGAGAGCAACCTGGTTGAGCTAGCCGCTATTTCGGCAAAATTAGGTCACTCCCGCAAATCTTTTACAGCAGGATACATATATCCATGCTCTTCAAACTTAACGTCAAAAGTTACAAAAGATTATGCATAAACCTGCCCTTGTACAACTAATGTTTCGCCAACAAAAAATGAGATACTACCAAACCTAAGCCTCGCAGCATCTCCTTTCTTGTTATAGATATTCTTCTTTTTCGCATTCCTACTAATTTTACTGTATCTAGGGGACAATTTAACGGACAATACTACATACTGGTGGAGATAAGCGGGATCGAACCGCTGACCTCTTGAATGCCATCTGTCCTGAGCCTTCCACAGCAAGCAACTTAACACTTCGCTACCCTAAAAAAATACAGTATTCAACCACTCAAGAAAACTCGAAAACACTCAGAACCAGATTAGAAGATTAGAAACCGGATTAGAAAGACAGCCCTTTCTAATCCGGTTATGCTTAATCAAAAAAATGCGTCTATTGGTTCATTCAGGACAGTAGTAATAAGACAAAAATCATATGCGCTGATATTGGTCTGCCCATTCTCCCGCCGGGATAGCCAGCCTTTTGACTTACCTAGTACTGTACAAATAAATTCTTGCGACAATCCCTGTTGTATTCGAGCGGCCTTAATATTTTTTCCGATATCAGCATTAGTCATCGTATCTCTCTCCTTTTCATCCATGAAAATTAAAAAGTATGATAATATCTATTGCTAATTTGAGCAGCCTTGCAGGGATTGGATTATCTACGGACCTTCAATCATGCCAAAACCTCCTCCATTTTTAGGGATAAAAATAAAACGCCGATCAAAGACCAGCGCAAACAATTCATAATCGAATCAGCAACCTGGCAGTCTTAGACATTACACCCTTAGACCCATGGCTTTGCGTCCTTACCTTTCGGTAAGTTTGCTAAATATTCAGTTCGAACTTATGTTCTTATTTTAACATATATTGGGTAACTGGTCTACCATTTTATAGCAAAAAATTACAAATATTTGGCATTATGTTTGTATAACTAACTACCCTCAACTACCCCAATAAATCGTGCTAACAATTTTATTAACTCAGTAAATCCGCACAGCACCACAACCAGCTTTATCATTTTTGCTGTGCGCTTATCGACCAAAAAACTAAACGTCCATCCCACTGCCAACACCGTAACAACTTCTAAAACAAATTCTAAAACCGACTTAATTCCAACCTTAATTTTTATCCAAGTGTCATGCATTGATAACTTGAAATCGGAAATAGCATCATCAGTCGCAGTATTAATATTCTTTTTGATAGTATCATTTGCCACATCAACAGGGTTTTGCAAACAATTTCCAACCGCCGAAAAAATCATCAGAAAAAGAATCGTCAGTAGGACAACTCTATGCACCCCATTATAACCCCCCTTTCATTTAGCGGTTTGCAGGTTTATCCTTGCTTTCAGCGGCATTATCTGTATATCTCATATACAACGGTGCCTACAGGCAAACATACAGCAAAACCTACAACCCTAAGAGGTTAAACGCAGTATTCATCAGGCCGTAGACCGCCGCAATTACAATTCCGCACTCAGCGCACCGCACAATCATATCAATCCATTGACCAGAACCGCCGGTAATACTAATAACCGTTTTAATTATCCATCTTCCAACGGACAAGCCTATTAGCCAAATTACTGCGTGTGCTGGACCGCTGGGGCCGAATGTCTCGCCGATAACGGAGGCGAGCCCTGCAAATACAATATTGGGAATCAAAAGCACTGTGAGTACCATAATAACAACTCTCATAATGTAAACGCCTCCATGATTTCGCTCATGGATAGGACACCGTTTTTCTTTACTTCGGCCACCAAAAGCCGTTTAATCTTTTCTTTTTCTTCCTTTATTACACTCCCGAAACTCCATGCACTTTCACCCTCATCTATAAACTTGCCGGCGGGATTATACTCAATGTTTAATTCCTGATATGTACCTTGCCATGTATTAAATACTCGAACTTGTGCGGCATAGTTTTCTATGTCATATACCCAGTCCTGGTAAACTTGCCAAGACTTCTTATTCTTTACCAGCCAGAGGCGTATCCAATTTAAAGTTATATATCGCTCTATCTCCTTTGGCTCTTTACCTACAAAATACCAACTAGGATTATCATATAGTCGAATAAAACTAACTTTCTTTCGCTGAGCTAAAATTGACATTCGTCGCTGTGCGGGGAACAATGAAGGGAAAAACATTACTTGTATTTGCCTTGTCGATAGCGCTCTCCAGGACTCCAGCGTCTTAACAATCTCAAAATCCCTGGAACGGGAGAGCTGTTGGTGATTCATCGATTATCACCTGCCCCGGCATTACAGCTAAACGCCGTCTTACTTCGGATGATTCGGGATCTAGGTAAGGGGTTTGTATCTCAGTAAACTTATTTCCTAATTTCCACATTGCCCGACCAGGTAAATCAGCCATATTTGCGGCCCTTGTATCATCTAAAATTATCTTACTATTGATGGTATCGGTTACACCCAGTGCTAGCCGTCCGCGCAAATTAGCCTTCAAGTCACCAAAACTTTTTTCAGCAAGAAATGTGCTGCTAGGTCTTTGCGTAGCCAGCACCATGCAAAATCCCGCCGACCGAGATAACCGGAGCAAACTATCTAAATGCCCAAGCGCTCGTTTATCGCCTAACTCGCCTAATTCGTCAATGACACAAACAACATGCCGCATAGGTTCATTCGGATAGTGACCATTATACTTTTTGATGTTGACCGTCAGTGTTTGCATGAATCGCTCTTGGCGGCGGCGCATTTCTCTGACCATACTTGCAAGCATATTCCTGGCATTGTCAGCATCAACAATTAATGCCAAATGATTTTTAAGGTATGCAAACTCAGACATTTTTAAATCGATAACTACCATTAAGGGTGGGTCTGGCAAGTTGAGTAGTGAGTTAATCCAAACATGCAGCATATTGCTTTTACCGCCGCCAGTCGTTCCTGCTACAAGTACATGTGGTATATCAGCAAGATCTACAGTAACTAATCCTTGGTGAGAATACCCAATCGGGATTGGAAGTGTACCTTTTAGCTGATAATGCCAGTCAAACGAATAATAATCTTGTAATGTATCCTCAATAAACCGGAGTAATATTCCTTTCCCTTGGCGCTTAATTTCGACGTTATCAATCCCAGTATGGTCCTTAAAGTAATCTATCTTCTTTATAAAATCCTGGTGAGAGAGGGACGGAGGCAGAGTAATAACAAAGTCCCACCCTGCCTCTGTTTTCGTTTCCTTTTGAATCAACGGCCTCCGGTTTTCATCCCATAATGCTTCGATTACTTCACGAACAATCAATGGAGTTTCCCGTCCTAGCGCCTGTGCAAGTTTCTTTTTAGCTCTGTTGAATAGTGGTTGTAGGAGACTTGATTCGCTCATTCGTCATCACCTACCGCATTGTTTACGCTCCGGCGGCGGCGTTTTGGCTCGTCGATGCCCATAAAATTCCGCGCGTTATTCATTAGCATATCCTGAGTTACCAACGTCACCAAATGCTCCTCTGGGTCACCGGTCCGCATTAAATAAGCGTGAACCGCATCAGGAATTTTGATAGTAATTTGTTGAGCCATAAATATATACCTCCTTCAATTCTTTGGTATATATTTATGGCTTAAGAGTATAAATGATGTATGTCCTAGGGAATAATAAGCATAAAAAAACCGACCTATTCATAGTCAAATAAGTCGTCAACTTTACATCCTAATTTGCGGGATATTCGAAAAGCAGTTTCTATTTCGGGCTGTTGTTTTTGCATCTCATATCGATTATATTGTGACAATTTCACCCCTAAAAATTCAGCAAATTCTGTTTGCGGTACATCATGACCTTGCTTAACCGCATACTTTAATCGTATCTGTTTCAATTTATTTTTAAGCATATCAATTCTCCTGCAGGAATATAATGGTAATTAATAGTAATTCTATATACTGTAAAATAATTCCTGTATAATATAATTTATGGAGGTTCAAATGAAAAAAATTTTACTTATGTGCTTCCTGATCTTATCTTTTAATGCAGTATCATTCGCGTCAATTCTTGATCCAGATGAGAAACCAACACCTTATATCAAAACCGTTGGAATCTTCCTAGATGCACCAATGTCATACGTTGATAATGAAACAGTTAGAACGTTAATACCAGAGAAAGCTAAAGAACTTTTTCCAAGATTGAAATTTGATCTTCTGCCATTCGATAAAACAGAAATGGCTTTACGCACATACCGCGAAGATCATCGTATGATTGTTAATCAATACTTTTCACAACCCTTAAACCGAAATGACATTCAGGCAATCGGCAAAGACTTATCTTGTGATTATGCTTTATTTATCAAAATTTCAAATGGTCCGCCGCGAGTTAGCTCTGGTCTTTTATCAACCACGTTTAAAACAACAGTAATATGTGATGTACGTCTATTAGATATCGCAACCGGAAATTATATTATTAGTAAGCAAATAGTTAAAGACGGAAAAAGCACAGCGATTTATGCAGGTGTGCCATCCTTTGACAAGGCGTACAACGAAGCACTTGAAAAAACATTAAAAGAATTAACAATTGATACCTCAACACTATAACCCAACAAAGCTCCTCAACCTAAACAGGCCGAGGAGCTTCTCTTATTTCCAACCAAACCATTTTCTTAATATCGGCATTATATTCACCGTAAATTTGAAATCAGGTATTGTAATCTTCATGCCGCCACCGCCCACAGCTGCAAAGCTTCCATCAGAGCCGCCGGTGTCACCCCATCAGCATATATTCCCGGCAAAATATCCAAGCCCCCTGCCCTAAGTATCCGCGTTACTGCCTCAGAGCAATTTACTGTCACCTCACCATCACCAGGAATCTGCCGGCCTGTAATTTCACGAATACCACCGTTTATGCAATCCAAATACCCGTATGGTGTATTCAATAGGCGCTTTGCTTCTAACTCTGCATCGTCTATGTCAGGCACATCGACAGTGATAATAGTCGTCTTGTGACCATCATAGGCGGTAAGTGGCGACTTAACAAAACCGTTGTCTAATGCCTCTAAAATTCCATCAAGCATAAATATAGCGGCATGACTTGGATCTGCTCCTGGGCCTTCAACGGCATCGATTATGCGACCAAATACCGTTTCTGGATAGCTAAATAAAATTTTCACTTCCATTATATATACGCACCTCCTGACTAAAAATAAAAGGCCCGATCAATTAAGACCGGGCCGCCACCTTTAAATGTTACTTAATCTGATCTTTGAGCCAACTAGTGCCTTTTGCAATGCCAGTAGCGACTAAACCAATTTCGCCTATGTTGCGTATTTTCACCCAAATACTTTTAGTTGTCTTGGCCTCATTCAACAATTCCTCAACAATACTGACTGATCCCGTAGACGTAGCATTTGTTATGATAGTTGTGGCAGCTTCGGCAACGGCATCGACAACATCGGAAAGCTCCGTGGCAGAAGCCGCAGAGGCAATAGCCGAATCTAGGGTACTGTCGAGAGTTGACGTATCGGTTGCGGTCGTGCTTTCGGTTGACTCAGTAGATTCGGTGTCCGTTTCTTCCGTGGATTCAGTTTCGTCAGTATCGAGATAATCTGGAATGCCGTCACTGTCAGCATCATCGCTGGTATCTGTCGTTTCCGTTGCAGCGGTAGCAGTTTCATTCACTTCTGTTGCTGTTTCGGTTGCCTCCGTGGCAGTAGTTGCCTCCGTGGCAGTAGTTTCCTCTGTAGTTACTGTGGTTTCGTCAGACATAAATAAACACGCTCCTTTAGTTTTATTAAAATAAATGGCCATCTGTTTTTATGACAGCAGCCAAAGTACCCATGTTATTCACTTGCGCTCACCTGCTCTATAATGTCAGGCAAACGCTCATACAACTTATCACCGGGGCAATCAGTCGCTAGGCCGGGATCACTAACTATTTCGGCAACTTCTCTGTGACCAATAATCTGAGCATCGGGCCAATTGTCTTTTAGATCAGCCAGCAGTTTAGGCAATACTTCAATCTGCTCCGCTGTCGGCTCGTTGTCCTGGCAGTTACCGGATAAAGAAATTCCCACGCTACAGTAATTCAGTCCCTGCGCATGGGAACCAATTGCATCACGCGGCCTACCTCGTTCGATAGTACCGTCGAATCTAATTACATAGTGATAACCAATACCCGCCCAACCTAAATTAAGATGTTGCCGGTGTACACGTTCTGCCCCAACATCACCGGCAGAGGCTTCATGATGAACAATAAGGTAATCTGTTTCGCCTCGATAAGATAGTGGTCTAGCAAAATTTAAGTCAGTTTCAATAACGGTAACTCGTCCCATTTATATACTCCCCTTCGGTGTATTGAGCCAGGAATCAGCCGCATATTTCGCTATAATAAATACGCCAAACTCCCGCAGTTTGTCCAGGTCAAAAGGTCCGATTCCAAGAGAGTTAGCGATCCACGCCAGCACCCAAATCACAGCAAATGCGGCAGGCCAGCTTTTGGGATTATTGATGATATTCATGTAATCACCCTCTCAATAAAATAGCCGCTCCCCCGATGATCGTAGCCGCAAGTTGGGCCATAATCCAGTAGAGCAGCTTATCAAATTTAGCGTCGAATTTTTTGTCCATTTCTACAACATTGGCTTCGACTCTGTGTATAGCTCCATTTTGTGATTTTTGCCAACCCGTCAGGTTATCAATGTCGGCTCGGCATTTTACGACTTCAGAACATTTAGTATCAGCAATACAATATTCCACAAGTTAACCTCCCCCTAGATCAAATTAACGCCCCAACTCGTCCCCGCTAACGCCGCAACCTCTGTACTGGATAACGCCCTGCCAAGACCAACCACGTTGTAGAGTTTACCATTTAAGAAATACTGTGTCCCTTGGTTGCTGCCGAAATAAATATTGGTCGGTAGTGATATACCCGGCGCTGTACTGGACGTTGCAGTATACACTGTACCTGCCGCAGAAGCGCAGCAATATAAGGTTACGCCGCTGGACGACCAGGTCAGAAATGCATCGTAAACGGTGTCAGCGGTAACGGCAAGCGAACTGGTCACTGTGACCTGGGCTGAGCCGGAGCCATAAGATGCTTCAAGGTAACCACTGACATTGATATACAGGGCAAGGCCAGTATTAGAAATATCCGCTGGATCGGCAATCATCTGGATTGAGCCTGTAAGCGAATCGACAGAAAAACGGGCGGCTATTGTGCCCTTGGTTGCTGAAATGTACTGGTTTGGCGCGTAGAGGACTTCGGCGGCGCGGGTGGCGGCTCCGGTGATCCATGAGGTTGGAGCGGCCTTTTGTTCAACCTGAGCTAAAGTAAAAGTATAAGATGTACCAGATATAATACCTTTTGGAAAAGTAACCCGTGCAAAATTAGCAGCAATTACACTAGGGGATGTTACCGTTACCGTTTTACGACCACTAGTATTAAAAGTTTTTGCTGAAGAAGTATAAGTAGAACCGTTATAAAAGTATAGATAAATATATGGATGTACGGAACTATTTTCATCAGTTAAAACCTCAGCAGTAATACCATAAGTATATTTGGTTTCAACCGAGCCTATAGAGAAAGACCCATTTAAATAGGCTTCAGCAGTTAACGTCTCATTAGCGGTCATAGTCATACCGCCGTTGGTTGTATCGTAGGTAATTGTTAAAGAAGAAGAACTACCACTAGCGCCCCAGCCACTTATTACCTTTGCCTGATTAGCAGTCAGCAGATTCGTCGTACTCTCCTCAACCTCAATATACTGCCCCCACGTGCTGTCAGTCCCCGTCCTCGCTACCCCCGACGCATATAACAAACTGCCTAAATATGCCGTACTCGCTCTCGAAAATGTAAATAAACTCGTATCAATCACGCTCCCCACATATGTATTGTTACTGCCACTGGAACTGCCCAATGGCGAAATTATTGCCGACCGTATAGGCGATATAATAGGTGATATTATCGCGCCCATTATGTTGTTGTCTCCGTCGTTTCTGCCGCCGCCACAATCGCCGCCTCTAACGCAGTAATATCATTCGAGATCCACTCGTAACCGTCAGCCAACGAAATTGTATTATCATCTGAATACCGATACGCTAGCGACGGTGTCACGGCTAAATCTGCTATTGTTTTTCCCGTAGGAACGGCCACATAACTCTGAGGATATCCCATTTAGTCCGCCTCCCTTACCGTGAAATACGCCGTAAACCCGCCTGAGCTGCCCAATGCTGTGTTATTACTCACAACTATATAAGCATCTGAAGCAATAAACATACCTTCGACCAAATATCCGTATGTGTCAACGGTTGTGCCGCTTACTGTACTCGCAGCCGCAAAGGTCAGCGTGGTCAATAGTGAATAGCGAGTAGCACTATTTATCGTACGCATGTTAAAAATTTTCATAGTCAGGGCCGCGGCTGTGCTGGGATTATAGGCATTTACCAAATAGGTTTTTCGCACATTATCAGGAGCAGTAATTGTAATTGTTTTTTGCGTATTTGCCGATGCCGAGTTTGCAAACGTGGCAGATGACTCATCGCCTATGAGTGTTCCCGTGATGTATAGGCGGTCGGCTAGATTTATTACCGTATCGTCTTCCCTCCGCATCCGACCACTAGCCGCCGCCATATTTTCGATCATAATGTACCTCCTCAAAAAAATTAGACGCGCAATGCGTCTTAGCTTGTAGTCGTGGTATCGGTTGTGGTCGTGCTGGCTACATACCGCGGACAACTACTATTTGTACATTTTCCGGTTGTTGTGTTATTAGTTCCGCCGCAGATAAAACAATACTTAGCTGCCACTTTCGATCGTCTCCTTTGCTGTTTCGTATTCAGTCACAAGCGTTGTATAGTCCGTCTGGCGTTCGGTTGCAGTTGTAGTATCACCTGCCGTTAAGGCAGTTAGGTATGCCTGGGTTATCGCTGTAAATTGGGACTCATATTCTTCATCCAGTGCAGCAATCTTTTCTTCAGTGGTCAATGTCGGCTCAGTATATTCCTGCCAGGAGGTTACGCCAGCCGACTTATACATTGGATAATACACTTCGTCAAATTCTGTTTGGGCGTTAATTACGCCGCTAATTTTTGTAAATACCGATCCGTCCGAGATTAATAGTTCAATATCCATGTGGCCCCTCCTATACTAATGTCAAGACTTTATACCATCCAGCGCCGCCTGCGCCGCCACTCCACGAGCTATATGTTGTATATGCACCGCCTGCGACTGTTATGGTTCCACTATTTGCAATCGTGTTACCGGCTAAAATTGCAACACCGCCGCCACCGCTACCGGCAACTATATTGTTTGTAGAATTAGATCCTCCGGCAGCCCCATTACAGTTTATAGTGCCGGTAAATATTATTTGTTTAGCTATAATTATCACACAGCCACCGCCACCGCCGCTCGTGGCTGTAGTCGCAGCACCAGCTCCGCCAGCTGCTCCATAAGGATAAATTCCCATCTGTAAAAATCTTATGATATTCGCACTACTCGGAGTTGCTCCATCGCTGGAAGAAGAGTGTCCAGTGCTTCCATTTAGTGATCCCCCCGAAGCCGCTACTAAAGGGTATTGAATATAAGTTGCGCCTCCAACGCCGCCAACCGTTGTTCCTACGCCACCACCGCCGCTGCCCGCGCAAAAGCCTATTGTACCACTGCCACTAGTTACTCCCGCACCACCCTTGCCAAGGCCATATATTGTACCACCAATTACAGCTGTACCAGTACATCGGATAACTAAATAATTACTACTCAGTGTAATTGTATGCTCAGACAACAACACAAAATTTGTGTAGTTATATTCCCCACCCATTGTGGTATCTGCGGTCGAATTAAACGAGCCATTCTCTCCTGTACCAAAATTATACAGCCAAGGCGGATACTTAAATTCCATAAACCTATCGTCAACAAGAGTGCCTAATCCGCTATAACTAACTGCAATCCATTTGCCCGCGTCACCCGAGTTAAATACAATTGTTCCAGTATTCCAGTTTGAATCATCCGTCACCGTACACGAATAATCTGGCCAGAATTGGCCACTTGTTGGTGTTGAGCTAACTTCAGCCATACTGTCTTCAATGAACACATAATCCCCTGAAGAATGGACGCTTGCCGTAGTGCTGTTGTATCCTCTAGTGACCGTCAGGGTTGAATCCGATATCGCAGAAACATAAAGCTGTTCAGAATTAATGGTGATTGTTTTGCCAACCGTAAACCAATCACCATTCGTAACAGTAATACTGGTGGCGCTAGTTGTCGATATCGCTGCCGATAGCATATCTACTATTCGCATTGACATTGACGACGGCGAAGCATTTTCCGGCACTTCGAGTAATTTTATTTCATAGGGAGTAACCGATGGTATTACATATATTTCGTCTGTAACAGTAAGAGCTTCTACACTATCAGAGTAAGGATCAAACCTGTAATTTGTCGACACTACTAATCACCTCATTCATCATCAGATGAGTCGCTTAAATCAGCAAAAGCGTCTGCATCATCTTGAGCTTTTATTAGTTGGCGAATATATTTATCCAGCCTGTCCGGCTTATTGCCAAGCGTTATTTCCATTGTTATGCCGTCATCGCCAGATATTTTATAGTCCACTTCGGTTACCTGGTATTCGTATTGCGTGCCATCTTCACAATTGATTACGGCCATACCTTCAGGCTTTATATTGCGTTTAATCACGTCCAGGGTAAAACCGCTCAACTTGGCTGAGAAAGTTGGATTCTTCGTATTCTCCAATTTGTTCTGAGCCCACCTAATGACGTCGGTCTCGGTAATCGCTGTTGGCATTGTAAAAACATCTTCGTAATAGCCGTATGTCTCAATGCTTTCAGAATCCGAAAATACAACCGGATTACTATCGTCATCCAAATAATAATACGATCCATCATCCTGTTCCTCGCCATATTTAACGTAAAAGTAATTAACCAGGTCCGACATATCTTCCTCAGGTTCGAATGTTGTAAAGTGCGTTCCAACCCAAAGCCTTGTATCTTCGTTAACTGTAGTGTCACGGGGTTTCCAGAAGAAATCCATTAACTCGTCCACACCGTAGACATAATCATCGGCGTAACCAGCTAAATCTTCCAGCACATCCGAAGCGGTTGCATAAGCGAACTGCTGCCCAGTCAGTGTAAAATCAGTCGATACCATCTTGCGGCTGTTATAGGATATTCCTGTTTTTCCTGCTATGTAATTTCGGATCAAATCCTTAACTGCTGAAGTAACTTCAATGTCTTCATAAGTTTTATTGATAATGATCTTCTCAAATTTGCCGTAATATCCATAACCGGCTATTTCTACAGTATCAGTCGTAGTACCAGATAAGCCCCTCTGATTAACATAGCCGCAGTAGCGCGGCGAAGTTTCACCAAAGAGATATATTTCGATCCTCTGATTAATAAATATCAGACTAGCATATTCCCGGCTAAGTGTTAGCGTAAAATCACTACAGCCGGTTTCTTCTAACTTAAATTCAACGGATACAAGCGGGCTATCGAAAATGTCACTGGACAGGTACTGCGAGATCTGGCCTGATGAATTATACAAAGCAATATAAAATGCATTATCTATTGTCGGGTAAGTTATGCTAGTTTCTTCGCTGGTTGTCGTATTGGTTATTCCGGCTAATATATACTTACCCGCCAATGAACGCCCAGAAAGAATATTCATTATAGCCACCTCACCGGATAATCAATTTTGATCGTGCAAGCTCCTCCGGTGTAAGTAAAAATGTTATCGCCAGGAACAAGGTGCATAAATGTACCGGTTAAGTAATTAATTGTATTATCGCCATTAAGCTCGACAGTACCATCCGTCGAATTAATGACCAACACCTTTCCGGCAGTAAAATCTGCATTGATATAACTTAACGTCCGGCTGTTATCCGAGCTGTTAACCAGTGTTATTGAGGTACAGGCATCAGTGGCAGTGATTGTTATTTCAATTGGCGTGTCAATGCTGCCGGAATTGGTAACTGTAAACGATTGACCGGTTGCCGTGATTGTCGTCGTTGATGTGGCCGTGCCAGTGTACCAGAACGGATCGAGTGCCAAGAGAGTAATGGTTAATTCGGATTTTTTTAAATACCAGCCATCAACAAATGTTTCGGATATGCTGGATAGATTGGAAATATTAATATAGCGGTCACCGGTTATGTATAACTTATAATCTGCCTGTGCTAAATAGCGTTTCAATAAATCGACCACCGCAAAATAATTTGCCGTGGTCGTTTGGTCAATTTCAACTGTTATTTCGATTTCTCGGTAGTCAACCTTGCCATCAGCGGTTAAAATACCGCCATGCTGGAACATCTTTGATGTAGCATCAACCCGCTGGCTCAGATCGGCAGCGGTCATAACAGCGTATTTAGGCAAAGCATACTCAATGTCAAGCAAGTCCGCCATAAGATCAGCGTAATAGATCGTATTTTTATCTGTTTCAATTGTCTTTTCAATCATTCCATTAACCGCTGCCCAATCGTCGGAGCGATATATGTTTGATATATTTAGGTTGGAAATTTGACCGCACGCCTGTAGGGTGCCATCCTGCTTTGAGCAAATATACGTGGTGCCTAGCGTCAAACTTGGCGCTGTTGAGGTTATGGTTATTGAGGTGCCGCTAATCCAATCCTGCATTACAGTAACGCCATTGACTAACAACGATACACCGCTAGAGCTATAGCGGAGAGTAAATCGGCTTTTGGCTGTTACTGTTTTATTGGCGGTTAGGGTTACCTCTGCTGATCCGGTGCCATAGACCAAAACGGGATAATCATTTGGATCGAGATATAACAGTAGATTGGCATTAGTCGCACCGCCACCGTCAACCAAATAGCGCAACGTTCCTGTATCGCCTGGTGTAAAATCAAATACGATTGTGCCTTTGGTATTCAGCAATGTCCCGGACGGCAGTGTCAGCGTTTCAGAATCGGCATCAATGGTTAGACCGTCATCTTCAAACCTGGCTACCCCACTGGCCACTGCTGTACCATCTGTTTTATAGGCGATAGAGGTGCGGGTAAAAGTTGCTGTTTGCGTATCTGATTTTATATGCATATTTACGACGCCCCCATCAACCCATACTTAATTTTTTTGACAAGATTTTTATTAATTTTATCAAGGTCGGCTTCAGTGTTTATGTCACCGTAAATATTTTGAGTCGTGGTAATTGCTGTGCCGCCACCTGAGTTTGTCGGACTTACTGAATTACGCCGATCGATCGGCACGGTATTGGGGTAACGACCTTGGCCGATCTGAGCCAAAGTCGGAGTAGCAACAATGCCACCTGATGCTAATTTAGGCATTTGCCCATTATTAAGTGCATTAAAAAAGCCTACGCCGAATTTATCTACTGCCGCAGCCTTAATAACATATTCGCCGTTCGATAACCAAGACAAAATACTATCAGAGGTTGACGTTCCATCGCCGGAAACTGATCCGCCAGTGGCCATTTTAGGCACTGCTAAAGCTGTTGCCGCTGCTACAGCCGCCGTCATACCCGCAATTGCAGATTCAGAATTTGCCCCCATAGTCGCTAAAGATACCATAGCCGCCGCTGGTGCCCAAGCCGCTGCAACCGCCGCCGCCATAACAGTAGATGCAGCCGTTAATGTTGCCATAACGGTTGTTGCTAAAGTCGTTTGGGTCGTCAAAGCTGCGGCCTGCGCAGCCGTTACCGCTGAATAATACGCTGTAGCCGCTGCCGTTCTAGCAGTATATGCTCCTACAGTTGCCGCCGTAGCCTGTGCTTGGGCCGTGGTAGTATTTGCAACATCTGCGGCATTCTGGACTTTACCTGTTAAAGAAAATGCAATACGACTAGCATACATCTTAGCGTATACTCCAACTATTGTTTTAACTAAATTCTTTCCAAAATCGCTCCATGTACTTTTAATATCATCCGAAAAACTAATAGTATCTGTCAAAAATGTACTTAAATTATCTGTCATACCATCAACTGCGTTAGCCCATAACTCCTGGGCTGTTTGAGTAGCCGATTTCCAAAGCTTTAAATAGGTATCCATATATGCCTTTTTGCCCTCTAAGCTTTGTTGTTCTAGCCCTCGTTGATCGTTTACTAAAGTTTGGTAAGCTGTTATATTTCCGGTATTATAAGCTTTATCTAATTCCTCTTTATACTTGGTTTCTTCATACTTTAAGGCCTTTAACTTATTATAGTGTGCGCCCGCTGCCGCCAAATTTTCAGCATTTATCTGTTCAGTAAAATCCAAATTCCCCTGCTCAGTCTTCTTATAAGCAATACTTTTTTCACTCAGACTTTTTTCCATTGCCGCCTTTTCTACATCGGTAGAGCTTACATATTTAGCGGCTAACTCATCATATTTCTTTTCAATTTCATCAATCGTTTTTTCATATTTTAATTTAAGTTCAGCTAAATCTTTATCAACCCCATCAGGCATAATATCTATCTGCATTTCTTTAAAGTCGAAGGATAAATTACTAATACTCGACTGAATGTTCCTGATTTTTTCTGCTGTTTCTTGTTCGATTTTTAACCTCTTAGCGGCATATGTCGCCTGCAGCATTGTTACATCTTGCTGATAATTTTCATTAGCACTTTTGGTTTCTTCAAGAGATTTTGTTTGTTTTGCTTTCCACGCATCTAATTGTTGCAGACTGGTATTTGTGGTCTGAACCCATTCCTGGTAAATTGATTTATGAACTTGCTCTGCTTTCTTTTTAAGTTCTTCTATTGCTTTTGCAGCTTTATTTGCGGCACTGCTCGCAGATGATCCAGCTCCAGAAGCAGCTGATCCAGCGGCAGCAGCAGCAGCACTAGCAGCCGAATGCAATCCTGTAAACGAATTGTAAACTTTTTTTACGCCATCGCCTAGGCTGCTAATGCCTTTATTAAAAGCCCCAATACTGACGCCGGAGAACCCCTTAGATACAGTAGCCGCAGCCGCATTTAATTGCGCTCCAGCATCCTTTATGCTCTGACTAGCTGCGTCAACTTTAGCCTGTAGGCCATCAAGGTAAGAGCTAACCGCGGCTGATAACTCTCCACCGATTAAGTTTGCAAGTGGTTGCAACGTTGTAAGAATTGTTTGTACACCGGTATAAAACAAGGCTTTCGTTGATCCCCAAAATAACTGAAACGTCGCAGAAATACCACTCATTAAGCCACTAAACAGCGTTCCGAGCGGTTCCCAGTTTTTCCAAATTTCATAAGCCAAAAGCCCAACCGCCGCGCCTACCGCTAAAAAAGGAGCGAGCGGAGCTATTGCGGTCCATACTGATAAAGCAAAGGCAATCATCGCCGGTATGGCCGCTGCTATCAAAGCTCCGGATAAAGCAAATACTGCTGCAGTCAATTCTGCGGGTATTAAGTTTACTAATGCCTCTTTCAGTCCGTTGGTTTGGATATATGAAGCAAAATTACTTAGCGCATTTGAAACCGTTTGCAACTTAGCTTTTATATCCAAGCCTGCGATTATCTTATCCCCAATGTACCTAGCCGCAGTAGCCGCATTATCCTTTATAGTAGAAAATAACCCGGGGATCTCCTTCGACAGCCCTTCCATACCACCTTTGAATTTAGTCTGCATTCCTGTAACAATAGCGTTAATGCCAGTTACACCAGATACAGCGCCGTTTTCAGCCATTTTCATAGCAGTTGGAATGTCGGTGCCAATTGCGTCAGCAAGCATCTGCCAAACTGGTATACCAGTTTCTGCCAATTGATTCATTTCTTCAGCGCTCACCTTGCCTTTGGCGTTCATCTGACCAAGGGCTAATGTTATCCTGTCTATGCCCTCCTGGCCGACTCCTAGCAGTGCTGCAGCATCGCCAATTGCCGTCATAATCGGGATTATATCTTGAGCGGCAAAACCGAAAGCCAGCATTTTTTTCGACGCTGTTGTTAAGCCAGCAAGTTCAAAGGGAGTATCTGCTGCAAACTGGGCTAAGTCATTTAAAAATTGTTCGGCTAGCTGCGCATTACCCATCAATGTTGTAAAGGATTTTTTTGTAACTGCCATATCACTAGCCATTTTTACAGATGCAACAGCAACAGCACCAAGCCCTGCGGCTAGTCCTGCGAAGCCAACAGCAAGGTCATTTGAAAGACTAAGCGCATCCGAGCCGAAGGCCGATTTTAGCTGTTTCTGAGCATGTTTAAGCTCCTTGTCAAGATCACTTGTATCCGCGCCAAGCTTAATCAGCAAGTCTGCCAATGTTGCCAAATTACTTCACCTCCCCGAAGAGCCGCTTAACAGCTTCAAGTTCGCGCCGCTTTTCTTCCTTCGTTCGCGTATCCCGCTTTGGTTTTTTGCCTAACAATTTTGCTGGAGTTATCTTGCGTTTCAAATGTAGGTTCATCAAATTAGCGGCCAGCCATGCCGTTCTTTGATACTCCATTTCCTGCCGGGTGTTAAACCCTTCCAGTATGTCAGCAAATTCCCCCGGTGTCAGTCGGTCAAATTCCCAAGGTTTTAATCCCAATATTCCGATTGCTGCTTTTTTGTCATTCTCGTATTTTTCGCAGAAGGCAAGGGGCGCTAGTTCAGCACCCCCTCCACGTTTCCCCCTGATTCGTCCCCAGCTTCATCACTTTGCATCGGTTTACCAAACAGCCCACTAGCGTTAAGCGCTTCTGATATTTTTGCCATTAAATCACCGAGTGAACCACCATTACTCATATACTCAGAAAGCATTTGCCCCAACCGATCCATTGTTAAACCTCTATCCTGCCAAATTAGACCGCCGTATAACAGCGCCCGTACTGCCCCGAATCCGAGGTTGTCAGCACTCATAAGTTGTATTACTGATTTCCCGGCCTTCGCCTCAACCTCACACAGAGCATTATAATCAAACTTCAGCTTGCGGGTTTTACCGCCAAGCTCAATTTCAACATAATTCATAATTTGCACCTCATTAAAAATTTATGGTATTTCCACGACCGCAACAGTGACAGATGTTACTGCAGAGTAAGTTATATAGGCGTAGCCGTTGGCATCGTTATAGTACGCTGGTGGAAACGGCCCAATCAATACATCGCCAGCCGCAGCAACTGATACGGCTATATTATGGAGCGTGCCAAGCGGGCACGCTGTCTGAGCCGCTACTGTGACAGTAACAGCAGCCGAGCTGGCGTTTTTAACGCGCAACACAGATTTGCCGGTATTGACAAAATAGTCGCCGCCCGACACTGCAGATGCCAACGTTGTTGTCAGTCCAGCCTTTGTAGTCTGTTGTTTGCTAATCAGTGACATATCACTCCTCCTCCTATACCTTCGTCAACGCGCCGCTACCTGTCAGCGTGTATGATACCGTTGCCTCACTATCGTAAGAGGCATCATACGAAAAATCGGTCAGCGTGGCCAGACCAGTATAAGTATGAGCAGCAGGTGTATAGAGTTGGACGTATACCTGCGTATTGTTTATGTAACACGTTTCGAGTTGTACCATTCCTGTGTCCGTTTCCAAAATAAGCCCATCACCATCAATTGACCAACTACGAATTGTCGGCAATCCCTCATGCCAACCACTTGATGATTTACTAGTAGTGTCAGCTTCATCCGTACTTAGATTAAGCGTAGCACTACGTTGACCAGCGACAGTGGTATAGACCGGGGACGCGGTTGTCCCGGTATTAACTTTGATCAAAAAACCAACGCCTGTTACAGCAGCCATTATTCATCCTCCTCTATCTTTTTGATTTCGTAGTAATACACAAAAACTGACCTATCGGCAAAATATTGTTTATCGCCAATCGCATGGACTGTAGCCTTATAGCCAGTCGTTACTTCTAACGAACTTGCCGTTTGTGCCGCAATTACCGTGTCAGTAAAATCCCATACATCATCAGCATTGTAAGCAGTTATTGTCCCTTGAACAATTGCGCCATCTGTATATACCGGCTCATCGAATTCTAAAGAAAATGTCGATGAGTCAATCCCTGCGGTAGTCAAACAACTTGCGACAGCCGTTTTTAGTAAATTCGTTTCCGTCGTTGTGCTGTCATCAGTGCTGGTATCTGTCGTGCTGTCGGTTGTATCCGTCGACGTTGAGCTATCCGTTGTCGTACTGTCGTCGGTTGTTGTAGTAGTATCGGTTGTTTCGTCAGCCATCCTTCATCACCCCATATCTTGTATTTTATATTTAAACGCTATCGATCCATATCGATAAACTAAGCCATCGCGCTCATACCGAGCAATTTTGCCGGACTCCGTTTTTTTAGTAACAACAACCTTAAAATTATCTGCCGATAAGTCAGGCAAATAATCACTTAACGCTGCTGTCACCGCATCAAGCATTGCACAAACCTCTTTTGTGCCACTGTATTTTGACCAGCAAAAAACGGTATGGGTTATCTCCATACCGCTCGTCGTCATGGTTGACCAGTCATTAAAATCAAATTCGCCAATTGTTATATAAGCATCCGGCTCATTGTCCGGTACTTTATCATAAATACCATAGTTACTAATTTGAGCTGTCAGCCGATCATAGATAGCTACCTGCAAAGGCCATACTGACGATCTCATCTAGCTGCCTCCTTAATTGCGCTCTTAACCCCTTCGACAAACTTGTCACGCTCAGCATCCCAAGCCGGTTCAATGTGCGGATACTCCCTACTGCCTGGGTGCCGGACTGTCACTTTTTTATTACCGTAGGGATGTATATCATGGGCTTTGGTCCCACGTTCCAACAAATGAGCTATTGGATGCAGTTTGCCTCTTCTCGTCGGGCCAACCGTTGCCGTCAGATCTACTTTTTTAATTGTTCGCTTAATCGATTTCTTATACTTACCCGTTCGAACTGGCGCGGCTTGACGCTCACGATTACGAATATCTTTCGAAGTGGTTTCGATTTGTTTCAGCACCCCCTTAAACACATCAACATTAAACCTGTTAATTTTGCCAATAGCCTCATCGGCACCCTTAACCTCAATATTAATTTTCATCAGCCCGCACCTCCTGGGCTAAAAGGGTCAACTCCCGCTTCTTTCCGTCATAATCCAAGATATTATTAATTTCAAATATCCGGTTATCAACCGTAACCCTCATATTCGTTGTTATGCCGGATAAATAACGGATCTTGATTTCACTATCTACCATGCTTTCAATCTGCTGGGCATAATATAGCGTTTTGCCGGTTAGTGGCTTAATATTGGCCCATACCGTTGCGAAAGTGGTCCAGGTTTCAGCAGCACCTCCACCGGCATCAGTATTGTCAGTTAGTTCTTTGATTGTAACCCGCTGATTCAGCTTGCCAGCGCCAATCATGTCGGCCACACCCTATCAATATTCAGCAATGCTGCAACAGCAAACTCGATTTCCTTAGATATTGTCCCAGTAAGCACTGCCTCGCGGTTAATATACCAATGTCCAATCAGTAATAGCATGGCCTGCTTGACCGTCTGTGCTACGTCAGAGCCGCCAGCAGTATACCGAATTTTAACCCCGTTCGCTGGTCTGAGTGTGACAGTCGGCTTTGTTTTAGCATAATTTAGCGCCACCCGCCCCGGCTCGGAATCAGTATCCACAAAGTACTCAGTAGTGGCCCAAATGTATTCCTTGTCATTAGTGCCGTAATACTTGATGCTCTCCACACTGACGAGCGGCGGATGTGGGATATCTACCGGAAAGCTGGGCCACCGATCAAGCGTTAACTCCAATGTCTGCGTTAAATATGCCCGGTTTTGACGCTGCTCACAATACTGCCGAGCGGCAACAATAAGCGCCGTGATCAGCTCGTCTTCATCGGTTCCATCTACCCTGCAGTGGGCTTTAGCTTCATCCAAAGTCACCGGCTCCGTTGTCGGCCCAGTTATAATTTTTAAAGTCATATAATCACCGCCAAAAGGGGACTTTTCCGTCCCCTAACATTAATCAGTAATCGCACTCGGCGGAGTAGATTTTTGAGTTTTCATATCAAGCAGATAAATTGCCGAGGTTATATTGGACGAACTTGACGCGCCGGTAACAATTGTGATGCAATCAAACTCATTATCGATATCCAGTTTTTGCGGATCAATTTGAAATACAACTACCTTGCTTTTAATGCCGGAATCAGTGGTAAACGTCAAGGCGTCACTCTGTTTGGTCAATGTGTCAGACGTTGCAGTGTCAGCATTAACCCAAATTGGAATATTATTAGTTAATGCCTTAACGCTGGTTCCGGCAACTGCAGTTGCTTGCTTGGGAGTTAAGGCAATAGTTGTAGCAACACCTTGTGTTATATTGCAAACAATGTACGCCCGATTAACATTTTTCAAACTTACATATGTACCGGTACGGCCTGATGCATCAGTCGCCGGAGTAAGGGCCTGGACAATCTTATAGCTTTCGGGGATGCAAATCATAGACATATTTAATACCTCCGTTATTTATTTCTTGGATTACGCTCTTGTCGCCAATGCTACAAATGGCGAATATGTGCTACTTCCCTTATACGGCGTTACTGCAGTATCCCAAAGTGGCATACCGTTAACGCGATAAGTAAACCTCATTACATTCTCATCATACAAAAACCTCACATGTACTGAGGACTGAGCATTTACGCCGCCTTTGTCGATTATCATGTATTGACTCATATCAGCCAATATGATATCGCCAACAGTACCCAGCGCCGAGCATTGCTCAACCGGGATAACTGGCCGACCTTTAATAGTACCGCGCTCCATGTATTCCTTGGCGTATGGCGATACTTCGCCGCCGGTACCAACAGTTATGGTCATGGTTTCAAGCTGCGGCTCGGTTTCTTGGTTAATAAACCATACAGCATTACCACGTGACCTGGAATACATGCGGTTATACATTTTTAAAATGTTCCAATGATTAATAGTATCAGCGTCTTGGCTAGTTTCTGCTGCCACCGTTACCAAAGCATCAGATTTCAATATACCTTGTGGAATACCGGTACCAGCGCCATTTAACACAGCATCATCCAATTTGAACGCCAGTTCTTCGGCGAACGCCTGACGAATTATTGCTTCAAGAGCAACAGCGTCTTCCATCAATTCATCAGTCAGATAGCAAAGCGCCATTAATTTATCCAAATTCAGCTCAATCTTTTTGAATTTCGGCTTACTAGAAGCAACCGTTTCAGCCTCTGAAGTCCAGTATGCCTGAACACCGCCCCAGCGGCTCCCATTCGCCCGGCTGGTTTCGTCTACGCCGTTCATCCGAATCCTATTTGCATTCGGGCCGATCGGTATCGACCGGCAGCGGCTAGCTATCGCCGAGGTATCATGCACTTTTGTTAATAACTCAGCAACATATTGCTCGTCAATTAAAAAACCACCGTCAGAATTTACGGCTTCACTACCACCGGAGGCCGACGCCTTTACTCCATACAGTAGGCGATTATCAATTATCCCGCCAGGCGTTCCAGCCGCGCGAACCGCCTGCAGAAAGTCCCCAAATTGATTCCATTTCTTTTCCTTGACTTCAATTGCCGGTGTTGGTTGGTTAACCGGCGTTGCCAGGGCAGCTTCTCTTGCCTCAATCTGGGCTTGTGCCTCAATCGTAGCCTCAAGGTTTACAATTTCAATTTCCAAAGCGTCATATTGAGCCTTTTCCTCTGCAGTCATACCACGATTAGCCGCTATAGCGGCATTTACTATACCCGCCTGGGCATCCATTTTTTGTTTGAGCAATTTCTTAAAATCCATGTTTTAATCTCCTTTCATTAATCCGGCATTTTTCTACATATATGTCAACCGGGTTAACCGGCGAATCCGGGGCTTTGGGTGGCATGTAAAACTGAATTTTTGCCATTGGTAAGTGCTTAAACCTTGATAAATCAAACGCCATACTGCCAAAAATAAGCTGTCCATCGCAAATCGAAGCAGAAACTTGTTTTCCGTCCTCGATTTCGTCAGCGAACCCCATCGCTACAGCATCCTCAGCTGTCATCCAGGTTTCGGCATCTAATAGGGCGATTATTTCTTCATCTTCCATGCCCGTTTTTTCACGATAGACCGCAATAGAGCTTTCGCGAATTTTATCCAGCGTGTCGGCCATTGCCCGAAAATCGGTAGCGTTGCCCATCGCAACGGTCCAAGGATTATGTACCATCATCATTGCATTACTCGGCATGTAAACATTATCACCAACCATAGCTATAACAGACGCCATGCTGGCCGCTAAGCCATCAATATAGACGTTTTTCTTTGCGGAGTGGCGTTTCAGCATAGAATAAATAGCTTGACCGGCGAATACATCCCCACCACCCGAGTTGATATAGATATTCAGGGCCGACATATCACCCAGGCCATCCAAATCTTTTTTGAACTGCTTCGGTGTTACTTCATCACCCCACCAGCTTGCATCACTGATTTCCCCATACAACAAAAGCTCCCCCGCGTTATCTGCTTGGGCCTTAAACTCCCAAAACTTTTTCATGCTCTGCCTCCTTTCCCTATCATTTCGGTAATTTTAGCGGTCATGGCACCAGCCTGGTCTAACTGCTGACCGGCTTCAATCATATTTGACGGCTGCAGATATATATCGCCATTATCAACAGGCGGCATGTTCTCCAGCCGACGAATATCATTTACCGATAGCCACCCCCATTGACGGCCAGCGGCATAGGCTGCTGATCTTGTTGCCATGTCGCCACGCAGAAGCGAGTCCATTTTAAACTCAATATAATACCCAGCTTTGCGCTCTTTGGGCTTCAACAGCTGGGCGTTGGCGTTTTCTTCGTATCGCTTAAACCAGGGCAGCATGGTATACATGATAAATTCCAGGCTTTGATGCTCAATATTGTTGTTAGTGGCTTTATCTAAATTCTGAATAAGGTGTAGCGGCACTCTGTAACACCTGGCAACGTCTTCAAGCTGGAACTTTTTCGACTCCAGGAGCTGAGCGTCAACCGGCTTAATTGTAAGCTGATTAAATGTCCCACCAGACTCTAATAATATCGGTTTACCCGTGTTTGCTAAGCCTGTATAGTTTTTAGCCAGGTCTTTTTTTAGCCGTTCATATGCCACGTCACCTAATGCGCCAGGAAATGAAAAAACGCCGCTTGCATTCGCGCCGTTTTGATAGAATTTAACCCCAAATTTTTCGTAACTAAGCCCTAAAGTAATGGCACTTGCCATATATTCGATAGGTGAAAGGCCGATAACACCGTCAAAGCTGATCCCCGGTACATGAAAAACTTCACTCCGCGAGTATGTTTTTTCGATATTTTGAGTTGAATCATCTCGATAATAATACAATAATTGGCCGTTTTTCCGTTCCATACGGAGTTTTTGCCACTCTAATGGATACAATCCGACGATATCATTGTATTTGTTGACCAATTTTAGGCAAACCGAGTTACCGCCGGTGTTCAAACTCACCATTTGCGATTCTTTAAACCCGAATGGTGCCATTTCGTCGTTTGGCTGATTATGCAGGATATCGTAAATCTGTAAATCAGTCGAAATTTCCCGTGTTCCATCTTTGTTTTTCCGGTACAATTGGGCCGGACAGGTTGCGAACGTCTCCGACAAAACCCTGACGCAGGAGAACACCGCCGAATACTTCATTGCGACTTCGCGGTCAACACTCATAACCCCAATCCCAGAGTATTCGCTAACATCATCACCGGCAAGAAACTTGCTTATATATTCGGCCAGCGAATTTTTAATATTTCTTATAAACCCCAATATCTCACCCCCTTTACAGGCTCCTCATGCCACGTTTTTCATAAACTGAAACTTCATCGTTTACAATTGCCCGGGTATGGGCATTGATTAGGCTGGCTATTGGGTCAATTCTTTCCGTCGATTTATCTTTATCCAGCATTATATTTCCGTTATGATCCATTCTAATTACGGCATTACTGACAGCCCACGCTAAAACAGGATTTCCATCGTGGATTACTTTCTGCTGATATACTGATTCACGGAATGATTTTGTTGGCTCGGATAACGTTGGAATGCCTTGGCGAATTTCTACACACAAAAACCCGTCATCCTGCAGCTCCTGTGCAAACTGGCTACAATTGTACGGGTCAAAACATATTTCTTTAATTTTATACCCCAGGGACTGAATATACTCGCCAACAAAACGGTAATCGACCACTGCACCAGGCGTTGCGGTTATCCATCCCTGCTTAACCCATAAATCATAGGGGACCTTATCTGTCTTTCGCTTAGCAGCCAATGTATCTTCCGGCATAAACGAATGCGACAGCACCACATATTTACCATCGACCACAAATTCAAAACTCACCGACGTCAAGTCGATCTTAGCTGATAAGTCAATGCCGACTATGCAATCAATACCTGATAATTTTGGTATATCGCCTCGGCATAACGCCCATTTATCCATGTTCATATAGCCGTTTTCGCGCTGATTCACCCAAATATTCATGTTCTTGGTAAGGAAATCACGCATTTTTTCCGGTGCTTCAAGGGCTAATTTTAAGCGTTCGCGAATCGATTGTATGCCTTCCGGGTATGAGCAAGCAATGGGATTAGCCTTTATCCACTTTGATTCATCGCGGATATCATCAATTAAATTACCTTCGTCATCCTTATCCATCTCATTTATCATTACAAAATATGAATCAACGTCGAAATCCATTGCCGGATTTAGTATTTTGGAGACTAGCTGGTACTCAATAGCATAACAGGGATTCGCAAGGTTAAAGCCTGCTGTAGTTATTATTGCCAGCAGCGGCTGTGTTCGAGCAATCATACCGCTGTCTAGTACGTCGTATAGTTCGCTGGTGTCGTGGGCGTGGTACTCGTCAACAATGCCGCATTGAGGGTTTAACCCATCGCCAGACTTGCGGTCTTCTTTACTAAGCGCCCGCATAAATGAGCCTGACTTTTTATGCTGTATCTTGCCGTATGATACATTATACCGGCCTTTCAGTTCAGAATTTCCAAGCATAGCAAAGGTTTCATCCCAAACTATTTTAGCCTGTTCGCTTTTTACTGCTGCACAATATACCTCGCTGGCTCCTTCGCCTAACGCCATTAATTCATAGCTGCCAACCGCCGCCAGTGACTGCGACTTAGCATTCTTACGACCAACCTGCCAGTAAAATTTCCTAAACCGGCGATATCCGGTTTCACGATGTACCCAGCCGTAGACATTGCCGAAGATAAATTTTTGAATGATATGCGGCTCAATATATTGCCCTTTAAGTACACCCTTACGATGCTTAAATAACCGCATCCAATCAAGAAAACGCTCGGCTTTTTCCTCATCGAACACATAGGGAAAATTCTCGTGTTCCAAGTCGCGCAGAAATCTCATGCAGGCCCATTTATGTTTTTGACAGGCAAGAATATTGCCGGCAATGACATCTTCGGAATACTGAATTAATTCATCCAAGAGGCTCATACATTACCAAATCCCTTATTAGCAAGAGGGTCAATTTTTTCCGGCTCTTTCTTCGGGACGTTTTTTACTTTGGCTAATGGATTAAGGAATAGGCGATCCTCCATTTTTACAAGCTGGTCCATTTTTTTATTAATGGCCGTATCAATTTTCAAGACTCCATCAACAGATATAATATAATTTACCTTGTTAATCAAATCCTCGGCCAGATCTTCATCAATATAATGCTCCAGCTCTTCCCGCTCATCTGGCCCCATCATGTCGATATTATCGATTCGCTTTCGTTGTTCCAAGAGTTTTTGATATTCGCTAAAGGTCATGCAATAGCGTCCTAATAGCCCCGTATCGCCAGAAGAAACAAAGTCAATGTCTTTGTAAATCTTAACTATCTCTTTCCACTTGGCGTAGGCGTTGACGTCAGTCTTCACAAATTGCGGACACTTTAATTTTTGATCCCCCAGCTTAATTTCCGCTTTCTTACGCTGCTCAATCTCAGCTTTTGTCAAATGGCTGGGGTTTTTTTCTGCTAAGTGCAGCGTAATTGGTTTTGCATTTCGGCCTCCCATATCATCACCATATTTCTAAAAGTTTCAAAACCCGAAGTTTGTGCGCAGAAAGGGGCACACACGGTCTAGCGGCCAAAGGCCCCAGGGATTTCATACCCCCTACCCTCCTAAAATTGTCGAATTATGTTACCAAAACCACCATCTTCGCGTGCTGTTTTACTATCATGGCACTGTTTGCATAGTGCTTGATGATTAGATGGCAACCAAAATAGTTTAGGATCTCCCTTATGAGGCTGGATATGATCGACCACTGTTGCAGGTGTAAGTCTACCTTGCTTATTACAGTCAACGCATAACGGATGCTGTGTTAAGTATGATAAGCGATAACGTTGCCAACGCCAGTTATAACCACGCTTGCTTGATGATACTCGATTATCCTGCGTTGGTCGCTTATGCTTATCACAGTAGCCGTTATTAACCAATGCACTGCATCCTGGCTGCTTACATGGCTGTTGTAGTCTCACTGGCATTACTTCAGCACCCCAGTTACCTTACTACTCTTGTACTTGCCGCCTTGCTTATAACAGCGTGAGTTAAACGGCTGATCTAGCATCTGCTTGCCTATCCTTGGCCGATACTCAGAACAAGCGCCATTCTCACTTAGCTTTATCCTTCTGGCTATGCAGATCTCAATGCCGTGTCTTTCGCAGTCCTTATGTTCGCATACAACTGTGGGCATGGTGTTGACCTCCTTGATTTTAGTCATAAAGAAAGCGCCCTCGAAAGGACGCTGTGATATATATATATATACGAAAAGGACCGCCTTTATAAGACGGCCCCTTAAACACACTGCGACAACTCAATTATAGCCCAAAGTCAAATATCTGTCAACATTTGCCTAATTCATTATTCAACTGATTAAGCGTCTTTTTCTTCATCAGTTGTTTCCGATTGCTCGATCCGCTCTTGCTCCCCCCTGGAGCCGTCGCCCCTCGCACCTCCGCCCGACTTATATAACTAGACATAGCATCCTTGGCTTGTGCATCTACTGATTTTTCAAAAGGCTTAATCCAAAATTCCGACTCGCATTCGGGGCATCGGTAGAAATCATATTTATCCGGTTTCATTTCTGCCCCGCAAAAATTACACTGGTTAGTTTTTAATTTTTCAATCATCTTTTCAGCCCTCCATTTCATCGCTCAGCAGATCAATTATTGCTGATGCTTGCTCTCTTGTCATCAAATCAAAATCATAATTCTCATGATCATATCCTAATTGCCTGGCCAAACTGCAAATATATTTTATCTGGCCTTCAGTTGCAAATACCATTCCCAACTAAACCGCCTCCCCCTATCTCCCTAATCCTTGCTTTAACAGCCTCCATCAAAGCATTTTGGCCACAAGCTTTATTCTCAATAGCCAACATCACTTTTTCGTCGATTGTACCTTCAGCCACTAAGTGATGCACGATTACGCTCTTTGTTTGACCTTGCCGATCTAATCTAGCGTTAGCCTGTTCATACAATTCCAGGCTCCATGTAAGGCCGAACCACACTATGATATTTCCGCCAGCTTGTAAATTTAGTCCGTGGCCAGCGCTTGCCGGATGGGCCAAAAGTAACGGGATTTTACCAGCATTCCAGTCCTCCATATCCTCTGTTTTATCCAACGTCCTAGCTTCGGGGAACTGTTTTCTGATCCGTTCAATATCATGCTTGTACCAGTAGAACACTAATACTGGGTTTCCGTTTGCTGCCTCTATGATGTCCTCCAAAGCTTCTAGTTTCGCATTATGCAAAATTCTTACCGCTCCGTGTTCGTCATATGCAGCACCGTTTGCCATCTGTAAAAGCTTATTGCTTAATACCGCTGCCGTATTGGCCACAATATCGCCTTCTACATGTGGCAGCAATAAATCCCGTTCCATCTGCTTGTACATTTTTTTCACTGGATCGGATAACGGGATTTTTATCACGTTGTTAATCCGCTCCGGCAGCGTCAGCCAGTCTTTTGCCTTCATGCTTACGCAGATATCATCAATTTTTGAATATATGGCTTTATCAGCATCAGCTTTTAGCTCCCAATTGAAAACAATATGGCCGTCACGCTTACCAGGGTTAAAGTAACGCTCCCGGAATCCGGTGATAGTTCTGCCTAATCTTTCTCCCCTATCCAGCAAATAAATCTGTGGCCAAAGATCTAACAAGTTGTTAGGTGCTGGTGTACCAGTTAATTCAACGATCCTTTTTACCAATGGCCGCACTTTGCGAAGCGCTTTAAAGCGATGGGCCTTATGCGACTTAAAACTGCTGCTCTCATCAATCGCCACCATGTCGAACGGCCAGGCACTACCATACAGTTCCACTAGCCAAGGCACATTCTCACGGTTGATTACATAGATATCTGCATTTGATTTCAACGCCACCAGGCGCTGTTTCTCCGGCCCTAATACTTTAGCAATTGTTAAATACTTCGTGTGGTCCCACTTTGCCGCTTCAGTTGCCCAGGTGTACTTCGCTACGCGCAGCGGGGCAATTACAAGCACTTTGGCTATTTCGAAATAATTATGCAGTAGTTCAGTTATAGCTGTTAATGTGCTAATTGTCTTACCCATGCCTAGCCCTAAAAGTAATAAAAAAGCAGGATTGTCGATAATACGTTGGACTGTATAATTTTGATAGCTGTGAAGTTGATCTCTACTTGGCATCAGAACACCTCTTCAATAAAATCCGCTATAGCCAGTGGCGAGTCCACAACATACACCTTAAATCCTAACGTCTCAAACTCAGCTTTACGTTTCTCTTGCAGAGGCCCTAGTGCTTCTCCTGGCCGTTTCATCTCTACAAATAAGGCTTGGCCTCCCTGTTTAAGGACAAGGCGGTCAGGTACACCCCTAAGACCAGGAGAAACAAATTTGCAAAATAATGCCCCTTTAGCTTCCACCAATCTTTTTAACCGCCTTTCTAAAAAACTTTCAGGGATATCTATCGCCATTTCAAAATCTCCTCTCAAAATTTAGGGGGTTGCCGGGTTGCCTCTTACGCGCGTATATACGCTTTTACGCGTTATAGGGTATACGTGTATATATGTACTCTATATATTACATTTTTTATATTTATATAGATTTACTGGCAACCCTGGCAACCGTAAGTCTATAAACCTTGCCATTATTGGGTTTTAGCCGGTTGCCGGTATGGTTGCCAGTAGCCCTTAACCGGCAACCCCGGCAACCCCTTCGCCCAATTTCCATTTTTTGCTACCGGCAACCGGCAACTCAAACCGGCAACCCTAATTTTCTTTAATAAACCCTCTTTGGACACCATAAACTTTTCCGAATTTCATCTTTTTTTCAGCTTGTTTCCACCCCGGCATCCGGTACATAATATCTTTTATTTCTCGGGATTTTTGCATGTCGAAGTTTTTAGGATCCCCGTTAAAACACTCCACCCATATCTCCATCGCGCATACACGGCCTCTTTCGTTATCACCCTCTGGGGCTTCTCCAAAATCATCCCCATGTAAATATTGTCGCCGTTGGCTAATATCAATCTGACTCCAATTATCCGGTAGCCTACGCTCCAAAAATTCCTGCACTTGACCGAATTTATCCGACTCTTCCATATGCTCTTCCTGGGCTTCCTGGGCCATAGCCGCCAAACGCTCTTTCAAATACAGTGCTTCCCCCGCTTGCCAAACCACCACGGCTTCCGACCAAATCTGGTCAATTTCATATTCAGCTAAATCGGTAAATACGTTTTTGACTGGTGGCTGCACCATCGTTTTTACAGGCCAAAACCGTCGATTACCGGTGGCATCTCGGAGAAAATCAGCTCTGTTAGTGCTGCCGAAAAATACGCATTGCCGGGGAAAATCTGAAACGTTACGGCCATAAGCAACGCGAAAGCTGTCTACCTGTTTAGATAAAAAGTGTTTTACCGCTTCAACTTCGGCCTTTCGCATAGCTGCCAATTCGCCCATTTCCAGTATCCATTTCCCCTGTAGCTGCTCATAGGCTTCCTTACCTTGCACCGTTGTCAATGAATCAGAAAACCATTCGCGCCCCAATTTTTTAAGTAAATAGCTTTTCCCCTGGCCTTGCTTGCCCACTAATACAAGCATATTATCGAATTTAATTCCTGGTATTTTCACGCGGGCAATAGCTGCAATAAACATTTTTCGGGTTACAGCCCTGACATATTCGTTGTCCTCCGCGCCCATATACTCTATAAGCAGCCGGTCAATTCGTTCCACCCCATCCCACCACAGACTGTCGAGGTAATCTGTTACTGGATGGTAGTGGTTTTTAAATAACACTTCTCCTAGTGCATCAAGCACAATCCCTTTGCCGGTAATACCATAAACCCGGCTGCAGTAGTTCCGCAGCCCTGCGTCATCACCATCTTGCCAGAAACGCCCCTGGGAGGCTTCGCGCCAGGGTAAATTATCCTTTACTACAATACGGTGGGCAAAATCATCCATGGCCACCTTACCAGCAAGGTTTGGGTCGTGCTGCAGTATTAAGAGTACGTTCTCCGAAACGGATTGATATTTACCGCGCCGATCAGTCTTCATCCGTTTTAGCCAAGCTTTATCATCACTTGCGTCCTCTTCACTAAACTCAATTTGTGCATCTGCTAATCTCTCTTGGCCTAATGTTATTTTTACACTTGGGTCTTCTATCACGAAGTCCACCATGGCCAAATAAGATGGAAGTTTTATTGTTGGCGTACCTGTTACAGCGTCATTATCCAGTTCGCCGAACTTATGCAGCCGTACTAAGTCGAAGGCGTTAGCCAACTTCCCGCTGATCGGATCGGTGCCGTGATGGCTATAAGCAAATTTGTCTTCGTACAACACCAAACCGCCGCTACTCGTTCCCAGTGTATAGGTGTATCGTCCTTCCATCGCACACGGCTCATAAACATCGCTTAGAAATGCCTCGAGTACGTCCTGTATGGTGTACGTCCGGCAGAAAGTTCCAACAATACCGGGCTTTTCTAATGGGTCGCCTTGCTTGTCCGCCAGCTTTTTACGGTTATTTTTCGTCCTCGAGCTTTCCGGCCAATACGACTGATCTTTCCAATCTTGGTACTCGGCTAGAATGTTATCAGGGTTTAACCATGGCCCGTCTTGTAGCTCAAAAACGAATTCACCATCCGCTGACGTAGAAGGCCAGTACATTAGTCGGTGCGGCTGATACGTCGTATCGTCGAATAAATCCATCCCTATTCCGTCGGCAATCTTCCGGGCAATGGCTTGGTATTCATCTGGTGACACTGCCCGTTTCAGCGGTATGCAAAGCCGGACGCGTGGCTTTTCCGGCCTGTGCTTATGGGTTGAGTATATGCAGGCAGCGTAGTCGTTCAATAGAGTAACAGCGCCCCAGAAATCTTTGCCGGCAAAATCTGCGTCTAACGTTATCACTTGCCGCCAGGCGGCGGTTTGCACCGTCCGCCGCCCACCTTTTAATGTACCGCCTACAAAGCCGCCAACATCTTTGATTCGGTCCTGTTCCGTCTTAGGCATTGCGTCAAACTCAGCCAGTGTTTCCCGCGTTCTCGTCGTTTGACTCAACTTTTCGACGAGCTGCGACCACGACACGTTTTTGTTCTTCCATTCTTCCTCAAAGCGGCTCCGGCCAGTAGCAATCGTTAATTCACCATCGTATTTAATTTTTATGATTGGTTCAACTTTAGGTTTCATTTAGACCCGCCCCTCTTGTCACCGGATTCACGGTTTGGGTTCCTCGTAAAGCACCCCGTTTTTAGCGTAATACCCACGAAATTTGTTTTTCTCTGTCATAATCTCAAAAGCTTTATCGACATCATAGCCATGCCGCCTGAAAACTTCGATACCGGTAATACATGCTTGGTAAACATCCAACATCTCAATCAGCGCTGCAGATAAATTATTATCTGCAAGCTCGTCCAACATTTCGGTTGTTTCAGATCGTATTTGTAACAGCTGGTTTTCAATAGTATTGTTGGCATAACGCCAGCAAGGCTGTATAATATTACGGCATGGCTCTGGTTCACACAAATTGCATTCGTTCATGGTTAGACCTCCTTACCTGAATTTACATAATGTGTTAATATATAATAGAGGGAGTGATATATTGCCATTAAATCTAAACACGAAAATTATGAGCCTAGTTGTCGATGAAATCGAAAGAACTATAACCCGCACTGGCAAGAGTTTCCGCGATATTAGCAATACTCTATCAAGTCTGCATCCTGAAATTTTGTTTACCCCCGAAGACTGGGAACAACTACCTCAAGACACCCAAGACGGCATCATCCATAGAATTAAAAAGACATTGGGGTCGTTAAGCTAATCACCGTTTAGGTGGTTATTTTTTTCTCTTGGCAAGGGCAGCTTATTCAGCCGCCCCTTCTACTTAACTTATATTTAATTTAAACGGACTAACTATAATCCGTGGCTCTACGTATACTGGTTTAACATCCTTGTCATTAGGGTCTTTTAGCATTATCCAAGTGCCCTCTGCTGATTGTGGAGAATATAGGCCATTGGGGTCAGCTTGCGGTAATACGTGCGAATTTGAACCACTCCGGTATTCTATTTGTTGTGGGTTAGTATATTGTGTAGCCGCCGGAATACCGTACCCTATTGTCTCGCCAAAGAATATCAGTTTCCCTGTATTTTCAGCCACTATATAGGTGTAAGTCGTCAGCCCTTCTTGATCTCTCATTTCGTAAATATCTTTGAGTAGTTTCTTTTCTCTAAAATTCTTGATCGCTGGCATTCCTGCCTGAGAAATACTTTCTTGTTGTATTTTTTCTTGCTGTTGTCTTTCTTTGTCTGAACTAGAATTGTCACATCCAGCAATAGACAAAGCCATAATCCCAATTGCCAACGCAATTAATATTTTTTTCATTATCTTTCACCTCTCCGCAATTTTTGAATAAATTGTCTTAAATCAGTCGGCAAGTTATCCATGTCATAGTCGGCGGCCCGATGTAATATAATTGCCGCCAGCGCATCTTTCTGGCTATCTGTAGCCTTAATGTACTCAAACTGCATATTTTGCAATTCTTGAATCATACCTTGGTTATAAGCCTTTGATTGTTCGAATGTTTCCCTACGCACCTGCTCCTGCGCAGGTGCGAATGTTTTATACAGGAAGAAGTCGTTTCCTTGAATCACCCATGTAATGCAACATATCACGAACAAAACCATAATGATGTTTAGAAAACCATAAAATAAGTCTTTCATTTTTATCCCCTCCCCATTATCACTGCCAGCACCCCGGCTCCGATCAGCACCAGCCAACCTACCGGAGTGCATAGCAGATTGTATAGTGTGTTAGTCAGTTTTTGTATTGTTGGCCGCCTCCTCATCAAATTTCTTTTTCAACCGCTCATATTCGGCCTTATCGTGTTCCTCTCTTTGCTTTTCCAACTGTTTGTGATATAAACGGCGTTCTTCAATTCTCGTGGCAATAAATTTATTTATATCCGCTTCCGTGCAAATATTATTTTTGATTAAATACTTTTTAGTTGTATTACTATTAAACACATGAGCTTCTACCATATGCGACTCGTAAATATCGGTTTCCATTCCCGAATATTCATCTGTACATGTTCTCCACGCCATAATGCCACCGTCAGTAGTAGTAAGTAATAGTGGGTCACAAAATCTAGTCATTTCAATATGGGCTATTGTTTTTCCGATCAATCCTTCAGGTTTTTCAATTACATATAAATCTGGCATTATAACCACCGCCTTATAATCCACATTATTAACCCATCTGTTTTTATTTCTATATTGCCGCCAAACAACATAATCAGGATGGCGCTCCCTACAAAGACAATTCCAATTTCCAGTAAAACATACTCGCATTTAGTCACCCTTACTCACCAGCCCTTCGCCACTTTCCCGTTAATTCATATCTTCTAGGTTGGGCCATCGGTTCTTCTAGCAAACACGAAGCCTCAACTGGGGATATATCGTTTTCACGCAATAAACGCAATAACTTTGACTTCTTCGATTCGTAGGCAGGAATAAATTTAACTTTCAACCCTTACTCACCAGACTTTCCGCCATTTCCCAACTATCGCAAACATAATCTTTTGGCTTTATGCATGTTATATTTCCACAATTACCACAGCACCTTAACGCCTTATTCTCACGTTCCAACCGATCAATCTTGGCAAGCAGGTCGGCTCCGGCTGTATCTGATTGCAGGATGTCGGGTATTAAGTTTCGATAAACTGCTCTGTATTCGGCTAAATGTTCTTCCGTACCGTTATAGTTGTTAGGAATATTCAAAGGACAACGCGCTGCATGAAACGCCATTATAGATTGCGCTCTTCCCAACGCCCCACGTATCGCCGCGTTATCAGCCTGTGCCTTTTTCAGCTGGAATTTCATTTCAATATCTGCCGGGCATTCCGAATCATTATTTTCACATTGGCCACATAAACACTTAGCCATCACTTACCGCCCCTTTCATCTGCTCTACGCATTTATCGCAAAATATAGGATTTATCGGCTTTGCCTGGCAAGCGCACATATAGCCATTACAGCAATATTTCGGCTCATAATCCCATTCAGTTTCCATTTCCTCATCACATCCAGCACAATACCACTTAGCCATCGCTACCGCCCCTCGCTTTTGCACATAGCGTATTCTTTACCGTTACGCTCGTCTTTCGCTATAACAATCAATTGACCGCTATATTCTTTGGCTCTCAACGATATTTCAGAGTTTAAGCAAATCTCGGTTATCAAATGCAAAGTAGCACTTATCTCGTCTTTTCTATCGCTCATTTTTCATCCTCCGGCTCTGAATTTAAAGCCCACTTCCAGCATTTTAGACACCCATCATACGAACAATCATCTCTATCTTTTAATCCCATATGGCTAGGGCAATCAGTATCAGTGATATATGCAACAACTTTTTCAATAGCCTTATCGTTATACATTACCCGCCCCCCTTTCACACACATAAAACCATTGACACAACTCCCCATCCGCTACACATGCTGCTTTGCAGTCTGTATCAATCATGATGCTTGCCCCTTCTTCCTGCTGAATTCTGCCTGAAGAAGATAATATTGCTCTGCACTAATTTCCTTAACTTCTTTTTCATTCCACTTCTGCCGAGAAGTAAATAACTCAACAAACAGTTCATATGCCGGACACTCCGGTAAAATTTCAAAATACTTCACCGCTAACCCCTCCCCTATGTATAAACCCATCATTTACCGGGCATAATATTACTGAAGCATATACTTATCTCCTACCCTTATTGAGCAAGGCCAATGGCTATGGCCTTGTTCTTTTTTGTTGCTGTCCCCTTAAAGCAAAAAATCAAATTCAGTATCTTCTGTCGGCATCTTTCGCCATTCGTTTATCAGTTCAACTCCTGGGCCATACGTTACTAGATATCCCACATAGCTTGGCTTATAGAATATTACCGGATCTAACTTACCTTTATAAAATCGAAACGTTTCAAGGTTGCATTCAAACAAATCACTGAATTCATAGCCTTTACTTGTCTCCATCCAAGTAGTGAATGCATCAACCTCACTGAGTTGCAGCATGTTCTGTACATCTGTCATATCAATTTACCCTTTCTGAAATAGCTCACAAGCAGGATTGTTCTTGGTCACCTTAACCGCTACCTTACTTGGCTCAACTACCCAATCCGGCGCAACAATCGGGCTTTCAGCCTGATAGCATACAGCAACTTTTACTTTGGAGCCCTTGTAAGTATCGGTATCAAAATGCATGCATTCACCGCACTTTCTATCCATAGCTAATCATCCTTCTTATAATATCCGCACTCGAACCCATCTGCCCGAAGCGGTAAGCCTGGTGCCCAGGGAATGGTTTGTCCCATAATATCGCAAGCATTTTCTAACGAGCCCCATCCTTCGGGCGCTTCAATAATAACCTCGTCATGTACATGCATTACTGTTTTATATCCAGCATAGTCCAACCGGATCATAGCGTCCCGTAAGCAATCTCGCGCTATTGCCTGCACAAGGTTTTCCACAAGTTTGCCACCGTAAGTATCTAAGCGCCTCCACTGCTTGGTAGTTTGGTCCATCCCCTCATAACTAAGCGCTTCTCGGTCAAATTTACCTATCGCTAATCTTGGGCGTACATATGCCAATCGCCGCCCAGATGGCAGATGCGCGAACAACATACCACTTTCATATGAGAAATGGACGCCATGCCGTAAAGCAACCTTTGTTTTATCCTTAACCGCCTTTGTAGCAGCGTCTTCAGTATCGTGCCACAGCTTGGTAATGGCCGGATTAGCAGTACGCCAGGCGCTAACGATTCCGGGTAACTCTTCTTCTGTAAGCCCTTGCTTAAGTGCCCCCATCTTCTCCATAGCCTTTGGTCCGCCCTGGTACCCAAGGGCCAATTCTGCAACCTTACCTTTTTGCCTAAGCGGCGAGTGCTTGTCAATTGACTCAATTGGCACTTTAAACATGGCCGCTGCCGAAGCTTCATAAATTTTGCCGTGAGTATTGAACACATCAAGTCGCCACTTTTCACCTGCCAACCAGGCAATTACCCTGGCCTCTATGGCACTAAAGTCGGCTACTATAAACCGATACCCCTCCTTAGGAACAAAAGCAGTCCGTATTAATTGCGATAAAACACTTTGCACGTTTCCGAATAGTAATTCAATTAATTCATAGTTACCTTCGTGAAGAAGCTGCCTGGCCAGATCCAAATCCGGTAAATGGTTTTGAGGTAGGTTCTGTACCTGGACTAATCTTCCAGCCCATCTGCCGGTTCGGTTTGCCCCATAGAATTGCAGCAACCCCCGCACCCGGCCATCATTGCAAAGAGCGTTTTGCATAGCGGCATATTTTTTTACGCTGGTTTTGGATAGCTCTTGGCATAATTCCAGCACTCTTTTAACTGTCTCGCTATCCGTTTGCTTTAATAGCTCCGGCACTGTTTCTTTGGTCAAAGATTCCACTACCAGGCATTCTTCATCGAATAACCATTCTTTAAGTTGTACCCCGCTATTCGGATTATCCAAACCTGTAAGTTTTATAGCCTCCGCCAATGTCCGGCCCTTGTGCTGCTCATCGCAGGTTATCGCGCGATTGACTAAAGCCGTATCCACTCGGACGCCTCGGTCATTGATTTGTTGATCGAGTAACCACAACCGCCGTTCTTCCGGTACTGGCTGAAACCGTTCCAGTTTCTTTCTTATAGCTCGTTCCGCCTCAACGTCCTGGCGACAGTATTCTTTAAACTGTTCCCACTTGTCCGGCGCGTGTTCTGGCAAATTTCTGGTCCGGCCACCGTTCGTTTTAGTAGGTTTGCATGGAGTGCAAAAATATCTGATTAACGCTTTACCCGTCGCCAGCTTTTTTTTATCGCTGGCCAACCGCATCACATTCCCGACTTGCTCCAATGTGCCGGGTAATCCTAACGTAAGAGCCAGAACTGATGTACAAGCCCAACCGTCTGCGGGTAAAAATCCATTTGTCTTAAAATATTTTGATAAACATATCCGTTCGAATGCCGCATTGTAGGCCGTTTTTAGTATTTGGTCGTCATGTATCGCTTTGATTACTTCCATAGGTAACTGTTCACCCTGTACTAGGTCAATAATTTGTACTGGATCGTCATTCCAGGCGTAGGCGAATAACAGTATTTCAAAATCGGAGTGGTTGGCATAAGCATAAGCGCCGACTTTTTTTATATCGAGCGGGGAATAGGTTTCTAGGTCAATCGCTAAGGTATCCATAATTACAACCAATCCAGCAAATCCGTTTGTTCAGCCTCTTTACGCTTTTTCTTATAACCAACCATATCTACCTTTTGAATAATCCACCCATTGACTGGTTCGCTATTTTCTTCTGGGTTTAATATTGACAGCACTCGACCAGCGCGCGGTTCTCGTTCCCTTATATCGCACACAACCAAATTACCCGGTACTAGATCGATATCCGAAAAGCAGTTATACAGTGATTCTTCTTTAATGTATTCCTCTTTGTACACAACGCCGGGAAAGGCTACGCGTACCACAACCATCGCTTTCACTCCCATCCAGTAAACAAAAGGGCGGTTTTTACGCCGCCCTATGCAGTTCTTTTTTATTAGCTTAGGAAATCGTCTTCCGGCAGATCGTCGCTAAAGTCATCTTCTGGTTTACTCCGTCCGCTGAGCGGCTCACCGTCAGCAAGCTTTTGCACGTTGTTAAGACCAACGCCGATTCCTTTATTTCCTTTTGAACTAAAGGCAAAGAAGTTGACAGCCACTCTAGCGTACATCCCGCTATAAATCTCGCTGGCATCCATGATTGGGTTTAAGTCTTTATCGACAATACCTGGTTTTTGTTTGCTGCTGCAATTGAAATAATAATGTCCAGCGTATTCCGGATGCTCATCTGCTTTTAGATCGCCATCCCGTAAAGGCAACTTCATTTCACCAGGAACCTTCCCTCCCCACTTTTCTACTGCTGCCGGATCTTTCTTTACAGCTTCAACTGCAGCTTTTACTTTTTGCAAGGTTGCTTTATCACTTTTAGGGATAAGTGCCGCCGTCGAGTATTTCATGTCGCCTTTATCGTCAGCTTTCGGGGAAGTTAGATTTGCATAGCTCAGCCTTACTTTACCGGTTACTACCTTTGTAGGAGATTTTGTTTGATCACTCATGTTTAGGTTCCTCGCTCTCAATTTTTATGATTTCCTTTTTCATCGCTCTTGCGATTAACATATACACCGCTACATCTAGGCAGCGTTCTTCGAATTCAGGATCGTTAAGTATGGCATCAGATTTAGCCAAGGTAACTATATGCTTAGTCAAATATGCCATCAGTGTACGGAATTTCGTGTCATATGTTGCCTCGTCAAATAACAATTCTGCTCCTTTGGTAAAGTTGTAAAAGGCATCATCATTAGCCCCATATGATTGGTTTTTCCGGGTAAACAGGCTTTCAATTAAAGCACAATCCCTTTTAATCGATTGAGCAAGTTGCTCTCGGGTCATGTTTCTGCTCTCCTTTCTAACTAAAATCTGCTTGCGCTGAAGCAATCGAACAGATAGCTGACCGTTTATCACTCGCCGGCACCAATACCGGTTTCCCAGGTGGCTTAATAATGTACTCGGCTAGCAATGCGTTGAAAGATTTTTTACCGATCTTATCAGTCATTTTTGTAATACCATAAAGCGACTTTTCATAAATAACCTCATCTTTATAACCCGCTCCAACTAGAATATCCGCGACCTTTTTCTCGTCAGTATATTTGCGATTACTGCGGCCTTCTACCAGTTTCCAGCCCGGCCAGTTTACACCGTGATTTTCTGCCTGATCTAAGGCGTAGGCTTTTAGATCACCGGCCCAAGCCGTTAGCTCATCAATCTTGCCCAGTATTTCGGCAATTTCATCAGCGTTTAAAAGAAAAGGCTCTTGAAAATCATAGGCTGCTAATTCGAGATTCTTTTCTGCTCTAGCCCGACAACTAAACCTAGCTTTGCAAAACTTACAATGATCACCGGCGCAAAAATCGCCTTTACCATCAAAAGCTAATCGGGCTTTAGGTTTAACCTCGTTTTCCCCCCAAGTCAGTAGTTCTTCGGCCTTTAATTCTTCACTGGATACACTATCTAGCCTGGGCTGTACAATAGTCATAGTTATGGCTTGTACATCATAAAGGCAATCAAATTGATTGATAGCGCCTAACCCGTAAAGCCTCATTTGTGTGTTTCCTTCAGCAGATACTGGGACGCCTTTTCCCAGCTTAAGGTCTATTACTTCCACCAGACCATCGGCGATTATAATGGTATCCCCTGTACCAAACCCATCGGGTACCCAAGGACTGAAGTCCAATCTTTGCTCTAAAAGAATAACCGCATCTTTACTAATTGCTTTCGCTGCATTAACTTTTTCAATGACTAAATCGACGTAAATTTGAATGCTATCAGTTAGTTCCTGTGTATAAAAAGAATTATTTTTCAAAAGTTTAATCTGTGCGTCGAATGCTTTGTTGCTTACCATTCCAAAGCATTTACGAAGGTAAAGTTCAGCAAGAGAATGTCCAAAACTACCTTCGGCAGCATAAGAGCTTTGCTCGTCAGGAAATTCTTTTTCTAGCTGAGCGCTGGGAGGGCAACTCATCCAGCGCTTACTTCCTGATGCACTTAATTTCGCATGTGCTGCCATTATCCTAACTCCAAAGCGGAGGTCATCAGCTCGCCGTATTTTTCTTCTGGGACATCGGTCAGTTTGCTAAATCCTAAATTAGTAAGCAATCCTTTGACTTTTGCTTGCTTGCCGCTCTTGGCTAACTCCTGGAGTTTAGCCCGTACTTCCACAAGAGTATATGTAGGAGCTTTTGGCTCTTCCTGTTCTGGCTGCGGCTCTTCCACTGGTTCTGGTGCTATTTCAACAGGAGCAGTTGGTTCGGGCTCAAGTTCAGCTTTTTTTGATTGAACAGCTTTATTGCTACGGCTGCGGGTTGGTTTTTCGGGTTCTGGAACCGCTACAAGCTCCGCCGCATTTGTTACTGGCACAGCAGCCAGCTCCCGTGCTGCTCTTAATGCCTCCTCAGCGGAATCGGCTTCTATATTGATATAAACTTTTGTCATCTCTGTTCTCCTCCTAAATTTGACGGCATCAGTATGCCGTGATATTATTAAATCGACATTTTTTTAGCAGCCGTTTTTACGGCTCCAAGTCGCCTGCCAGGGCGGCTTTTTATTTTTGCTATTTCTTTTTCGTACGTTCGAATTTTCCGTAAGTATTTTTTTATTGCCTGGATATCATCAACAACTGTAATTAACCATTTGTAACCTGCATATTGCCATTGCAGTCCTGCCAGTTTTAGCGCGTCGCGCTGGTTCATGGCAACCGCCCCAGCAAATACGCAAATAATAAATGCCCTGTAAAATACCAAGCTGCAAAAATAAATGTGCATACTGCTAATAAGTCAATTAACCCTTCCAGCGTCCAGCGCCGATCTTCATCGTCATTCATGGGTTTCACCTCCCTCTAAAAATTGTTGGTATAAAACCCTGCGGTATTGGATATACATAAACTGCAGAGGTTTATCCATTTTTAAGTTTGACAGCGATTTTTTTACCAGGGCCGTTGCCCCGGTTACAGGAAATTATTTCCTCCCGTCGAAAATTGGGATTTGAGGGGAGGCGATTAAAAAATATGCAAATTGAAAGATATAAAGAGGCTTGTCAAATACTTGCAGAAATTCGTAAAAATCCTTCACACTATTTAATAATTCATTATTCATGTGAGAGCTTAGGTGATTTACCCAACGGATCTTCTCCAAGAATTACTTCTATCGCGATAAGATATGTTGAGAACGGACAAACCGATTCGTTTTCTATCCATAAAGCTGCCGAACGAAAGGGGATATCTTTAGACGAAATTAAGCAGCATTATAACGATTTGGAACTAGATATGCTGGAAGAATACATGGAATACATCGCGCAACATCATAATTTCATTTTCATTCATTGGAATATGCGCGATATAGGGTATGGCTTTAAGGCAATTGAGCATCGCTTTATGGTTCTTCAAAATAAGAAAGGTAAAACTGCTCTTCCACAAAAAATTCCTGATACTTGTAAAATTGATTTGTCACTTCTATTTGTAAAAAAATATGGTGGCCGATACATCGGAGATCCTAGAATAGTAAAATTGATTGAAAAGAATGATCTGAGACCAAAAGACTTCCTAACTGGAAAGAACGAAGCCGAGGCATTCGATAAACAAGAATACATTAAGTTACATTTATCAACACTGAGTAAAACCCGCGTGTTTGATACTTTTCTATCGCTAGCAATCGACAACACCCTTAAAACTAATTCTTCATGGATTCAAACCCATGGTTATTCTCCACAAGCCCTTTGGTCATTAGCCAAGGAAAAATGGTATATGGCTATTGGGTTATCAATTATTACCATGATTCTCACTAAATTATGGGATAAGTTTTTTGGGCTATAATAAACTAATTAGTTTACTGGCTAGCCATCCCATCAAACACAGCCTGACAGTTCTAATTAACTTTCCTTCATAAAAACCACCCGTAAACTCCAATAAAATATTTACACATACTACAGCAAGTATGATCTCGATATCAGACGTATTTACCTCCCCCTCACGCGGCCCCTGAAATTACGCCTCTCATCTATTTTGATTTTACAATCCCCTTTCTTGCCGCCATTCGTTTCTCAAGTCGCTGGTAATATCCGTTTTTGTCAAAACAATTCGGGCAGAACTTACGTCCATTCTCGCGGAATCGTTTTTCATCACCAGTTCCAATCGGCCAAAAGCACCCAGCACAGAATCCGGAATAACCTTGTATTTGCATCAGATTTCACCTCCCCTCACGCCGCCCCATACTTAATCGCCATTTCTTTCACTATCGCGACGTAGCCCTCAATCAGCTTCTTATCGTCGCCGATTACGTCCAGGGGATTAAGCTTGTCCCTCTTGGATTTGCAAACGCCCTCGCTTGCCAGCCGGTTGCGTTTGTTGGTTAACCGGGTTTCGACGCTTACCCCGAATCGTTTGTTAAGCAGATCATAACTTTCTTTACGCAAATCCCTGATATGATCGTTGCCACCTAATTTTTGAGCCATCTTGGTAATCAATAACGAGCTGTCCTTACGCCAGTCATGGGGATTAAGTGCCACCACATCGCGGATGCCTTGCACCTCGCTAGATAACTTCAAAATTCTTTGTTCCTGGTCGGCTGCTTGCTGGGCCACTGCTGCAAGTATTTGGGCTTGGGTTAATGTGGGGAGTGGGCTAATACCGTATGTACCTGTCTTTCGAATTTCAGGAAGAATCTCGTCTGCAACTTTAGCTTGAAATGCTTCGGCAGCTTCATTTTTTGCTTTCATTGCCAGCCGGTAGAAGATATTTTCGGGGATGAAAACGTCTTTCCCAACTTGTTGGGAACCACCGTCGCAACTTGTTGCGATGAACCCAAAACCTTCTAAATATCCTTTTACTGTACGCCACCGAATTGTTTCATTACCGCTTGCGGCAATTTCAGTAAACCCTAGCCCCCTCGCCACATCTTCTAAATTCAAATGTGCCGTTCCGTGTTCGTCTATAAACCCTCGGACACCGGAAATCGTGATTAAGTCGCTCATCTTTTTTACACTCCTCTCCTCTAACCATTTTGTTAAGCTTGTCCAACTCTGCTGTGCCGGAAGGCTATCCGGCATTTGTTCTCCTTGTCAACCTTGCTTCTCTTCGTCTAACCATTTTGTTATTTGCCAGCCAATGAAGCGGATTTGGCGGCGAATTTTTCGAAAAGGAATCTGGTTTTCACGTACCATCCTGTAGACCGTCTCGTCACTAACTTTTAGTATTTCGGTAAGATCTTGGACTGTTAACAGTCTTTCAACTGGCATAGCAACCTCCTATTTGGTATTTTGTGTCTTTTTATGACACGCAAATTCAAAAAAATTTTCATAGTCTACTTTAAATAGTTTGCTTAAAAGCATTATCTCATCAAGATAGAACCTTGTTTTTCCATTTTCTTTTTTCTGATAACCCGTTACAGATAAGTGTAATGCTTCAGCAGTTTCTTTCTGCGTCATATCTGCGTTAATTCGAGCCGCCTTAATAGTAATAGTCATATATTTTCTCCTCCCTTCCTGCGTGTCTTTAAATGACACCTAAATAATAACATACATTTTTTTCCTTAGTCAAGAACAAAAAAGACACAAATAAATATTTTTGTTGTTAAAAGTGTCTTTTTTGTGTATGCTATAAATGTACAAATTAATAGGGTGTGGTGAGAAAGATGATTAGCAACAATGAATCTAAATTGTTTTATTTAGCTATTGGGAGAAACATAAAGAAGTATAGAGACCTAAGAAACTATAGTTTACAGATATTGGCTGAAAAGGTCGGTCTAACAAAGAAAACAATCCAACGATATGAAAATGGCGAGATAAAAATTGATATGGATCGCTTATCCGAGATTACTCAAGCATTAAACGTCGATATGTCACAAATGTTAGAAGGCGCTCATGCTTTTTTGGGCATAGAAATATCTGACATCGAAACTGTTCGCGTTCCAATCGTCAAAAAAATGTCTTGCAATAATAACATCACAGCATACGAGGAAATCGAAAAATATGAACCAACGCCAAAGACCTGGCTGAGCGATGCCGAATGCTTTTATTTAACCGCCCAAGGTGATAGCATGGTTAACGCCCGTATACAAGACGGCGACCTTGTTCTTGTTCGTAAACAGTTCGAAGTAAAAGATGGAGAAATAGGTGCTGTTATTATCGATAACACTATTTATCTAAAACGTATTTATAAAAGTAACGGAACTTTAATTCTACAATCAGAAAACCCCAAATATGCGCCTATTGTTGTTAATCTCAAAAATGAGAATAATGTTCACGTGATCGGCAAGCTAATAAAGATAATAATAAACGTCTAACTGAAAGGAAGACAAAAATGAGCATTCAAAAGAAAGGTGACATTTATTATGTTGTATTGATGTATTACGACGAAAAAGGAAAAAAGAAGTACAAATGGCATAAGTCTGGAACTTCTAGTAAAGAAGCTGAAAAATTAGAAAGATCATTACGAACAGACATAGACCGCGGGGTTCTGATTTTATCAAATAAAACAACCCTGAAAGATTATTTAAATAAGTGGATCGACGTTGCTATTAGGCCAGAGCGCAGACCATCAACTGTCGCTAATTATGAAAGCCATATAAAGAACATCGTTAAAGGACTAGGCTCAGTAGATTTAGCAAAGTTGACACCAATAAAAATACAAGAATATTTGAATAGCGAACTTAAACGCCCTATTCAATCAAAAAGCAAACCTCCTGAAGAATTAAAACGAAAAAAGAAAGCGGTAAAAGAAAACTCTGACGAATCAAAGGCGAAAAAGCAAAAGCTGGTTTCTCCTACGACAGTCAGAGCACAATATAGTCTTTTATCCGATGCTCTTGGACGAGCTGTAAAATGGGGGATTATCGCAAAAAATCCTTGTGAAGCTGTTGATCCACCACAAAAAAATAAAGCCCATGCAAATGCCTACACTCCTGAAGAAGCAGACTTATTGATTAAGGCAATAGAAGACACGCACGTTAAATTGCCAGTCCTTCTCGGACTATTATGTGGTCTTCGGCGTGGCGAAGTTTGTGGGCTACGATGGGAAGATATCGATCTAGATAAAAAAACCGCTAATATACGTCATAGCCTTGATAGAATGACTAAGGCATCTGCCATTGAGCTAGAAAAAAAGGACATTATTGTTTGGTGGGGTTGTGAATCTAAAGACAATAAATCAGTGTTAGCTCTTGGTCCAGTAAAAACAGATGAATCTGAAAGCGATATACCTTTACCAGGATTACTTATTCCGGTTTTAAAATCCGAGAAATTAGCCCAAAAGAAAAATAAGCTAGAATTGGGACAAGCTTACAACGATACTGGGTTTGTATGGTGCTGGGAAGATGGTTCACCCCATGATCCCGATTACCTGTACCACGAATTTATTAAATTGCTTGAGCGGTATGGTTTACGCAAAATCCGTTTTCATGATCTCCGGCATACACATGCAACATTATTGCTTCGCCAAAAGGTAGACATTAAAATAGTTAGTAAAAAGTTGCGGCATACTAAAGCGTCATTTACCGCAGATGTTTACCAGCACGTTCAGGAGGACATGCTTAGAGGATTAGAAAATAAAAAAGCGGCTTTGCAAAGAACCTGCAAAACCGCGAATTTACTGGTGGAGATAAGCGGGATCGAACCGCTGACCTCTTGAATGCCATTCAAGCGCTCTCCCAGCTGAGCTATACCCCCATTGTCTTACCGACAATGACTATTATATAACACTAGGATAGGCACTGTCAACAATCTACTCGACTTTTATGTCTCCAGTTTTTGTAATCCTATTATTATACTAGCGTAGATAAGTCCACCCTTCTCGTTGTTCCACTGCACCATCCTTCAAAAGCAATCCCAGTGCTCGTTTAAACGCGGCCTTACTAATATTGAACTTATCTTTAATCACCTCAGGCGAAGTATCATCACTATATGGCATTTTGCCGCCCAGTGAATTAAGAACTCCCAAGATTGCCTCGGCATCAAGACTTATCGCAGTTTCCTTCACTGGCCGCATTGAAACATTAACTTTACCATCTTCCCTGACAAATGTTACCCTAGCAGTAATCTCTTCACCTACTTTAGGCTTGACTAAAATTTCATCCCGATGCAAAAAGGCAAGATGACGTTCCTGAGTAAAGATGAAGGCACCATCCTCGGTATAATTATAAACCGAGCCGGTAACACTATCGCCTACCTTGATACCATCAGCCGGTTTAGCAGCCTTTCGCAGTTCTTCATCTACATCCATTGTCACCGCAAGACGGTTAGATTTGTCGCGATACAATTTAACCCAGACTTTTTCACCGCGCCGAATCTTACCGCGCATTTCAGCAAACGGCATAAAAACGCCCCGTTCAGCGCCAATATCTACAAAGGCACCATCGTTAGTCTGATTGATAACCGTCACCCGCGCTACCTGACCTTCGCGCATCTGTGGCAATCGCATGCTTGCTGTCAGACGTCCTTTAGGATCATGGTAGAGATAAACCGTAACCATATCACCAATACCCACATCTTGGACCTGCTGCGCTTTATGAAGTAAAATATCATCGGTGGTACGTCCGGTGCCAGCGTCCAAAAAGGCACCCAATTCACTTGTTCTCGCCACCTTGAGCGTTACTATATCTCCAGGCTTCATCGTTTTCATATCACCTACTCCGTATATGTATAAGACTTAGCATCGCCCCACAACTGTTCGAGATTATAAAAACGTCGGTCATCATCAACAAAAATATGGGCTATGCATTCTCCATAATCCAAAAGAATCCACCGGGCCTCACGATAGCCTTCTTTGTGCAGCACCTTGATCCCTAACTCCTCTAACTTTTCCTCAATATTATCGGCAATTGCTTGGACCTGGGTAGTAGAATTGGCGCTGCAAATAACAAAATTATCAGCAATCAACGAAACCCCCTCCAAATCTAATATTACAATGTCCCAAGCTTTTTTGTCACTGGCAGCTGCCGCAACCAATTCAGCCATATTAGAATCGGTCATGCTTTCCCTCCTGTTAAAAATCCATACTACATTAATTATTTTCATTACTATAATATTCTATTCTTCCAAACCGCTTCCATTTCCTTCACATAACAACAATGATAGGCTAACACAAAAGATTTACTGACCTAAAAAATAAAAGACTCGGCAAAAGCCAAGTCTTTTCCTTGACACAGTTTATTCTCTTTGAATAGCGCGAGAATCTTGTTTTTTCTATTTGCTGCTAACACTTGTTTGCTTAGCAGTCAAATCTTCTGCATTAAGAAACATAGCCTCCACCATTTTTTTTGTCCGGTCTGAGTCGGGAACCCAATAGCCAAAGCTGTCCTTAGCTGAAAAATCACCTGGCAACAATTCAGTATGGAAGTTCGAAGCGTCCTTCATTCCAATAAGTGTGTTCGCCAGTTTTATCATTGTCAGCTTAGGCATATCTGTTGTGACATACTGCCGCAATGTTGAAGTTAGTGCTGGAAGCTTCAGAATAGTACCAAACGAAAACATTTCGTCACGCAATGCTTTCAAGAAACGCTGCTGACGTTGAACTCTGCCGATATCGCCCAATTCATCATGCCTAAACCGCACATACTCTCCTGCGCTTAGTCCGTCTAAATGCTGAAGTCCTTTTGAAAGATGAATACTCAAGTTGGCGTAAGGATCATCATAATCCATATCGTTCTCAACATACAAATCAACACCGCCAAGGACATCAACAGCGTCAATAAATCCCTGCCAGTCCAAAACAGCGTAATAGTTAATCGGAATATGCAAAAACTCCTGAACGGTACGCACCGAAAGTGCCGCTCCACCATAGGCAAAGGCATGGGTAATTTTATCATACCCTCTATGTCCAGGGATAATTACCCTAGTATCTCGCGGAATAGACAGCATATTTACTGTACTATCCTGCGGATTTATACTAGCTACAATCATAGTATCCGAGCGCTTTGGAGCCCCCGGATTATCGACATCGCCATCATCAACACCCAGGATCAGGATATTAATACGCTTGTTAATAGTATTATCCGCATTGGAACCTGGTACACCAGACGAAGCAGCAGTAGTATTAAACAGGTTATTATAAGCATAAACAGCAACACCAGTCATTGCCACCAACATCAATATAAACAAAAATAACACCAGAAGCACGCGTAACCAGCGCACCTTCCGGCGCGGAACTGACCTATAAGATTCACAGCGCATAATCACCCTCCCCTCTCCAAGAGCTATGCAATAATACCTATTATTGCATATTTTTTTGCATCAGCAATGCATTACGTCCATTTAATGCATCCTGATGAATTAACCCCTGATTAGAAATCAAGTATAATATCGTATTGTCATAAGCCGCTAATACAGCGTCGCTTAAATCGCTCCAAGCTAAATCTCTTAGTTTACCAACTCCCGGAAAATCCCTTCCCGGTTCAATAAAGTCCGCCAAAAAAATAATCTTATCCAACAGCTCCATTTCAATACCGCCAACAGTATGCCGGGAAATAGCCTGACAAATTCCATCATCCTCAATCCCATAATCTCGTCTGGCAACAATCGCCCCCACTGGAGCGTGCAATAATACTGGTTGACATTTTTCGATATCATTCAACACTATACCAGAGTTTTCGGCTATTTTCAACAGGATGTTGCTGGTCATTTCCCGAGCACAGTCATGTAATAGACCAGCTAGCCTAGCTTTTTCTATATCTGCGCCATAACACCCAGCAAGAGCTACTGCTGTCTCACTTACACCAACAGAATGTTTTAGTCTCTTAGCCGAGAGACTTTTTCCCAATTTAGCGTATATTCCATTCATCATCTTTTTCACCCACATTTTCAATTCGTGAAAGCCATCTATACTCCTCCGTGTAAAATAAGGTCCTTTACCTTTTTTATTACTCAACATAAAAATAAAATGCCTCCTAATATTAGGAGGCATCAAAGCTCATCACCACTATCCCTGTCGGGGTTTAGCTTCATTAACGACCACCTGACGGCCGCCAAAATCCGAGCCATTCATTGCCGAAACCATTTTGTCCGCATCCGAATCATCGACTTCGACAAATCCAAAACCTCTTGATCTTCCTGTTTCTTTATCGGTAATAATCCTACTGGAAATGACTGTGCCATAAGACCGGAACGCATCCGTCAGATCATTCTCCGTAGTACCCCAAGGTAAATTACCGACATAGAGAGTTTTCGCCACAAGAAATCACCTCTCTTTCCCCGTCATCTCAACGATTCACTTACACCAACATTATCTGCAATTTCACATTACTTATGCCTGCCTTTATTTGGAGAAAGAAAGATAATAGTCCAGCGCCAATCTCACGCATAAATTATTTATTGCACATACATTTTATCAGTCTTCAAAATATGGCTACCTATCCATTTGGCAACAAAATCCAAAAGCTCAAGCAAATACAAATTTTGGTTATTATCAATTTTACTTAAATCAATATTACTAATCTTAGCAACAAAATCATCATGCTCAACTTTATGGGACAGAAGTTTACCATAACCAATGTTCTTCATATAATCCTCTTCTGAGGCAAAATGGTATATCGTATAATCTTTTAGCTCTTGTAGGATATCAACAATCTTGTCATACTTATCAGTTATCAGCTCGTTCCTAAGCAATGCGGATGCCCTGTCTGCAATATCCATAAGCCTTTGGTGCTGTTCATCAATTATTTCTATACCAAGTCGGTATTCTTCTTTCCATAAAGGCATCTTCCTACCCTCCTACGTATTTTGTCAAATAATCATAACTATTTATAGATTATTAATTTCTATATATTTTTTTCCATTCCTTCATTATGTTGCATTAAAAATAAAAACAATTTCAAAAAAACATATAGAAATACGTCGAAAGACAGAAAGTGTCTCCATCTTCTTTTTGCCAGCACCGATGTTTAAAGATACAAGCCTTCCTTCATTATATAACTCTCCACATTCTCAGGTACAATGTATTTGATTGACCGTCCTCTTTTCACCCGGTCACGGATATCGGTAGCTGAAATTTCAAGTTCTGGAGTCGTTAAGCGAAAGATACGATCTCGCCCCTTCTCGCCAAAATAATTTATTACACTATCTAAATCACTATTGCACCCTGGGCGCGTCGCTGCTACAAAATAACATAAATTCAAAATTTCACTGACATTCTCCCAGGTCGTCAACTCGCCAATTGCATCAGCACCGGTAATAAAATAAAACTCTGTCTTATCACCATACTTGGCATTTAACGCTCGAACAGTATCAACTGTATAAGATGGCCCCGACCGATCAAGTTCTATTGAAGAAACAACAAAATTCGGATTAGAACAAGTTGCCATTACCGTCATAATATAACGGTGAATAGCAGGTGTAACATTTAGTTCTTGCTTATGCGGTGGGTTAGCAGCTGGAATAAATATAACCTTATCAAGACCGTATTCAACACGTACCGCTTCAGCAGTTACTAAATGACCAACATGGATCGGGTCGAAGGTACCACCCATAATCCCCGTTTTACGTTTATTTACCATCAACCTTTTCCCCAGTCTATCATCAATGCATATATATTTTTACTTATTATACCAAACACCGACAAATAATAAAAGTCTAGCCTCCAACCAGTACATTTAACTTACAAACGCTATCGCCGTACGAACACGTCGTTTACCGTAGTAAGTCCAAAGCTATGCGTACCATCGCCATTACTGCCGCAATAATTACCGCAGCCCGAATGTAATCTGCCATGTCACGCCGCGCTTTCTCAGTTTTCAAATAATTCAAGATAGCGTAAAAATAGCCCACACTAACCCCTCCACACCTTGTCATTAGCATTATTCTGTATAATTAATCAGCTATTCATACCGTAAAAAGCACCCCTTAGAACTCACTTGTTCCAAGAGATGCTCCTCCAAACTGATATTTAGCTCATCTGACATTACAACAAAAAATAACTGTCTCTAATCAAATTCGCTTTATACCAGCAGCACCATATTATCACGATGAATAACTTCATCATACAGCTTAATGCCAAGAATATCGGCAATCTGGTTAGTATGAACTCCCATAATCCGCCGGATTTCATCGGCGCTGTAGTTGGAAAGACCTCTGGCAAGTTCCCGTCCCTCTATTGAGAGAATACGTACAGTATTGCCATGTTCAAAGTCTCCCGCCACCGTAGTTATACCTGCAGCTAAAAGACTCGACCCGCCGTTTAAAATAGCTTTCTCGCATCCCTTATCCACCGTCACTGTGCCAGATACCCGATTGCCAAATGCCAGCCAACGTTTACGAAACTCTAGACTACGTTCCTTAGGCCAAAAAATCGTCCCAAATTCCGCACCGGCCAAAATATCCCTGATAATTCCGTCACGGCCTCCAGAAGCAATAATCATCGTCACTCCGGAGTTTACTGCAATCTTGGCGGCTTGAATCTTGGTATACATACCGCCGGTTCCCTGCTTTGACCCAGGTCCCCCAGCCAGTGCTTCTACATCAGGGGTAATATCGAATATTTCCGGCAAAAGTCGCGCAGCCTCATCACACTGGGGATTACCAGTATAAAGGCCGTCAACATCAGACAAGATAACAAGTAACTCAGCGTCGATAATGCTAGCTACCATCGCTGATAAAGTATCATTATCACCAAACTTTAGTTCATCTACTGCCACAACATCGTTCTCATTAATAATTGGAATAACACCCATTGCCATTAGTGTGATCAATGTGTTACGAGAATTAATACAGCGTTTACGATGATTCGAATCCTCCCTGGTCAAAAGTACCTGAGCCACCACTTGGCCATATTCAGCAAACAGTTTTTCATAAGTCTGCATCAAAATACCCTGGCCAACTGCAGCAGCAGCCTGTTTTTCAGGTATGGTTCTAGGTTTCTCTTTCATCCCGAGTCGATCCATCCCAGCTCCAACAGCACCTGAGGTAACAAGTATAAGCTCTTTACCCTGGTTCGACAAATCAGATATCTCCCGAACTAGCCTCTCCAGTCGCAGCAAATTCAATTTGCCAGTGCTATGCGTTATCGTACTTGTTCCTACCTTGACAACTATTCGCTTAGCATCCGCTAGATCGCTTCTGGCAACCATCTACTTCTCCCCCGTTAACTCGGCAGCTCAATTTTCGGTTTTTCTGGATGACGCCGGTACAAAAGACCGTTTCGCCCGATCACCTGTACTAGCTCAGCTTGCACCGCCCTGCCTAATTGCTCAATAAACACCTTCGGCTCCTCAGGGCTGTTCTTCAGCACCCGTACCTTTATCAATTCCCGAGCAGCAATTACCGCCTCCGCACTAGCAACAACGCTGGTTGCTAAACCAGCTTTTCCGATCTGAATAACCGGTTCGAGTTCACTTCCGAGTGCTTTTAAATAGCTCTTTTGTTTTGATGTCAACATAAAAAATTAAGGTGCCTCCTAGTCCTTAAACTCAAATTCCATATCCCGGATACGCACCGTATCTCCCTCTTTAATGCCTGCCCTCCGCAGTGCTTGATCGATATCCATTTTGCGCCAGACTACCTGGAAACGACGAAGTCCCTCATCATTTGCAAAATTAGTCATCGCCACCAGCTTCTCGATTCCCTTACCAGCAACGACAAATCCTCCATCGTCTTCGCGGCTAATAGTAAATTCATCTTCCGGTTCGGCCTCAAAAACCACCGTATCGACAATCTCAGGTTCTTCGCGTCCAACTTCAGATAAAAGCTTAGCTGCACGCTCCATAAGTTTTTGCAAGCCTTCACCGCTAGCCGCCGAAACCGGAAAGACTTCTCGGCCATCTTTTGCAAGATATTCAGCTACTTTTGCAAAATTCTGCTGTGCTTCAGGCAAATCCATTTTATTAGCGGCAATAATTTGCGGTCTAGTTGCCAATCGCGCATTATAAAGCTTTAGCTCATCATTAATCTTGTGATAATCTTCAATCGGATCTCGGCCTTCCATCCCCGACACATCCAAGACATGCACAAGTACCCTGGTCCGTTCAATATGGCGAAGAAAATCCTGCCCCAATCCCTTCCCCTCATGAGCCCCTTCAATCAAACCAGGAATATCAGCAAGCACAAAGCTTTGCCCTTCCCTAAGACTGACAACTCCAAGCACCGGGGAAAGAGTAGTAAAATGATAAGCGGCAATCTCCGGTTTAGCAGCCGAGACCATAGCCAAAATGCTGGATTTACCGACACTTGGATAACCTACCAATCCAACATCGGCCAAAACTTTGAGTTCAAGTTGTAGTGCTTTTTCAACTCCCGGTTCGCCATTTTCAGCCATAGTAGGTGCTCGATGAACACTAGACACAAAACGGGCGTTACCCCGTCCGCCGCGCCCGCCTTTGGCAACTACTAATTCCTGGCCATTAGCAGTTAAATCTCCCAATACCTGACCTGTAGCCTCATCTTTAACCAACGTTCCCGGTGGCACTTTAATATAAAGCTTCTCACCCTGCCGTCCATGCATATTGCAGGTCTGGCCGTTCTCCCCAGCCTCTGCCTTAAATTTTCGTTTGTAGCGAAAATCAATAAGCGTATTTAGATTTTCATCAACCACCAAAACGACATCGCCGCCACGCCCCCCGTCGCCGCCGCTAGGTCCCCCCTTGGGAACATACTTTTCCCTGCGAAAACTTGACATGCCGTTACCGCCATTCCCAGCTTTCACACTAATTTTCGCTCTGTCAATAAACATAATCGAAACTCCTTAGACTAACAATTAGTCATCACTTATCAATCACACTATTATGTAATATACGCCTTCTGGCAAGCTTTTATTTATCGTTTCAAAAGCCTTCAACATATTACAACATATTACACCAGCTTTTTACTTGGCCCGGCATTTAGACTGCCCGCGCTCCACAAGAGGATCAGACAACAAAGCGGGGTCCTTGGCAAGATCCTCCATATATTTCAGTGCGTTATCTACGCGTTTCAATTCCAATAAAGCATGTATTACCTGGATATGGTTAATGAATTGATGACGTTGAGCACTAAGTGCTCTTTCCACTTCTTCACACACCGGTTTAACCATGCGCGTTTTCCTCCCTTAAGGGCAATAGTTATAAATTCGCGTCATAGGCCCAAAATCCTGTTAGATAGGCAAAAAAAATGCCTGCGGCGACATGCCGCAGGCCCATTATTCACTACATAATCGCCTCTTCTAGCGGATAAACACAGATCTGGCGGTTTTGACGGCCTTTACGCTCAAAAGCAACACGACCAGCAATTTTGGCGAACAAAGTGTCATCCTTGCCAATACCGACATTCAAACCAGGATGAAAATGGGTCCCCCGCTGACGAACCAAAATGCTTCCTGCAGTCACAACTTGTCCTTCATGACGCTTAACACCAAGCCGTTGGGATGCGCTGTCACGACCATTACGCGAACTGCCAACCCCTTTTTTATGAGCAAACAATTGCAGATCAAAATTAAACATTACTTTCACCTCCTGTGTTCGACGATATGAACACCGTTCGGACTTATTTTCGCAATTTCCACTAAACCAAGAAGCATTGTCTCTAATACAGCACCAGTTAAATCGTCAGGAGCTGCGCTAAGTTCCATAACCAAATTTCCTTCGGCAATATCAAGGCTAAATTCCCGGCCAAGATACCGCTCCAGTCCAAGCACCGCCGTCTGTGTCAAGGCAGCCACGGCTGCACAAACAATGTCCTTTCCGTGTGGTGCTGTATTAGCATGGCCACTAGCCGAAAACCCGATTATTTCCCTGGCGGCATTACGATTAATTACAATATTTATCATGGCCTAAGCTTCAATTTTTTCAATAACCACTTTCGTAAACGGCTGACGATGCCCCTGACGCTTGCGGTAATTAGACTTAGCCTTATATTTAAATACCAGAATCTTTTTCCCCTTGCCCTGTTCCATCACTTTGCCAGTTACCTTAGCCCCAGCTATAACTGGTTGACCAAAAGTAGCTTCACCGTCTTTTACCACAGACAGTACACGGCTAAACTCAACAGTTTCGCCTTCATTTAGTTCAAGTTTTTCTACAGTAAGCACATCACCTTCGCTAACGCGATACTGCTTACCGCCGGTTTCAATTATTGCGTACATTGTTTTTACACCTCCCTGTCAATGGTACTCGCCGAATGCGGTACTCTTATCAGCATTCAAACGTAAAACTAGTCCAAATGCCTTAGAGCTTTTACCTTACCTTCTTCGAGCGGTTTGGGATACCTTTATAGGCACTAACCTACAAGATAGAATTTTATCATATGGTCTAATATTTGTCAATAAACTCTTCGATTTCTACTCCCGTCCATGTAAAATCGTATAAGCCTCACTGTTCATTGTTGAAACAGCCTCCACTATTAGAGACCTGGCAAATTCCGTAACCAACCGTTTTACTTCTGGCTTGAGCACCTCTGCAACCTGTGGATGAACTTGAACAACAATCTTTCCTCGCAATTTCCCAAGAGCTGATAATTGCCTTATTTCCCTTATCACACCGCTCACCACCGTTTGCGGCGACAAGACATGACCACGCCCGGAACAACATGGACATTCGGCATAAAGCATTGCCTCCAGATCTTGGCGTACCTTCTTGCGTGTCATTTCTACTAATCCAAGCTCAGTAATCCCGAGTAAGCTTGTCCGGGTGCGATCATATTTCAAGCTGTCGTTTAGTCTCGCCAAGACCGCCTGACGGTGATCCTCCGTATTCATATCAATAAAATCAATAATAATAATGCCACCGATATCCCGCAAACGGAGTTGATGGGCAATTTCCGCTGCAGCCTCAAGATTAGTATGAAGTATTGTATCAGCAAGATTACTCTGCCCTACATACTTACCGGTATTTACATCAATAGCCGTTAAAGCTTCAGTACGATCAATAACTAAATAGCCGCCGCATTTTAGCCATACCCGCCGCTCTGACAATTTGGCTAACTTGCCGTCAATGCCATAACGAAAGAAAAGCGCCTCCCGCCCGGTATAAAGTTCTAGTCGTTCCACTAGTTTAGGCTCTGTAAAATTCAAAAGTTCTTTTACTCGCCCATAAGCCTCACTATTGTCAATAACAAACCGTTCAACATCGTCACTAAAATAATCGCGAACAAGTCTAATAACAAGATCTACATCCCGGTAAAGAAGCGTAGGAGCTTTCACCCTCTTAGCCCTTGCTACCAGAGTTCGCCACAAATTGCTTAAATACTCACAATCCCTCTGAATATCATCCTCGCTCTTTCCTTCTGCCACAGTGCGAACAATCAATCCCATCCCCGGCGGTTTAAGCTTTTCCACCACTGCGCGAAGTCTTGCACGCTCCGCTTTATCCCCAATCCGCCGCGAAACACCAATATATTCATATGTTGGCATTAAAACTACATAACGCCCCGGCAACGTTACCCTAGTCGTCATACGTGGTCCTTTTGTTCCTATCGAATCTTTAGCCACCTGGACAATAATCTCCTGGCCAACAGTTAACCCGCTTCCCCCCTTTTTTTCAGATAATTCGCCAGCATAAAGGTAACCGTTCCGCTCCCGACCGATGTCAATAAAAACAGCCTGCATGCCAGGCAAAACATTCTGAATCCTACCTTTATAAACATTGCCAACAATATGGCCGTTTTCAGTCCGTTCCACAGCCACCTCAACTAGTTCACCTTCTTCAACAAGAGCCATCCTAGTCTCCTCTGGCATACTATTGACAAACATCATCTTGGCCACGATTCTTTTTACCTCACATTTCCATCGGCGATAACCGTTCGTGATCAATTTGAACATAGAGGCCACTGCGCTTAATAAGCGCAGCTTCAAAACTACCAGGAAAAGCGAAATCCTCCACCAGCACCTTTAACACTTCACTTGGTTTGACACTGCCCTGTGGTGTAATCCACACCACCATTGAAAGCTCGGCCCCTTTCGGGCCAACTACAACCTCAACAGCTTCAGCAATGTATTTTTTTATATCAATCTCACGGTTGCCTTTTGGATTTTCCTTAACATATAGCACAGTTTCAGTCCTATTAAACCTCGAAACAGCATCTTTAGCAACATATTCCATCTGGTCTCCATGCCACGGCATCACAATCTTGTAAACCGCCAAATTGACCATCGCCATAAGCGCCTTTTGCTTACCAACAACTTCTTTCACACGCTTAATAGCAATTGTAGGCGGCAACTGGTGTGCTAATGCAGCGAAAACTTTTTCTGCAGAAACAGGCTTTGACAGCTCTACTTCCATATACTCAGCCTCGCTTGTTACCCCCACCGATAGCGCCGAAGCAAAAGACATCTTCATATGTGGGTTAAACCCCTCTGAATAAGCAACCGGCATTTTTGATCGCCGTAAAGCTCGCTCCATTGTCCTTGCGTAATCAAGATGGGAAATATATCGGATTTCTTCCCCTTTAGTAATCTCCAGTCGTAACTTTGTCATTACGCCCTTCCCCCCAGTCAATAACTTCTACACCCAACCCTGAGCAAACGCCGCAGTCGCCGCACATACCTCGGCGACAATCAACGGTAAGACCTCCAGCCAATGCCGCTCTATATTCTTGCAGCAAAAATTCTTTGTCCACTCCAGAACTTAAATGATCCCACGGCAATACTTCATTATGTTCCCGGTCACGCAGGGCATAAAATGCCGGGTCAATCCCTGACTGTCGAAACGCTTCCTGCCACACATCGAACCTAAAATGTTCCGACCAACCGTCAAATTTTGCACCTTGCTGCCAGGCAGAAAGCAACACCTTACCTAGTCTTCGGTCGCCACGAGCAAACACACCCTCCAGAAAGCTGACCTTAACATCATGCCAATTGAACGAAATATTACGATCCCGTAAGAGCGACCTAAGCAATTGTTGTTTACGTTCAATCTCAACCATATCATTTTGGGCGTACCACTGGAAAGCAGTATGTGGTTTAGGAACAAAAGACGATACACTTACCGTAACTTTCGCTCCTCGTCGACCTTTTATCGTCTTATATAAATCCAGTACTTTATAAGCAATATCAGCAATACCCCTTACATCATCATCAGTTTCGGTTGGCAGCCCAATCATAAAATAAAGCTTCACCGTTGACCAGCCAGCTTGAAATGCAGCACCAACAGCCTCTTCCAGATTCTTTTCTGTTACCCCCTTGTTTATCACGTCCCGAAGACGCTGGGTACCTGCCTCTGGCGCAAAGGTCAATCCGCTCTTCCGTACCTTTTGTACTTCTTGAGCCAGTTTGATAGAAAAACTGTCAACCCTAAGCGATGGTAGAGATACACTCACTCCTTGGTTTTTAAACCGCTCTATCAGACTTTCCACCAAGTTATTAAGACAAGAATAGTCAGCGGAACTAAGTGAAGTAAGCGAAATTTCATCATAACCTGTGTTATCAACAAGCTCCTGAGCAAGCTTTAATAACGTCTGAGGCTGCCGCTCCCGTACCGGACGATATATTACCCCAGCTTGACAGAAACGACATCCTCTAGTACAGCCACGAAAAAGCTCCAACATAACCCGGTCATGAATAACATCAAGATATGGAACCACCGGCTTGTTAGGATACTCCGCCCCATCCAGATCACGCACTATACGTTTATTCACAGGTGTTTTCGCAGCAGGATGATTAGCTGTCACCGCCGCCATGCGGCCATCAGCATGATAAATAGGATCATAAAAGGCCGGAACATATACTCCCTCGATTGCTGCTACCCGTGCCAAAATTTCCGCCTTTCCACCTGCTTTTCCTGATCTTTTCCATTCAATAACAGCGTGCGCTACATCTTTAATAGTCTCTTCCCCATCACCAAGCACAAAAAAATCCACAAAGTCGGCCAAGGGCTCAGCGTTAAAGGCACACGGACCTCCGGCAATAACCAAAGAATGCTGCGCACTGCGCTGCGAAGCTAATAGCGGTATATCAGCCAAATCCAACATGTTGAGAATGTTAGTATAACTCAGCTCATACTGCAGGGTAAACCCCACTACATCAAACTCAGCCAGTGGCCGCATGTTTTCAAGCGTATATAAAGGAATACCTTCTTGCCGCATGACCAGTTCCATATCAACCCAAGGTGCATATACCCTTTCAGCTGCGACGTCACTCATCTGGTTTAGGATATGATACAAGATCTTCAGTCCCAAATTAGACATTCCCACATCATACACATCAGGAAATGCCAATGCAAAAGACGCAAGAGTTGTCGCCGGATCTTTCCTAACTATATTCAACTCATTACCAGTATACCTGCCAGGTTTTATAACCTTACCCATGAAACTAGGATCAAGCTTAATCATTATCTGTCCATACCTCCACCAAATCAGTCATGTCAATATTATTCCCGAAACCCTTGTCCAAATTTCTCATTGTAAAGGCTGCTCGCAAAAAGCCGACCGCGCTCGTTTTTTATAAAGTATAGGCAATTCTATGGTTGCCTACACTTTTCGCCGATCGCTTCGTGCTTTCTCCAGCAGCCCTGTTTCAAATTTCAATTTTCGCTAGACGTTTATCTGTGTTTCTCTATCATTTAAGAAAATCCTGCCATCTATTACAAAAATTCATTAATAACAGCATGCAGCCCCAGATCCGGCAGGGCTTCCCAAATCTCTGTTTCACTAATAATCCCCTGTACCTTAAACTCCTTGTCCAAAACCATTACAACATAGTAAGCTTCTGGTCTAAAGACTCTTACGACATCGCGAACAGTTACACCGTTGATAACCGCTATATGAACAGTCGTCATCATACCCCGTTCCAATAATTTCGTCTTTTTGTGAGCCATAATGCGCATAAGTCGAAATCCTACTACCCCAAGTTCAGCTTTAGCTGCAATATATAAAAATATTGCAGCTACAATAAATGTCAAGTTAATTGTCGCTGCGCGCCAATAATCTATTGCAACCATCATTACTAAAATAACACTAATAAGTTTGCCTAACCGCCCAACTAAACGTGTAGCTTTACCGTAGTCCCATCGCATTGCCAACCAAGCCCGAACTATCCGCCCACCATCTAAAGGCAAACTTGGCAGAAGGTTGAAAGCAGCCAGCATGATATTTGCCTGGTAATAAAATTCCAATGTACCTGCCATAAACTCAAGCTCAGTTCTTAACAAATATAGAGCAGCCGCCATAACTAAACTCGCCAATGGTCCTGCGCCTGCAATCATAATTTCACTTATTGAATCGGCCTCTCCAATACTGTCGATGCGGGCGACGCCGCCAAACGGTAGGAGTTCAATTTCCCTTACCTTAAACCCTAAAATTAATGCTACTACAGCATGAGCGGCCTCATGCCATATTACTGCCAAAAATACACCAGCAGCTTTGCCACCAAGGCCAACCAACGAAAAAAGCAAAATCAACGCCAAAAACCAATTATTTAAAACTAATTGAACACCTGCAATTTTACCTGTTCGCAACCACCTCACTTCCCTTCAGTCGTCGAAGTATCACTTTTTATCCTGTTCAATGGATCAATAGCCTTGCCCTTTTCACGAACCTCAAAATATAATTCTGCCACAGCTGAATTAAGAGGTTTGCCAACTCTGGCTACAATTTGCCCCTGACTCACCATATCATCCGTTTTTACAAGCACCTCGCCCAATTGCCCATACACAGTATCCACGTCCTGACTGTGCTCGATAATTAGTATTCGTCCGAACTGAGCACTATCAGTAACTGCCTTAACTCGCCCTTGTGCCGCCGCCTTCACCGCCACTCCGGAAGTAGCCTCAATAGTAATACCATCATTCATTTTCTCCCCTTTTGTTACCGGGTCAGTATGCCAGCCAAAAAGCTTTAAAAGCTTGCCATCGACAGGCTTAGTCATATATAGCAATGGATCGGCTGATTTCGTCACCGTTTCCTTAATTCGTTTTAGCACCGCAACATCCACGTCCCTCGGTGCAAATTTCGCCAGCAGAGCGGCAGCATATCCAAAATCTGTTTCAGTTGTAAGCACTCGATGTAGGCCATCAGTAATTCCATGTCCCACTACTGTATCTGATACCTGAGCTCCATATACTATCACAAATATCACTACTGCAATTACAGTTTTCTTTAACCAGCCATAGTTACTTTCCGATTCCCCATACTGTTGCCACAAATCTTTATTCTCCCAATGCTGATTTCTACCCCAACTGTTCCAGTACTTCGCCACTCGTTTTCCCTCCTATGGCCAATGAAACTTCTGGTAAAATATATGCCGCATTGCTTTAAATGATCACAAAAAAGCGCACAAGCTTCGCTTGTACGCTTTTTTGTCAAAACATTATCTTTTGTCGTCGCATGTAAATATTCAGCAAAATGCCGATACTAACCATATTAGTAGTGAGCGAGCTCACACCATAGCTCATAAACGGTAGCGGTATGCCGGTAACCGGCATGATTCCGGCTGTCATCCCCACGTTAACCAAGAGATGAAAGGTCATCATCGAAGAAATGCCTGTTGCCAACAGCATGCCGAAATTATCGCGTGCCGCTCCTGCCACTTTTACACTGCGATATAACAATATAAAATACAACAACAGAATAATACATGCACCAATAAACCCTAATTCCTCACCAATAACCGCGAAAATAAAATCAGTATGATTTTCAGGCAAAAAATTCAGCTGACTTTGTGTCCCGCCAAATAGCCCCTTGCCAAAAAGCATTCCTGAACCAATAGCTATTTTGGACTGAATTATATGATAACCTGACCCTAATGGATCAGCATTAGGATCCAGAAACACTGTTAAGCGTTTCTTCTGGTAATCCTTCAAAAAATGCCAGAAAATCGGCATAAAAGCAACTCCTGCCGCAGCGATTGCACCCAAATGCTTTAGACTAATTCCGGCAACAAATATCATGCCAAACAAAATCGCCAGGAACACCAGTGAAGTACCCAAATCCGGCTGTTTTAGTACCAGCAGAAATGGCACCCCAATATAAATAAACACAGGAATAATCTCTTTAAAGCTATTCATTTTCCCGGTCTTCTTGTCAAGCAAATGAGCCAAGGAAATGATCATAATAATCTTGGAAAACTCTGACGGCTGGATTGAAATCGGACCAAGCTGAATCCAACGCTGAGCGCCGAGAGCCGACTGTCCCACAAACATTACTGCTAGGAGCATCACCAAGTTAATCCCATAAAGCACATTAGCATACTTGCTAAGTGATTTGTAATCAAAATGCAACATGACAAAAACCAAAACAATGTTTGCAACTGCGAACATTCCTTGCCGTTGCACAAACCAATAACGCTCCTCACTCGGAGTGTTAATATGGGTGGCACTGCCGATAATCACCAAGCTGATGAGTATCAAAATGCCTGTTGTCACAATAATAGTAAAATCAAGATTCCTCAAGAGTCGACGGCTTAGCATATTGGCTCTACCTTCCGTTAAACTTATCTTCTAGTATAATAATTGTTGCGGTACAGCTAAGTGATCGACCATTCGGCCATTACTTTTTTCGACTAAGCTGCAATTAGTTTACCTATCTATTGTTTACTACAGTACCCTAGTACGCCGAAATATATGCGGCTTCCATGAGACAGGAGCACATATGCTACTTATTCGGCAGGCACAGCACCTCTCTTCATTCGATTGACAGGAATACTGGCTACTAACGCTACCGACGAATTTGTCTGGGTGAGGTTTACTTCCATTTCCCGTTCATTAATTTCCATATAATTTGATATAACCTTAATCATATCTTCTTTTAAAAATTCCATAAACTGCGGTGAAACATTAACACGGTCATGAACTAACACCAGTCTTAGCCTATCTTTTGCGATCTGTTTCGAACCATTTGCTTCTCTCCCCAGCATTTTTTGTATTAGATCCAGCACAATCATCCCTCCCCAAAACCAAAAAATCGTTTTAGTTTGCTCACAATTCCATTATTAGCATCAAATTTTATCAACGGTACGTTTTCACCATTTAACCGTCGAACAATATTCTTATATGCTGTACTAGCCGCTGAAGCAGGATTTACAACAGCAGGCTCACCCCGATTAGTTGAAATTACAATATATTCATCTTCCGGAATTATACCTAAGAGATCAACTGCTAATATATCAATAATATCGTCAATGTCCATCATATCGCCCCTTTTTACCATGCTAGGACGAATGCGATTGACTATGAGCTTTGGATTATGTTTCCCTTCAGCTTCTAAAAGACCAATTATACGGTCAGCATCACGAACCGCAGAAACTTCAGGAGTAGTAACAATTACAGCTCGATCAGCACCTGCTATCGCATTTTTGAATCCCTGCTCAATCCCCGCAGGACAATCTATCAAAACATAATCAAAATCCTCAGATAGTTCCCGACAGAGCTGCTTCATCTGTTCAGGGTTGACGGCGTTCTTATCCCTTGTCTGCGCTGCCGGAAGTAAATATAGAGTCTCATAACGCTTATCCCGAATCAATGCTTGTTTCAAACGGCAGTTGCCTTCAGTAACGTCCACCAAGTCATATACGATACGATTTTCCAGCCCCATTACCACATCCAAATTTCTGAGACCGATATCGGCGTCAACCAGTACCACCTTCTTTCCAATCAGCGCAAAACCGGTACCCAAATTGGCAGTAGTCGTCGTTTTTCCAACGCCGCCTTTGCCGGATGTAATAACAATGACTTCTCCCATATCATCAAGCTCCCCCTTCTACCGACTTGGTTCAATCACTACCGTTCCGTCCTTTATCCTCGCTGTTTCCACACGCACAGGCTTATCCAAGTCATCTGGTGCCCGGGCAATCAATCCCGCAATACGAAGCTGAATCGCTAATATCCTATTAGCGGTAATCGTCGCCCCTTGATTGCCATACGCCCCAGCATGAGCCATTCCACGGCAGGCCCCAAGAATAATAATATCTTTCCCGGCCACAACCTCTGCACCAGGATTCAGATCGCCAATAATTACTACCGACCCATCATAGACTACCTTTTGTCCACTTCGTAGTGTTTTATTAACAATAAGAGCCTCTGTCTCGTACCCATCCAACTCAGAATACGATTTTTTCCCCTTCATCGGCCCCTTTCTCTCAACAACCTCCTTAGCAGACAATCCATGTACACTCAATACTCCCTTCAGCCGACGCCTTTGATCATCTGTTAACTTTGGCGGCAAATTTACGACTGCATGCTTGTTAAAAAAATCGTTGGCTGAAGCTAACTTAGCATCCAGTTGCATTAGTACATCGCTGAATTCAGCAAACTCGTTAACAACCAGTTGCAATTGACCTTTGATCCCCTTAAAGACTACAGCTTCCCGCATGTCATTCTCCCGCATTTAGTATTAAACAGCAATATTCATTACTTAATTTTTCTCCCAATAAATTCGCTCTGCCTGCTCAGATTCCTGCCACAACGTCAACTAGTTCAACAATAAATGTCATATTTCATCAAATATTGCAAATCTCATCCAATTAATACCAGAACTACTCTTTTGCTTATTCAATGCCTTGTAAACAATCTTCTCGCCAAATGCAATTTATCCTTCTGGCTATTCAATTATTTCTTCACTTAAAGAATAATTACCGGTCTCTATTCATAAATACCCCTCGATCGGCTGTGCCCGGTCGAGGGGTATTTTATATCGCCGTTTTAGGGCGATTGCTTGTTTGTATTTCCATCAGGCGGCTTATCAATGTTAAATGCCGCTTCTAAAATTTTCTTAACAATCGGTGCCGCAGCCTCCGTCCCATAGCCGCCCTGCTCAACCACCACCACAACAACTACCTGAGGATCGTCATAAGGAGCATAACAGACAAACCAACCATGATCATCTCCGTGTGGATTTTCCGCTGTTCCGGTCTTGCCGGCAATAGAAACAGGGAAACCTTTAAAAACATGAGCCGCGGTACCACTCTGCGTAACTTCCCTTAAGGCCTCGCGAACTAAATTTAAAGTACGCTCCGATATTTGAATACTGCCAACTTCTTCCGGCTCAAAAATTTTAACTGCTTCGCCACTCGGTGAAACAATTTTGCTTACCAGATGAGGACGATACCTATGGCCACCATTGGCAACTTCACTCATTAACATTGCAATCTGTAGCGGCGTTGCTAACTGAAATCCTTGACCAATAGCCGCATCAAAGGTCTCAGCTAAATACCATTCTTCACCATAAACCTTTTCCTTATAGCGTCTATTGGCAACCAAACCATCAGCCTCACCAAGTAGGTCTATACCAGTACAAGCCCCTAAGCCAAACATTCTCGCATATTTTTCCAGTTCATCAATACCTAGGCGATTCCCCATCTCATAAAAATATACATTGTCCGATTTGGCCATTGCTACCTTAAAATTTATCCATCCAAGAGCTTCTCCAGCGTCATTACCTTTAGGAATTAACCAGTGCTTGCCTGTATCAAGAATTTTCTCTTCAGGCGTTACCTTGCCCAGTTCCAATGCCGCTGTTCCAGTAACAATTTTAAAAGTCGATCCAGGTGGATACATTCCTGAAATAGCTTTATTGTCCATAGGATTAAAAGGGTTGTCATTGATTGCCTTCCAATCTTTTGTCGAGATTCCTCCAACAAACAAATTAGGATTAAACGCGGGTCGGCTAACCATAGCCAAAATTTCTCCGGTTTTAGGATTCATTACCACCGCTGCCGCACCCTTAGCCTTGGCACGTCCCAAATTAGTCTGAAGATATTTTAACTGCTGATCCATAGCCTCTTCAGCAGCTTTTTGTATACGATAATCAACAGTCAGTATCAAATTATTTCCTGGTTGAGGCTCCTTCTTGCCCAATTCCTGGATTGGCCGTCCGGTAACGTCAACCTCCACTTGCCTCCCACCGCCGACACCACGTATTTCTTTATCATAAAATTTTTCCAAGCCAAACTTACCGACAATGTCCCCGGCCCGATAACCAGCGGCCTTTTTAGCCGCAAGTTCCTCATCATTAATCTCTCCGACATAACCCAATAAATGAACGCCAAGTTCCTTATTGATATAGTTCCTAATCGGCTGAATCTCGATTACAACGCCAGGAAATTCAGCGCGACGTTCCTCAATCTTGGTAACTAAGTCCTGTCCCACATCAGTTTTAATCCTTACTGGTTCAAATGATCCAGTTTGACTGGCAAGCTTAGCACGAATATCGGCTTCAGTTACGCCCAAAATAACGGCTAACTTATTTATTACTCCGTCCTGAATTGGCCCCGCAAGCGGCAAAAGTGAAATTGTAAAACCAGGACGATTGGAAACAAGCGCCACACCGTTCCTATCATAAAATGTACCACGCGGAGCCATAATTTTAATAATCCTGATTCGGTTGCCATCAGCCAAGTCTTCATAGTATTTACCCTGAACAACCTGTAGATATCCTAGGCGGCTTACTAACGCAACAAAAACCAAACCAACAATTAACGCCAGCACATCCACTCGGTGGCTGAAACGTTTTTCCAGCACAACGCCAACTCCCTCTCGCCCGAAACTATCCAGCAGTAATAATCCACTTTTTAGTTACTCTAAGCACCAAAAAATGCACCGGCAAAGCCAGAACAACATTATAAACCACTGGATAAAGCACATTAGCAACAATTTCGCTTAAACTCTGACTGTAACCCAACAGATACAGAACTAACATCATCACAGCATTATTAAAAATCGTTGCCACCAAAACGCTCATTATCGGCAACCAGAACTGCTCTTTAAACACCTTACGTTCAAGCATCCCGGTAAAATAGCCTGTTGCCATCTTTGACAATACGTTCATGCCAAAAACAGCCCCTGAGGCTAAATCCTGGAGCAAACCAGCAAAAAAGCCAAGACCAACTCCCTGCTCTTTACCGGCTAATAGCCCCCAAGACACAACCATAATAAGCAACAAATCAGGGCTCACACCTTTAACCGTAATTAGCGGCAACAAAGTTGCCTGGATAACAAGCCCGAAAATCAAACTTACTCCGAAGATCAGCGGTTTCATTTGCCCGCTCCCTTCACCGGAGGCTGTGTCCCTCCCTTAGGCGTAGTAGTAGTAGTAGTAGTAGTTGGCGGTGAAGGCGGAGCTGGCGGCTGACGAACAATAACCATAACTTCTTCCAATCGATCAAAATCCACCGCAGTTTTCAAGGCAGCATATTTCAATAGTCCGCCTGCCTCATCCACAACATCCGATACTTCACCAACAACCAAGCCTTTTGGATAAATACCTCCTAAACCGGAGGTTATAATAACATCCCCCTTAACAACATCGGCATCTCTGGCCAAATTGACCATTCGTGGCGTCGCTGGTCTTGCACTGCTCCCCTCAATAATTGCCGCCACTCGCGAATCTGTGCGTTGCACCAGTGAACCAACTGCGCTACGTGGATCAAGGATAAGCTGGACCTTAGCAGTACTAGCATAAACCTCAACTAAATTGCCAACTAAACCATGCGGCGTAACAACTGGCATATCTTTTGTAAGACCATCTTTAGCGCCGCGGTTTATAACAATGACATTAGACCATGTACTAGGATCACGGGCTACCACTGTAGCGATAACATAATCAAACTGCGGTGCCGTTTTTTTATAATCGAGCAGGGCCCGCAGTCGAGTATTCTCAGCCTGAATTTCAGCACTCTGATTAATATTAGCGCGAAGTCCTTCGTTTTCAGTCTTAAGGGTCTGATTATCCTGATAAACACTAATAATATCACTGACACTGGTCGTCATATGCTTTATGCTATAACCAACCTTGGCAACAACATACTCCATCGGAGCCAAAACCACTGTAATAATTTGTTCGCTTACATCAAAGCGATACTTTCCACGTGCCGCCAAGCTAGCAAGCAAAAAGACGGTTAACACCGCTATAATAAGAACAACCGTCTTTTTGTCTAAAAACCGCACATCTTCGGCTCCTCTCTATCCCAGTTTTCTAGGCGTCATCAGCACCCGTTTCAGCAAGTCAATGCTTTCTAGTGCTTTACCAGTGCCGCTTGCTACACAAATAAGCGGATCTTCTGAAACATAGACTGGCATTCCTGTTTCTTTATTTAAGAGCGTGTCTAATCCTCGTAAGAGCGAGCCTCCGCCAGTCATAACTATACCCCTGTCCATAATATCAGATGCTAATTCCGGCGGCGTCTTTTCCAATGTAATCTTTACCGCCTCCAAAATTCCGCTCACTGGTTCACTTAGTGCACGCTGAACTTCATGTCCTTTAATTGTCAGCGTCTTCGGCAAGCCGCTCACCATATCGCGGCCACGAATATCCATAGTCACATCGGTCGTAAGCGGAATAGCTGAACCAATCTTTATTTTGATTTCCTCTGCGGTTCGTTCACCAATCATCAAGTTATAAGTACGTTTAATGTACTGAACAATTGCTTCGTCCATTTCATCGCCACCAATGCGAATTGAACGACTAGTAACAATACCACCAAGCGATATTACTGCTACCTCAGTAGTCCCACCACCAATATCTACAACCATATTGCCAGTAGGCTCATGTACTGGAAGTCCTGCGCCAATCGCCGCCGCCATTGGTTCTTCAATAAGATACGCTTCCCTCGCTCCAGCCTGAATGGTTGCGTCGATTACTGCCCGTTTCTCCACCTCAGTGACACCTGAAGGAACCCCGACAATTACCCGAGGGCGAAAAAAGGCCTGAGAAGAAATAGCTTTACGGATAAAATACTTAAGCATCGCCTGGGTCACGTCAAAATCAGCGATAACCCCATCCTTGAGCGGTCTAATCGCCACAATATTACCAGGAGTACGACCAATCATCTGTTTGGCCTCTTCCCCTACCGCTAGCACCTCGCCAGTATCGCGCTGAATAGCCACAACTGATGGCTCATTAAGAACAATACCCTTGCCCTTTACATGCACCAAGGTATTAGCGGTGCCAAGATCTATCCCCATGTCACGGGATAATGATCTAAATATATTCATAGTAATATGACCCCTTTCGTGGACAATAAACAACTATTATAGTATTCCCTGTTCAACCAAACTTACATACTTGCCATCGCCAATAATTACATGATCAACAACAGAAATATCAAGCAAACTTCCTGCTTCCATCAATTTCTTGGTCAATGTAATATCCTCACGGCTTGGCGAAGGATCGCCGCTGGGATGATTATGCACTAGAATTACAGCAGCAGCATTATAATTGATAGCTTCCCGGAAAAGTTCCCGCGGATGAACTACCGAAGCATTTAGCGTTCCAACCGAAATAGTTGGTGTAGCCAAAACATGATGTTTAGTCGAAAGCAAAACCACTACAAACTTCTCTTTGCTCTCATACCTAAGTCTTGGCATCAATAAATCACACACCGACTGCGGCGATCGAATCAAAAACCGCTCCGTCCCCGCCAACATACCCATACGTTTTCCTAGCTCTACCGCCGCTAAAACAGCACCGGCTTTAGCAGCACCAATACCCTTGATCCTAGATATCTCTCTAAGCGACAACCCTCCTAGGCCTTGAAGGCCACCATACTTAACCAATAACTGCTCCGCAAGACGCACAGCTGAATCTCGCCTTGTTCCAGTACGAAGTAAAATTGCAATTAGTTCAGCATTGCTCATCGCCTCCGGCCCGTTTGACCACAATTTTTCCCTAGGCCTCTCGTCAGCCGGCAAATCTTTAATCATCAAAGGCTTATCAGAATAAGAGATGCTCATAACAGCCCCACTCCCATAGACAGACGAATTAGTTTATCAAGAGTAGTAAGCGGCAATCCCACCACATTGGCATAGCAACCATCTATTCTTTCAACTAAAAGAGCCCCTCTGCCTTGAATCGCATAAGCCCCTGCCTTATCAAGCGACTCTCCCGTAGCCAAATAGCGATCTATCTCATCACTGGTCAAGTCTCTGAACCGGACCATAGTTACAGCAAAATCAGTCCAGACTTTTTCACCAACAGCAACCGCCAAACCGGTAATCACCGCATGCTCAACTCCAGCCAGTTCGCTCAGCATACGTCGGGCATCCGCCAAATCACTAGGCTTTCCATAAACCCGACCTTCCTGAACCACGATGGTATCGGCACCAATAACAATATTTCCGGTTCCCAGTCGCCTCGCCACATCGCACGCCTTAGCCCTGGCCTGAAAAACAGCAAGTTCTTTTGGCGGCAAATCCAGACTATTATCTTCCATAAAACTACTAACCACAGTTCGAAACTCGCAGCCAATTTGCCTTAATAATTCCTGTCGCCTTGGCGACGCCGAGGCTAGAATAAACGTCATGCCAACCTCCCAAAGCATGCGATTTCACTCAATTAAACCCGTTTAAACAACCAGAAGGCTAGAATCACACCTGCAATACTTATCAAACTAGGATGTAATGAAAAACCTACTATAAATTTTACCACAAAAAGGTTGATTGTAACCGGCGGCAAGTCAAAAATCGGGAAAGCTTTTATCAAATACGGCCCAATACCCATTAAATCCCAGCCAGCAATAAGTTCACCAAGTATTCCACCTAACACTGCACCAGTAATCAAAAATAAAACCAACATTCCGTTTCCATGCCCGCCACCACTTTTTCGCAACACTATCCCTCCAGACCTAGTTCAAACCGCTAAATTCAAACCCCGATCAATAATATTTTTAGGTTCTGATTGACTAAATAAACTTCTACAGCACATAAAAAAAGTCCTTGCGTTTTGCAAGGACTTTTTTATAAAATTACATCTTGTGGAAGTTTCGTAAGAAAGTATACTGCTGTTAACCCTGTGGCTATCCCTGTCGGTACAGCTAACAAAATAAGATACGGTAAATACCAAAAAACATTACTGCTTGCTACTACCAGCGCTGCAACACTTATCTGCGTTACATTATGAGCCACCGCACCAATTACGCTGATTCCCAGCAACGAAAACTGCCGTCTGCCAAAATAATAACTAGCAGACATAACAAGCGTACTTACCACAGCCCCAGAAAAGCTCATCACAAAAGATGGGCCCAAAAGAACCCCTACCAATAGCGTTCCTAAAAAAACCCTTAGTACAGAAACAAGTAATGCATCCCGCCAGCCATACAAAGCAATTGTAATCAAAGCTACAACATTTGCCAACCCAAGCTTAATCCCCGGAACTAGAAAAAGCAACGGCACCCAAGACTCCACTGAATGAAGTACCCCTGCAATCGCCACAAACAACCCCAAAATAACAACACGTCTAATGCTCATGAAAACCCCATCAAAAACACTTCAAAATCTTGCTATTATTTTATGCAAAAATAATAGTAATCGCAAGTTCCCACTTAATATACTTTTCTAATTTCTATCCCTTGCTGCTGAAATGCCGCTTCTATCTCCTGAACATGAGTATGTCCGTTAGTTTCCACCGTAACCTCGAGCTGCACCTGCTTCAAACTATCCATAACCTTAGACTGATTATGGTCCAGTTTTATTACATTTGCATTTAGATCAGCAAGAATCTTGGCAACATGAAGCAACTCGCCCGGTTTATCAGGTAAATCAACTGTAAAACAAAAAAGTCTGCCCCTAGACATCAGTGCTTTATTTATTATCGCCGAAATAGTTGATATGTCAATATTACCACCACTAACCAAACAAACCACTTTTTTGTTCTCTGCCGGCAATTTTTTCAAACCAGCTAAAGACAATGCTCCGGCCCCTTCTGCAACAAGCTTATGCTTCTCCATCAAGAGCAATATAGCTTCTAATATCTCAAAATCCGAAACCGATACTACCTCATCAACAAACTCTCTGATAAGTTCGAACGTAAGCGAACCTGGCACTTTCACGGCAGCGCCATCAGCAAAAGTATCAACATTCTCAAGTTCCGTTATCCGATTATTATCCAGCGACTTCTTTATACAACATGCACCTTCAGGCTCAACACCGATTATTTTTATATCAGGCTTCAGCATTTTAGCAGCAAATGCTACCCCGCTGCTTAATCCGCCACCACCAATAGGCACCAAAATTGCATCAACATCTTCCAGTTCTCTAATAATCTCTAGCGCCAAGGTTCCCTGACCAAGCATAACATCAAGATCATCAAACGGATGAATAAATACATAGTTATTGGTTGCTTCAAGCTCTCTAGCCTTCTTATAAGCTTCATCATAGTTATCGCCATGCAATACCACCTGTACACCAAAGCTTTTCGTTGCTTCAACCTTAATGATTGGCGTAGTTGCCGGCATAACCACCGTTGCCTTAACACCTAAAAGTTGGGATGCATAACCAACTCCCTGTGCATGATTTCCCGCCGACGAAGCGATAACGCCACGCTGTTTTTCCATGTCAGTTAATTTGCTTATTTTATTAAATGCTCCACGAATTTTGAATGCCCCTGTAACCTGAAGATTCTCAGGCTTTATAAACACACGGTTGCCGCATTCGTTGCTAAAAACCGGGCTCTCGATCATTTCGGTTTTTTTCAAAACATATCGCAGTCTTTTCTCAGCACTATAAATATCTTCAATCGATACCAAAGCGCCATTTGACAAACTGAAACAGCTATTTTTCAATTTAGTCATACCTTAATAAATAAAAAACTCGCCCTTGAATACTCAAGGACGAGTCATAAACCCGCGTTACCACCTTAATTGCATAAAGATGCCTCTCTTCGGTTCAAACAAACCTAAGCCGAATAACGTGGCTAACCCGGCATCTCCTACTAATATTCAGAAATGCAGTTCCGAAGTGATCTTCACCCACTGCTGGTTATCGGCTTTACACCATCCGCCGACTCTCTGAAACCCTAAAAGTGAATTACTTTTCTCCGTCATTACCTCATTATATAATATTAAAGGAATTTTAACACAATCATTTCTCCATGTCAAGACTGTATTTACTGCGCACAAGACGCACATGCGGCTGCGGCCGTAGTCTGATTCTCATTCCCCGATATACCATTTAGCGCCGAACGTATAGCCTTTGTCGGGCACTTGGCCAAGCACTTGGCCTCAGAACACTTTTCAACACACACCTTAGCATCAACAGTCGCCAAATTGTTCTCCATCTTTATTGCTCCATGCGGACACTCTTTCATACACAGCGTACATGCAATACATGCCACAGAGCAGGCCTTTCGGGCTACCGGTCCTTTATCCTTAGAATTACAGTTGACCTGAACATGCGCATCAAGTGGCGACATTGCAATAACCTGTTTAGGACAAGCTCCGGCGCACACTCCGCAGCCGGTACACTTTTCTGGATCAACTGTAGGCAAACCTGCTTCGCTCATACTCAAAGCGCCAAACGGACAACTCTTAACACAAGTTCCCAACCCAAGACATCCATGTTTACATGCCTTCGGCCCACCGAACAAGAGATTTGCTGCTACGCAGTCCTCAATACCGTTATAACTATAAGCACCTAGCGCTTTTTCATTGCTGCCAGCACACTTTACCTGGGCAATGCGAGGATCCATCGCCGCAGCAGCCTTGCCCGTCAATTCCGCCACCGCCTTAGCCACAGGCTCTTTTCCTGGTATACACAGAGTTGGTGGCACATCAGCATTCAATACTACAGCCTCAGCGTAGGCCATACAGCCGGCATAGCCGCAAGCACCGCATTGCCCCTTAGGAAGCGCATCCTCCACAATATGAATCAGTGATCAGGCCAACACCGGTTAATACAGCCAATATCAAAAATGCTTTTTCCATTTGTTCCTCTCCGCTCCTTTCTACACCAACATTACATCGGAATCATGCCGGAGAAGCCCAAAAACGACAATGCCAGCATACCGGCAATCACAAACGCAATACCTAAGCCTTGCAGCGACTTAGGAACGTCAGCATACTGCAGCTTTTCCCGCAAACTAGCCATCAGAATAATTGCCAAGGCAAATCCGACGCCAGAACCTAATGCATTTACAACACTCTTAATAAACGTAAAATTTGATTCAACATTAATCAATGGAACGCCTAAAACAACGCAATTAGTAGCAATAAGCACCAGATAAATTCCCCACATATTGTACAGAGCTGGTGCAAACCGTTTAATAACAATCTCCAGGAACTGAACAAACCCGGCAATTAAAATAACAAAAACCGGCAATGTTAAAAACTTGAGTTCTAAAGGAACTAACACAAAGTTATAAGCCGCCCAGGCCAGTGCAGAAGAAGCAGTCAATATTGACGCCACCGCCATGCCCATACCGATTGAAGCATCCAGGCTTTTTGAAACCCCGAAAAAGATACAAAGTCCAAGGAAACGAGTTAACACAAAGTTATTGACAATAACCGCTCCCATAAACAGTGTAAAATATTCCATTATGCTTCACCCCTTTGCGCAGCAAGCTTGCTCCGATACTCGCCTATTACATTAAACAGACCAATCAACAGTCCAATAACCATAAACGCCCCAGGAGCCAAAATCAAGATTAATGGACCATTATATGAAGCAGGCAGCACAGGAAAACCGAGAAAAGCACCTGTACCGAACACTTCACGAATAGTTCCAACAAGCAGCATTGCCAATGCAAACCCGGTTCCCATACCCAAACCATCAAAGAAGGAAGGAACAATACCATTCTTCATTGCAAAAACTTCAGCCCTTGCTAAAATAATAGCAAACACCACTATAAGCGCCAGGTAAATGCCTAATTCTTTATACAAGGCTGGCAAAAATGCTTCCAACATCAGCTGCGTCAAAGTAACAATTGTTGCAATAATCGTTATAAATACCGGTACGCGAACCTTCTGATTCACCCACCGTCTGACAATTGATACCACTACATTATTAGCAGTGATAACAAACATAACCGCCAGCCCCATTCCAAGCGCATTAAATACATTAGAAGTAACTGCCAGCGCCGGACATAGGCTAAGCGCAAGACGAAATATAGGGTTTTGGTCAAAAATTCCTTTTTTAAATATTGCCCAATAATTCATAGCCTCTACCTCACTCCTTTACACTGGCCGTATACTCGGCTACCGCTTCAACTGCTTCTTTGATGCCTTTGGTAACGGCGCGGGAGGTAATTGTTGCTCCAGTCAGCGCCTGAATATTCTTGTCGGTAGGAGTCTTGACTACCACCATATCATCGGTCGCTTTTCCGGCAAATTGATTACGGAATTTAGCTTCACTCATCTTATCACCTAAACCTGGCGTCTCAGCATGAGACAAAACCTTATAATCAATTGCCTTAGCATCAGGAGTGACCGCAGCCAGCATTTTTATTGCGCCACCATACCCCTTACTCTCAGCAGGAACAACATAAGCAATAACCTTACCATCTTTTAACGCCTTGTACCAGTCAGACTTACCTTGAATAGCTTCAAACGAATCGGCGTCTTTCACCAATTCTTTCATCGCGTCATTTTTTATTTTTACGCGTTGCTGAACGGCTACCGGCTCGGTAAAGGAGTAGGTACCGGCTATAATAGCCCCGGCAATAAAGCATGTAATCGCCAGATTCATAGCTATTTTTAACATGCTGCTGTCCTTTTCATTATGAGCATCATGAGCCATGCCATCTACCTCCTTGCTCCGAATTTTTTGGGCTTAAGCCAAAGATCAATCAGCGGTGTAACCGCGTTCATCAACAAAATAGCGTAACATACCCCTTCCGGATACCCTCCAAGCAGCCTGATAAGCACAGTAAGCGCACCGGCTCCAGCCGCAAATACCATCTGCCCTTTAACAGTAATTGGAATAGTAACCATATCAGTAGCCATAAAAAAGGCTCCCAAAATCAACCCACCGGACATCATATGCATAATTGGATCCTGACCAAACACTGCCGTTAGAACTCCCACAGTGCCAATCATAACCACCGGAACCTGCCAATTGATATAGCCGCGATAAATTAAGAAAATACCACCCAGAATCAATAACAAAGCCGCGGTTTCACCCATACTGCCGCTACGGCTGCCGAAAAACAACGACTTATACATCGTCATTTTATCGCCAAAAATCTCAACAAGTTTAGCATACCCTTGGAGTTTTAAAATGCCGAGCGGTGTTGCCGAAGTAACCCCGTCAAGCTTACTCGCCATCGTTGGCCAAGTTGTCATCGCTACCGGCCACGAAGCCAAAAGAACAGCGCGACCAACCAGCGCTGGATTGAAAATATTAAATCCAAGCCCGCCCATAGTATGCTTAGCTACAGCAATTGCTACAGCACTGCCAAAGAGCGGCATGTACCAAGGAACTGTAGACGGGATATTCATTGCCAGTAAAAGGCCGGTTAAAAATGCACTGCCATCACTAACGGTAATCGTCTTTCCCTGCCATTTTTGAATAGCATATTCAGTTACAATCGCAGCTACAATGCAAATGACCATCGTATACAAAGCCGATAGTCCAAATCGGTAAATCGAAAACAGAGCTGCTGGAGCAAGCGCCAGATTGACCATCCACATAATCTTGGCAATTGATTCATCACACCGGATATGCGGTGACGCCGAAACAGAAAGTTTTCCTACTTCTATTTTTACTTCCCCCATACCGCCACCTCCTATTTCTTGGCGGCCGCTGCCGCATTTTGTGCTTTTGCTAATTTTACATAATGCACAATATTACGTTTTGCCGGGCACGTATACACACAGGATCCGCACTCCACGCAATCCAAAAGATCATACTTCTCCTTTGCAGCCTCATACATGCCGCGCTCGCCAAGAATACTAAGCATACTGGGCACAAGCCCCATTGGACAAGCCTCGACACAACGGCCACAACGGATACAAGGCCGTTCATCGCCACTATTGATATCAGCCGCGCTTAAGGCCAAAATACCAGAAGTACCTTTGATTACTGGAACATCTACTGAGCATTGAGCCATCCCCATCATTGGGCCGCCCATAATCAACTTAGCCGGTTCTTCCTTAAATCCGCCACATAGTTCAATCGCCATAGCAAACGTAGTTCCAATTCTAAGCCGCAAATTCTTAGGTTCAGCAATTGCTCCGCCAGTCACAGTAGTTACCCGCTCAATAAGCGGCAATCCCTTCTCTACTGCCTCTGCCACAGCCACCACCGTACCAACATTCTGCACCACAACACCAACATCCATTGGCAAACCGCCTGAAGGGACTTCCCTGTCAGCGACAACTTTAATTAGTGTTTTTTCCGCCCCTTGCGGATATTTAGTCTGAAGCGCTACAACTTTTATGGCGGTACCGCTTACCGCTTCACGCATTACCTTAATGGCATCCGGTTTGTTTTCCTCAATACCAATATACCCCTGCTTAACATCCAATGCCTTCATTACAATCTGCATACCAGTTACCACCCGGTCAGCTTCCTCAAGCATCACCCGGTGATCGGCAGTTAAATACGGTTCACATTCCGCGCCATTCAAAATAAACATGTCAATACTTTTTTCCTTTGGTGGAGCCATCTTCACATGAGTTGGAAAAGTAGCCCCGCCCATACCAACAATACCAGCCAATCGAATAACATCTTTTAACTCGTCTGATTCCAGCGACTGCCATTCACGCTTAATAGGCAGTCCTTCCACCCATTCATCCTTACCATCGCTTTCGATAATAATAGCTGAGCAAGAACCGAACACAGGATGCGGATACTCAGCGATTGCAGCCACCTTGCCAGAAATTGACGCATGCACCGGGCTAGATACAAAAGCCTGCGTTTCAGCAATAACCTGCCCCTTTTTAACCAAGTCACCAACTTTAACAATCGGCGAACACGGCGCTCCTATGTGCTGCCTAGTAGGAATAACAACCTTCTCAGGCAGCGGCGCTACTTCAATAGCCTTCGCTGCGGTAAAGTTCTTTCGATCATTGGGATGCACCCCTCCCCGAAAACTTCTTGTCATGTTTTCCCCCCTACAACCTTTTCCAACCGGCTAATCATTCAAAATACGTTTGACTACCGGCTGCATCTTGGTATTATTTTTGGCATGTCGATCAAAACATCTGATATAAAATCCAGATCCGGCAAAAGCCAAGATCGCACCAGCAAACTGAAACCATCCTGGACTAGCATTCAGAATCTCGGCTAAATACCCTCCAACCATGATACCGCCAAAAACAGCAATTAGTGGTAACATGTATACAATAAATGCCGACTTGAGCATGCTAACCTCTTCAACTTCAACCAAAACCCGCTGACCAGGTTCTGCTCCCACCGGATTAAGGGCGTCAAGAACAATTGCAGTATTTCCTGGACAACTTCCACAGTTTTCACAGTCACTGTGCCGGCTGGTCTTAACCTTTGCCATACCATTTTCAATAGCAATTACTATGCCTTCCTGTTCTCCCTGCATGTTAGCCCCCTTTCTTCCTATGGTCGTCCAAGCGTTACCACAAAATTAGACAAAACCTATATAAGATACTGTCCTTCAATTATAATAGCAAAATTATTTAAATAAGGCTATAAATAAAAACTATAATAAATAAGTTATTTTTTTAACATAACTTATTTAACTTTTGTTATTTATTTCAAGTCTAAAAACGCGTTATATTAATTAAGCCTTGTGTCGGACAAACCGCACAAGGCTTAATTGTTAATATCTCAAGCAGTAATAACAGCCATCACTTCACCAGGCTTTACGCTCTGTCCAGCGTCGACATTTACCGATTTTAATGTTCCTCCTACCGGAGCGCTGATCTCGTTTTGCATCTTCATCGCCTCGAGAATCATCAGAACATCACCTTTATTTACCTTATCTCCGGCCTTAGCTATCACCTTGATAACCTTTCCAGGCATTGGTGAAGCAACCGGCGTATCTCCCTCAGCAACCGCTATCGGTGGAGCAGCCGGTGCAGACGCCGGCGGTGCCGAAGCCGAAAATACCGGCTGTTGCGGCGTCACCGGTACCCTGACAATTGGCGCTGGAGCGACCGAGGCAGTCGCCCCTTCCTCTTCCACCTCAACATTATAAGCAATGCCATTCACCGTGACTTTAAATCTTCTCATTTCAACAACCTCCGTTTTCACTCATTATGCTAAAGCATTTGGCGACTATCCATTATTTTCTGCCGACCAAAAGCGGCCCAGGCATTGCCAGATTTCTTAAACCGAACCGCCTTACCACCGCCTACTGCATGAATAATTGCGGCACTGACAGCCGCTACCATCTCGGCGCTGTCCCCTCCCATCGCCACATTCAAACTAGCGCTAATAGCAGCCATCACCTCAGGCCGAAGGCCAGAAGCTCCCATTCCGATATTTTTTTTACCTGCACCAGGCCGAGAATCAGAAAACCCCATCGTCATTCCCCTTTCAAATAGGCTGACTACAGCGGAATATTGCCGTGTTTTTTTGCCGGACGCGTTTCCCGCTTGGTTTGAAGCATATTAAGAGCCGTAATAATCCTCGGTCTAGTTTCACTTGGCTCAATTATTTGGTCGACGTAACCTCGTTCAGCAGCCTTGTACGGAGTAGCAAACTCCTCAACATATTGGGCTGTTTTTTCTTCTGCATCCGCATCACCACGAAAAATTATATTCGCCGCACCAGCCGGACCCATAACTGCAATTTCGGCCGATGGCCACGCAAACACCTGATCACCGCCGAGATGCTTAGAACACATAGCAATATAAGCTCCACCGTAGGCTTTACGAGTAATCAGTGTCACCTTTGGCACCGTTGCTTCAGAATAAGCATAAAGCATCTTCGCTCCGTGACGGATAATCCCGCCGTACTCCTGATCCGTCCCAGGCAAAAAGCCAGGTACATCGACCAGTGTCACCAATGGAATATTGAAAGAATCACAGAACCGAATAAATCTAGCTGCCTTATCAGAAGCATTTATATCCAGACATCCGGCCATAATTGCTGGCTGACTGGCAATTATCCCAGCCGTCTGACCATCAAACCTGGCAAAACAGGTCACAATATTTTGCGCATAATGTGGCAAAACCTCATAATATTCTCCCCGGTCAACAATTGAAGCAATCACATCTTTGATATTGTATGGCTGATTAGGATTATCCGGCATAAGACTTGCCAGTCCCGGATCAGTACGATTAGGATTATCACCAGTATCGACAACCGGTGCCTCTTCCAAATTGTTGCTTGGCAGAAAACTCAAAAGATAGCGCACTTGCTGCATACATTCCTCGTCAGTTTCTGCTGCAAAATGAGCTACACCAGACACGCTATTATGAGTCATCGCGCCACCAAGCGCTTCAGAGGTAACCTCTTCCGCCGTAACTGACTTAATAACCTGTGGACCAGTAATAAACATTTGGCTGGTATTTTTCACCATAAAAATAAAATCAGTAATCGCCGGTGAATATACCGCACCGCCAGCACAAGGTCCCATAATCACTGAAATCTGTGGAATAACCCCTGAAGCCATTGTATTCCTAAGAAATATATTGCCAAAACCAGCTAAAGCATCAATTCCTTCCTGAATACGAGCTCCGCCTGAATCGTTAAGACCAATAATCGGTGCTCCCATCTTAAGCGCCATATCCTGAACCTTTACAATTTTCGCTGCATGCATCTCGCCCAGCGATCCGCCAACAACAGTGAAGTCTTGGGCATAAACATATACCAAGCGGCCATCTACTGCACCATACCCTGTTACCACACCTTCGCAAGGCGCCTCTACTTTTTCCATACCAAAATTCGAGCACCGGTGATGCACGAACTGATCAATTTCCACAAAAGAACCAGGATCCAATAGTAAATTAATCCGCTCGCGAGCAGTCAGCTTTCCGCTGGCATGCTGCTTCTCAATCTTTTTTTCTCCTCCGCCAAACTTTACCTTTTCCAGTTTCTCAGCTAAATCATCAATTTTTTCCTGGACAGTAGCCATATCGCACCTCCAAAAGTATCTCTTCAAGTCTCATAACGTCTGAAGTATTTCCTATAATAAATATAATGCCCAACTTTACTCCCGCAGCCAACGCTACGTAAATAACAAAATAAAATGCACCCGGTTTACTTCGCCCACGCAAAATAAACCCCAGGTGCAAGCCTGATAACGCGATAGCTATTACGGCAGATCAACAGCTTAAACAGCGTATTTTCCAGTAGCCGAGTCATCTCAAACATACGCACAGCTGGAACTTTTAGGACAATGGCATTTTAGCCACGCAGTACTCAGCATACACCTTATGCCAAACGATTATATATTCTAACCAATTGGCAAAAATTCCTGCTTTTCAGCTGCAAAAAACTTCATAGTTGCTTTATACCATTATTTCGTATTGCGTGATAAATAATACGAAATACTACTGAGTCCCACCGATAAATCTTCACTCACCAGCCAAATGTCTTCAGGGACCTTTAAAACAACGGGCGCAAAATTCCAAATGCCACGTACCCCGGCCGCCACAAGTCTGTTGGCAACATCCTGGGCCTCATGAGCTGGCACCGTAATTACGCCTATATGTATGTCACGTTCCTTAACTATTTTTTCCAAATCGTCGATTGCAGAAACCACTAACCCATTTACATACTGGTCAATTTTAGCCGGATCAGCATCAAACAGCGCCGCCACTGTAAACCCGATCGAACTAAAACTGCGATAATTCGCCAGTGCCCATCCTAAATGACCCACCCCGATAATAGCAACATTCCAATTACGATGAAGTCCCAATATTTCACTGATATTACGAATTAACTCCCGAACAAAATAACCCACCCCTTTTTTCCCAAACTCCCCAAAAGAGGCTAAATCCTTACGAATTTGTTCTGGTGTTACACCAATGCGCCGTCCAAGATCCTCAGAAGAAATAATTTCGATACCCTCAGACTGAACCTGGCGTAAAGTACGGAAATAAAGCGGCAATCGATCCACCGTCGCTTTAGAAACGTCCGCGCTATTCTTCAACAAAAAAACCTCCCTAACCAAAACCAATACCAATACCAATTGGCAGAATTTTTCGACTTAGCGTTACTCTATGTGTTAAATATTATATACAATATTATAATTATTGTCTACTATATTGGTTAGCCACTTAAATATCGACAGTTCAAGCAAGCTTTCCTTTAGAACCACAACAGTCTTTTGAATACTTTAAATGATACATCTTTAAAAAACCTAACTACGAATCCGAATAATGTCAAATTTCCCGGCAATATATAAACCCAAAGCTCGTAGAACAAGCCTTCAAAAGATAAAATTTGCTGCCGATATACAATTATCGGCAGCAAACCTGCAAGCCCATGACCTTTTCTGTAGTAACGGAAAGTATTATTACTTACAATACAATTCAATTTCCGAATCAGAACAATGTTCTTTTAATATATCAATAAGGATTTCAGCATCGCCATGAGACAAAAAGATAGTCCACGGCTTCCGTATCCACTTTGAACTTTTCATCTTCAAAAACTGCTCATTTTCAATTATTATCAGATCTGCAGGAAATGAAATAAAATCGCAAAGCCAACGCACTCGCCTAATGTTTTTTAGCGGAAGCATAGTACGATAAGGGCCTATACGATGAATGATTTTATTATCATAAACCGTGTAAACATTGGGCAAAATCAACCAAGCACCTATAATCGTATTTCCTATTATCAGCACAATTGTAAAAATTGCAACAAATATTATTAATGGTAGATTCTCAGAATACAATCCATTTAACAGTATTGTTATAAGTGATATTATTAACATAAACATAACACACAATCCAACCAATCCCGCAATAATATGAAAACAACTTTTTTCTCCATAAAGTACCCGATAATTTCTTCTTACCATATAAATATATACCTCATTCCGAAATCCTCCAATACTAATACATTTTTATCTGCTTTCTACTTATATCACATCATCTACTTTTTCCTCTATTATTTTAGGTACGAAATTCACACATACCTCATTACACTTTATATCTATTATTGCATTTACTATTATACCAAAATATTCTTTTTATTTGTTATTTTTTTATTTTTTTATTAATAAATAATAAAATGCTTTTCAAATAATGTTGCAATTAGATAAAACAACATAAAATCACCACAGCAAAATCATAGTTGATACGCTGTGGCGATTTTTTATGCTGAATATTCTTTATTAATTTCAGCCTAACACCTATCTATTGACGCAAGCGGTATTATAACGGTAATAGAAGTACCTTCGCCTAGTTCACTAGTCAGTTCTATGGAACTGGAATGCCGCTTGGCAATCCAGTTTGCAATAGATAAACCAAGGCCAGTTCCACCTGTAACCTTTGATCGCGATTGGTCTACACGGTAAAAGCGGTCGAAAACTTTTGCCTGCTCATCTTCCGGTATTCCTATTCCGGTGTCTTTAACGGTTATTTCCAGATGACCGAGATTTTTTCTTGAATCAACGCTAATCGTTCCACCAGCAGGAGTATATTTAATACTATTCTCAATAAATACACGCAGCATTTGTTTAATTGATGCAATATCAGCACTAATGACTGCCGAATCATTTTTTAGCAGCTCTATTTTGTGATTCGGAGCAATTAGCCGTGTCTCCTGAATCACCTCATCAACAAGGAATTTCATGTTTACAGGTATTTTATTGATCACAAGTTTACTCTGATCTGCACGCGCTAAAAATAGCAACTTTTCAATAAGACTGTACATATTAGCGGCTTCCGATTTTATTGCGCCAACGCTTTCATCTAATACCGATGGTTCTTCTTTACCCCAGCGGTCTAACATGTCGGCATAGCCACTAATAACGGTTATTGGTGTACGTAGTTCATGAGATGCGTCCGACACAAAACGACGTTGCTGTTCAAATCCTGACTGAATACGCCCCAGCATATGATTAAAAGTTTTGGCTAGTTCTTGCAATTCATCGTTGCTTTCGGTCACTCTAATGCGTTTGTCAAGATTACTGACCTCAATATTTTTTGCAGTGTCGGTTATATCACGAATCGGGCGGAGAATTCTACGACTAATAAAGGTGCCTGATATAATCGCAATCAAGAGTCCTAGCAGGTTAGTAACAAGAAGACTCTTCACTAACGTCTTCAAAAAATGGATCTGTTCGGAAGTAGGCTTCATTAGTTGTATTTGGTATACGTGATCGTCTTGCCAAACCATATGCTTCTTAAAATAAAAATGCACATGACCAATATGCACTATTCTTGCTGACGACTTTAGCTTATATTCGTCAGGAATTACTCTGTCATCGTCTTCATCTGACAAAGTTGGATTAACCGGCACATTTGGAGCACTATCAATCAACAGCTGGTTTTGTTCATCAAATACGCGAAGTATTATTCCTGGCACAATTAAATTTTCGTCAAGCAGGTTTTGATTAACCTTATTTCCTGACGCAAAATAGCGATTCACACTATTCAAACTTAATATTATGTCGTCATTTGCCTGTGTAAACAGAACATAAGTTAGTCCAGCAACCGTTAAGAAACTAGCAAGAAACAGGATACAAAATAGAATGCCTGCATAAAGAATGGTCAGTTTAGTCGAAATTGGTATTCTTCGTGGTTTAATCTTTGACCACATAACCTACTCCTCTGACAGTGTAAATGTACTTTTCACCAAAGCGTTCGTCCAGTTTACTACGAATATAGCGAATATATACATCAACAACATTAGTATCACCCAAATATTCATAGCCCCACACCTCTTGCAAAACGCGTTCGCGGTCAAGTACTATGTTTTTATTTCGAACAAGATATTCCAGGAGGTCATATTCTTTCTTGGTTAGTTCTATAGTTTGTCCGTTAACCTTTGCTTCATAGCAATTTGGAAAAAGCACTAGATTCTTTACGCCTATTTCGCTTTTCGCTAACTCCTTGCGCCCAGCCTTATGTTTGCGAAGCGACGCCCGAATACGTGCAAGAAGCTCAGGAGTAGCAAACGGCTTGGTTATATAGTCATCTGCGCCAATATCCAAACCTTTTACTTTATCCTCAATATCATCTTTTGCTGTCACCATAATGATTGGTATTTCTGATATTTCACGAATTCGTCGGCAGACCTCTATACCATCCATCTCCGGTATCATTACATCCAGCAGAATTAGATCAAATTTTTCCTGCATTACACGATCCAGTGCGTTGCGACCGCTTGCTTCAATTACTGTTTCGAATCCCTCATGTTCTAGTTCGATTTGAAGAAAACGGGCAATTTTCCATTCGTCTTCCACGATAAAAATTCTAGTATTATCTGTAGGCATTGCTGTCATCCTCCATAACTCTACCAGCGTTATATATCCTCTGTATTATCAAAACATTTTTTCGCAGATATAGAAAGAGCTTGCCTCAATTTTTAATCTTATTCTAATTTTTGTCTAATGGTAGTGTAATGCATCTCCATTATTATATCCTTGATGATCATACACAAGGAGGAGTTTTATGATATCTATTGTTGTACCTGTATTTAATGAACAGGATAATATTCGAATATTTTATCAGGAAGTATGTCAACATATGGAGTCTTTGAATTATAGTTTTGAGCTTATTTTTGTTGATGACGGGTCTACTGACAACACTTGTGCCATTCTTGATCAGCTAGTCCGGCAGGATATCCGAGTCAGAGCGTTTTTATTAGCTCGTAATTTTGGCCATCAAATAGCATTAACTTGTGGCCTGGATCACGCCGATGGAGATGCGGTAATCACTATGGACGGCGATATGCAGCACCCGCCTGAAATGTTGCCATTACTTATCCAGAAGTGGCAAGAAGGCTTCGATATTGTCCAAACCATCCGGGTAAATACCAAAGGAGTATCTTGGTTTAAGAAATTAACCTCCCGCCTGTTCTACAAGTTGATGAATACCTTATCCGATGTACATGTCGCTGAAGGCGGTTCCGACTTTCGCCTACTTGACAAACAGGTTGTAAGAAATTTTCGACGATTTAAGGAACAAGCCCGATTTATCCGCGGCATTATCGGAGCTATCGGTTACCGACAGGTACAGCTTGGTTTTGTGGCCCCGCAGCGTTACGCTGGCCATTCCAAGTTTTCACTGAAAAAAATGCTGCATTTTGCTATCGACGGAATCACCGCTTATTCAAAACTACCCTTACGGTTCGCTCTTTATATCGGAGTATTATTTGGTCTGATTAGTTTGGGACTTACGCTACACGTTTTATATATAAAGCTCCTTACTACCGAGGCTGTTCCCGGCTGGGCCACCATGACAGCCAGTCTCTCATTCTTAGGCGGACTGCAACTTTTGGGGCTGGGGGTTATCGGCGAATATGTCGATCGCATTTTTGAAGAAGTAAAACAGCGTCCGCTATATTGGACAAAGGACAAGTTAGAAAGCCGTGAATAGCATCCAATTAGCCTACTGAAAATAGCAAACGATCCGGAAGCCATGCGGCCCCGGATCGTCAAAATTACAATTTGTATATCAGTCCCAGGCTAACTCCTTTGAGCTCCCAAGTACCTATCGAACTGCCTAGATCTACTTTATATGTACGATGGCTTAAATTTAAACTAATATCCTGAGTCATGTCATAAGTTACCCCAAAATCATAGTCGGTCGTAATATCAGCTTTTTTATAATGTATATACCCGGTCAGCTTATCATCTAACTTAGACTCTATCCCCACGCCGTAGAGAAATTGGCTGTCTGAGGAATTACCATAGTCGTCCGACCACCAACGAAAGCCAGCAATTAGTTGAACGTTTTTGGCCACTTTATATTTCGCATAAGCATCATTAGAATTAAGCGATGTTCCTGACCAGCTATAGCTCTGAGCCTCCCCCACAACAGTAAGTTTTTTATCAAGTTTGTCAATAACAAACAAACCTACATTGGAATCCGGGTCATTTGCTACCAAACCTGAATTACTGATTGATGCCGACGGCGAAGAATAAGTAAGCCCCAACGCCACTTGCTCTTCTTCCAAATCAACAGCAGGAGCAGCCATACCAACATTAGCAGCCAACATCAACCCCATAAGACTAAACATTATTTTCCTTCTCATCATCATTCCCCCAACCTATAATTATAACCCTTTATTAAATATTCCCAGAGATTGTCCACAAGGCATTTTTTCAACTCAAGCTTCAATAGCTCTTTCGCTATTCTCCCTTTTTTAGCAATTTAGCCGACAATGCTTTATCTTATCTCTGGTATACCTAATACATGCAATAGTACAACATTTTTGCAAATTACTCCCTAAACTGCATTACGTCCCAATCCCTTATGGAAGTTATTACCCCAAATCCTTCAATTGCTTTTTCGACATTTTATTTCATATTCCTGCATTATTTCCCAATTATCGACTTCACATATCTAAAATCTCATGGTATATACTGCTATATTTATTAACTCTGACTAAACTGACCTCACCATCCCACACATACAAAATCGTTACCCAAAATCCGTCGAATCCACTTAAGCCAAGCAAATATATCATATTCACCGCGTTTGTATGTCAAGCATATAAACCCCACCTTAATTTAACATTTATTTATTTAGCACGACAGGCAACAATATATTACAAGGAGGTGATTATAAATGGCTGACTTCAAAAATTCCAGTTGCTGCAATTGCAATGAAAACAAGAACTGTCCAGATGCCTTTGCCAATTTCTCTTCTGAACTCTGTCCGCGATCAGAATCCAACAAGAAACAAAAATCAAGCCGTTAATATAAGTGAGTCTAAGCGTTCGGAGGGGGTTATTGCCCCCTCCGAACGCTTAAAACGAACTTAGTTCAAGTGTTATAGCCTGTAAGACTCCCTCCACCTAAGAGGACGGAGTCTTACAGGCTATAACGAGATAAAAAACGGGGCTGTCTAAAATTAGACAGCCCCGTCGTTTTATAAAGTAAATACTTCTCTTATTACTTTGCTGCTTTAAGCGCTTGAGCCAAATCATTTGTGAGATCGGCCTGGTCCTCAATCCCGATAGATAGACGTACCATATCATCAGGAACGCCGGCAGCCGCACGTTGCTCTGAGCTCAGCTGAGAATGAGTAGTACTGGCAGGATGAATGACCAGTGACTTGGCATCACCGACATTAGCCAATAAAGAAAAAAGGATTAAGGAGTCAATAAACTTCCTTCCAGCCTCAAGGCCACCTTTAATACCAAATGTCAACATTGCTCCCGCGCCCTTTGACAAGTACTTACAGGCTTTTGAATAATCCGGATGAGTCTCCAGACCTGGATAACTAACCCAGGCGACCCCCTCATGCCCAGCCAGAAATTTGGCTACAGCCAAAGCATTGTCACTGTGCCGACTTAGTCTAAGATGCAGTGTCTCCAGTCCCTGCAACAACATAAAACTGTTAAACGGGCTGATACAAGCCCCAAGATCGCGCAAAATCTGGGTTCGCAGGCGAACAATAAACGCTAGGTTGCCGACAGCTTCGGTGTAGCGCATATCATGATAACTGGGATCTGGTTCGCTTAAAGTAGGAAACTTGCCGTTATTCCAGTTAAATTTTCCGGCATCCACCACCAACCCTCCCATTGATGTTCCGTGACCACCAATAAATTTGGTGGCAGAGTGAATGATGATGTCGGCACCATAATCACTGGGACGGCAAAGGTACGGTGTCGCAAACGTGCTGTCCACAATTAACGGCAAGCCGTTAGCATGAGCAATGGCTGCTACTTTTTCAATATCCAGCACATCAATCTTCGGATTGCCGATAACCTCGGCATACAGTGCCTTTGTCTTCGGCGTAATGGCCTTGGCAAAGTTCTCCGGATCGGAGGCATCAACAAATTTAACTTTAACCCCCAGACGCGGAAGGGTATGAGCAAACATATTGTAAGTTCCACCGTAGAGCGTTGTTGAACTAACAATTTCATCACCAGTCTGGGCAATATTTAAAATGGCGGCATTAATTGCAGCATGGCCTGATGCAAAGGCCACCGCCGCCGCGCAACCTTCCAATGCAGCAATTCTTTTTTCCAGCACATCGGTGGTTGGATTCATAATCCGAGTATAAATATTGCCTGCCTCTTTGAGTTCAAACAAATTAGCGGCATGTTCGGCATCACGAAAGTTATAAGATGTGGTCTGATAAATCGGAACCGCCCTTGACCCTGTGGTTGGATCAGGTTCTTGCCCGGCATGAATAGCCAGGGTATCAAACTGTAAATTTTCTGGTAAACTCATTCCTTACTACCTCCTGTACTTTCAATATAAAACCAGCTTTAACCGCAAGAAACCCCACGGATATTATTAGCTGAATCATGGATAGCTTTCCGGCACTAATCGAGCGCCAAAGTATGCCATTCTGATAGCACGAAACGACGAAGGACCCCACGGAAGTCCAGACGGAGTCACACTATTAATAAAATCACTAAGAATAGGCCTCAGAAGATCAAAGTCAATCAAAAAGCCATCATGGCCATGTGGACTATTAACTTCAGCATACTCAGCCCGCACTCCGACGCTTTTCATCGCTTCAGCCAACTCCCGCTGCTGATGGGCCGGATATAATATATCTGAGCTTACCCCCACCACCAAAACCTTGGCTTCAATGCGAGCCAGCGCCGCTTTATAGCTTGCATACCCATACCCCAAATCATGAAAATCAAGTGCTTGCAATAAATACAAATATGAATTGGCATCAAACCGCTCTGCTAAGCACTTCCCCTGATAATCAAGATAATTCTCCACCTCAAACTGACCGTTCCTTGTCCGGCGGTTAAACTTATTGGTCATCGACTGCTCGCTCTGATAAGTTATCATCCCTAGCGCCCTGGCCAACGCCAACCCTTGAACCGGACCTTTTCCGCCATAATAATTACCGTCTTGCCAATCGACATCCGTCATTACCGCCTGCCGCCCAACTTTATTATAGGCAATACTCTGCGCTGAAGCATACCCTGGCGCAGCAATAGCAGCAACCGAATCAACAAAGCCGGGGTAAGTCACCGCCCATTCCAAGGCCTGCATTCCCCCCATCGAACCGCCGATCACCAGTACTAAATGGTTGATTTCCAGATGTTCCAGTAACAGTTTTTGAACATTGACCATATCCCTCACTGTCACCTTAGGGAAACGCATACAATAAGGCTGATTGTCCTCCGGATCCGGTGAAGCCGGACCTGTAGTTCCCTGGCAGCCACCTAAAACGTTAGCACAAATAATATAATACTTGTTGGTATCAAGCGGTCGACCCGGTCCTACCAACAACTCCCACCACCCAGCCTCATCCTGGTCATTGTGGGCAGCAGCATGACTATCCCCAGTTAGAGCATGGGTTACCAAAATAGCATTGTCCCTGTGCGGCGAAAGAGTACCATAAGTTTCATACGCTACTATAACCTCAGTTAGTCTCCCGCCATGAATCAACCTGAGCGGCTTTTTGTAATTTGCCACTTGAGCAAACTTTAAGTACGACCGGAAGTTAACTCCGGGAAAAAATGTTTTTGGATATTGCAGTTCCATACTCTCACCCCTGGCATAATAGCTCCTTTCAGCAAAACCTTTCCTAAGCTAGAACATAAAACACCAAGAAAAGTCTTGCAAAAAAAGAAACTCCTTTCGAAAAAAGGAGTTGTAAATTCTATTACCTTCCTTCTCATCTATCAGGATTGCTCCTGCTGGAATTGGCACCTTGCATTCATGAATGCCGGTTGCCGGGCGTCATCGGGCCAGTCCCTCGACCTCTCGTGATAAGGGAATATCAATATTTAATTAAATCTTTATTATAGTAACATTATACCAAATTCGTTGTCAATACCTTGACAACGAATTTTTATAACCATAAATTACAATGAATACTTATAAGATGCCTTAGTCTGAAGACTACTTAACGATATCTTAGAATAGGCTATTTTCTCGCATCAGGATTTTCTGTTTATTGTATACTTGACGTAATGCTATTGATTATACAATCATATACAGGTATAATCATGAATTAATACCTCAAAAATTAATAATATCTCCATAATGCGCTAATATATACATAGTATCTGACGCAAATATCGAAATATAGAAAGGCGGTCGTAGAAATGTCAGGCCTAGTTGATGTCATTGCTTGTGAATCATCCATCTGTTCCATCGAAAATGGTGTACTTTGCTATCGTGGTTTTACTATAGATGAATTGGCTTCAAATGCAACGTTTGAAGAAGTAATCTTTCTGTTATGGCACGGGCGGTTACCCAGCCACTCGGAGCTGAAAACCCTGCAGCAAGACCTCATTCAAAACGCGGTATTGCCGAAAAAAATCTATGATCTTCTATCCTTATATGCTCCCTGGGGAAACGCAATGGCTAAATTGCGGACAGCAATTTCCTTTCTCACTCACTTCGACGATACTGTCATGGATCCGTCACTTGACGCAGACCATCGCAAAGCAGTTCGTATTATCGCCAAAACAGCAGCAATCATTGCCTCCATTGACCGAATTCGCAACAAGCTGGAACCAATAGACGCCACGACCATCCAACCATCCTCGCTGGCAGAATTGTTCTTGTGGTTATTGACTGGCAAAAAGCCAGCTGAAATTGCGATTAAAGCCCTTGATAAATGTCTTATCCTTCATGCTGAACACGAACTTAACGCCTCAACCTTCGCAGCCAGGGTAACCGTTTCAACTATGTCCGATATGTATTCTGGAATTGTCTCCGCCATCGGCACTCTTAAAGGCCCCCTGCATGGCAACGCCAACGAACAGGTTGCCCGTATGCTAGAAGATATCGGCGACATTGGCCGAGTAGATGCATACATTACCGAAAAAATTGACCGTCAAGAGCGAATTATGGGGTTTGGTCACCGTGTCTATAAACATGGCGATCCACGAGCCAACTACCTGAAAAAACTATCCCAGGAACTTTCAGTATGGAAAGAAGACCCCCGCTGGTACAACATGTCTGTTAAAATTGCCCAGATTGTCAAAGAACAAAAGGGATTACTCCCAAACGTTGATTTTTTCTCAGCCTCAGTTTACACTTACCTAGAAATACCACGCGACCTCTTTACACTTGTTTTTGCCCTCAGCCGCTCCAGCGGCTGGATTGCCCACATACTGGAACAACACGCCAACAATAAACTTATTCGTCCCAGAGCGCAGTATATCGGTAAATGTAATGCTACTTGGACCCCACTGGAGGAACGTTAGTCCCACTCTCGCCAACTCTCCGGCTGATAGCCAACAGTTATTCGCGAACCGTTTCTGACAATAGGAGTTTTTAGTAGCAGAGGGTGCGCCAGCAGCATTTCTTCGGTGTCATGAACAATATACTTTAAGTTAAGCTTGGCATATTCCTTACCTGCTTTATCAATAATATTTTCCAAACCTACCGCCGTTTTTACTTTATCAAGTTCACCTTTAGACATAGCTCGAATCGTCAAATCGACATAGTGATAAGGAATCGAGCGTTCTTTAAAATAACGCTCGGCTTTCTGAGTATCGCGACATTTTTTTATCCCAAAGATCTGAATATTCATCATCTCACCCCTCTTAAGTAGTTTCTTCCTCCAAGATGTTCTTCCTTCATACAAGTAACACTCGCCCATAAAATAAAAGACGTCGCTTGCTTTAATGCAAGTTGCGTTTTTTTCATTTTCCGGTTCGCGCGCTAGCGCCCTCCACCAACCACCGAAATATTCCCCGCATCACCGGAAATTTTTCGACCATCATTTCCGGATGCCATTGTACCCCTAGTAGCCTAATTGCCGCATTCTCAATCCCCTCGACAATCCCGTCATCAGTCCGGCTACTTACTAAAAAACCCTGAGCTACAGTTTTTACCGCCTGATGGTGAAAACTATTCGTCCGAACCTTACTTGCCTTGAAAATGCTGGCAAGAATAGTGTCTCCGACAATATTCGCAGTATGACCAAGTACAGCTTTTTGCGAACTTTGATGGTGCTGCAAAATCGGCGCCTTAACAAATGACAAATCCTGGTATAACGAACCACCAAACGCCACATTCATTAGCTGAATTCCACGACAGATACCCAAAACTGGCTTACCATGCTGACATGCAAATTGCAGAACCTTTAGTTCATGTTCATCCCGCTCCGGAAAAACTTGCTCCAACCCTGCCAGAGGTTCCTCACCATAATATTGCGGATCAATATCCCCGCCCCCAGCCAGTATCACACCATCCACTTTTTCTACTTGGCACTTAACCAACTTGTCAGTAGTAGCCAAAGGTAATATTATCGGCATCCCCCCAGCTTGAATTACAGCGTCAAGATAGTCTCGATTAACAAAAAACCGCTCGCCACCTGCCATCATCCCATCATTTCGCACCAATACACTGCTTGTTACCCCTATCACCGTCAACAACGCCCTCACCTCCGTCCCTTCACTTAGGCAGTTTTTTCTAAAATATATGTAATTCTGCATAAAACAAGGACTTGGCTTTCACCAAGTCCTTGTTTTATGCGTTCTTTTTACCTTTTGCCTTAGCCTCCATAATAGCTTGATGCACCCTGGCCACCTGCATACAGAATATCTCTAACTTGGCCTCTATCACTTGAGGGAACGGATTGCCATCACTTTCAATTGATAGGAACGGCAGTGCAGGATACTTCGCCATTACCTCAGCTACTACTGATTTATCATGTGCCAGCTTTGGTTTCTCAGTGTCAATCGTTTCACTGATAATAGCCTCAGCCACACGGCATGGCATACAACCAAATGGCCCTATCGAAATCACTCCCGCCACTTCGTCGATAATTTCGGTCAGCGCAGCCCCAACCGTCAGCATCGTATCCCCTGCTGTAAACTCCGGCGCAAGCAAATGCTTTACACTGTTAACAAGTCGAGGAATATCAATCATGTGAACTTCATATAACTGTGAATCGGCCATTATCTCTTTTATTTGCCGTTCATAATGTTGCTTAACAAAACCTTTAAGTACCGAACCCAGCTTCTCTGCAGACGAAGTTTTAACATGATAAAGTGCTTTTTGTAAAATATAATCGCAGAAGTATACAAACTCGGTAATAGGAGCGACCTTGGAAATAATCCCTTGCGCCGCCAGACGCTCCACTAAAAACTGCCGTGAAATACCGTCAGTACGCACATAAATTTCACCCACCAGAGCGATCTTTACTGCAGCATGCAGCGATCCATTACGGGGGATAGCAGATAAAACCTGAGCTTCCCTACGTAAAACGCGTTTCAAGCCCGACCACGACTCGGAGACGACCGCAGCTTCAATTCGTGATACCGACTCTTCAAAAACATTAAGCGCTGCAACCTTATCCTCAGCCAACACTAATAACGCAGCATAAATATCATCCAGAACCTCAGCAATTACCAGTGACTGCCAGGCCCTAAGCTGAAATGAAAGCCCCATCCCGGAGTAACCGTTATCCGAAGTTAGCGGCAATACCGCGACATTATGAAGGTTGTTCTTGGCCAATAAATTGCTAACTTGGACATGATACTGACCGAACCGACACGGCCCTGAACTGTCAGCAAAAAAGTACACTAATATCTTATCCGGATCTTGTTTTAAAACGTCATTCAAAATACCGCCTGCCACCAGTGTAAACGGCAAGCATTCTTTACATGAGGAGTTAGCCCGTCCAGTAGCTAGATCATCTTCTCGCGGGGGATCAAGGTGCGTTGCCGTCACGCCGATATGACGCATACTGGCAGCCAGAAGTCTGGAGCCACTATCTCCCATTGATGGTACTTTTACCACCACTCGTTCATCCCTTAGATCATAGCGATTGCCTTGTTGGTCAGTAATCCACACCTTGCCGCCTTTAAGCTCAGTGGTAATACCTGGCTGAGTTTTTGCTGTTAGCCCTGCTGCAGCATGTTTCCGAAGCTCAATATAGCCACCAACAACATCAAGGAAGGCTTCGATCCTAGTATCGACTCCGGCATCGGCAGTATGGCTGTCAAGCTCCAGCGTCAACGACGGCTTCTGCCCCATCATATCCCGGAAGTAACTAAGCAAAAAGCTATCCGGTCCACAACTGAAATTTGTTATATAAGTAGCAAACAATTGTGGATGCCGTTCCACCAATCTTGCCGTCTTCATCAGCATTTGCCCCATTGCCCAAAACATGCGGTCAAATGCTTCTTCTTCATCACTGCTCAGAAAATCCCATGGAATTATCAAACAACCGCGCGAAGCAAACTTATCAGGGATTCCGATATTAACATCCCTGGTTAAAGCGTTGTAAGGACGACCAAACAACACTATCGCCTGCCGCTCCGGCTGGCTTTCAAGAGTCTTAAGCACCTCTCGACCTATTGATTTCATCTCCTGAACACAAGCTCTTTGCTTATCAACCGCTATGCGAAACGCTCTATCGCAGTCCTTGCGGTCAAAACCCAGCATACGCCCTATTGCGATAAACTCTTGGGCAACAGGTTCAAAGCCGCGGGAAAAATCCAAAATCGGACTAATTACCTGGCGGCGATTAAGCTCTTTAAATGCTGTCCGTAAATAATACGGCTCACCCTGCACCAACGGACAGGTAACACTTGTATCAATGCCATTTTCCACCCGCATACCGATAACATTGGGCAAAAAGATATAATCTGGGTTCTCTTTTAGCAAATTTTCCATAAACCCGTGAGCCAGTTCCACAGGATAACAGAATGCAGCTCCCCGGCGATCCCGTCCGGCATCGTCAGAAACGTCACTTAATACAACTTCTAGCCCAAGCTCTAAAAAGAAATTGTAATACAAAGGATACAGCGTGTTGACCATCAGCGACTTTATCATTCCCACTCGCTTGACGTTCTCCTTATTACCGCTGTTCCTCTTAGCGTATTTTTCAAAAACTATTTTTTCCCTGAGCCTTACAAGATCCAACGTTTCTAAATCAAATTCCACATTACGTCGGACATTTACATACTTATTGCAGGCACCACCAAACGGATATTTCGCACCATTAATTTCGATAATATTAATAATACATTTTCGGTCACACTTTTCTTTGCCGCCGCCACAGACAAATGGCTTAGCATAAATGACTTCACGAGCCGCAAGCTCCTGAAGGTCAAAGTGTTTGGGAGCTATAAGGCCCAAAGCTATTTTATTTTTGACTTCAAGCGCCACTCCATAGGCCCCCATTAGCCCAGGCTCAGGCGGAACGACGATTTCCTTTCCGATAAGAGCTGCCATAGCCATCGGCACCGCTCGATTATAGCACACCCCTCCCTGCATAAATATCTTTTTGCCGATTACCCTACTGCCTTTTACCCGATTAACATAATTTTGGCAAATTGAGTACACCAGTCCACCGACAATATCTTCCCGTTGAATTCCTTCCTGAATAGCCGTCTTGATATCACTGCCGATAAATGCCGCGCATTGATCAGTAAAGTTTGGCGGTTGAGTACTCCTTAATGCTATATCCGCAATCTCCAGCGTATCAATTCCCATCGACTCTTTAGCGGCTTCCTCCAGAAATGAGCCTGTACCTGCTGAACAGGCCTCATTCATAGCATAGTCTGATGGAACACGGTTGGTAATATAGGTATATTTTGCGTCTTGACCGCCAATTTCAAATATAGTATCAACTTCAGGGTCAAAAAACACCGCTGCAGTCGCATGGGCAATAATCTCATTTATTACCCCGTCAGTATCAGCATGTAAACCTGCAATTTGCCTTCCTGACCCGGTTACTCCCAGCCCTTCGATAACCAAAGTGTCTCCCACATTGGTTACCAGTTCCTGATAACATTGCCTAGCCGCACGAACCGGGTCGCCATTCGTCCGCAGATACACCGATCCTAAAATAGCATTGTCTTCCTGACGCAACACCACTGCTTTAGTGGTAGTTGATCCTACATCCAGACCAACGATACATCGATCTCCCGCACGAGCCTTATCCTTTGTCACCGTTTTAAACACCACTTTGTCAGCCGCCTGACTTATAGCCGGAAGAAAAGTAAACGTGCTATCGCCTGCACCCTGTCCAACCAGACTTTTGCCACTAAGAACACCCGCCGGCATTGTGCCATTTTCCAGCGCCCATACCCCAGCCCCAAAAGCCTCAAAATATGCAGCCTCATCAGCAACGCAAATTGTTTTATCTTGCAGCGCGTCACCTTTTATGTAATCAATCATTACCTTATTTTTTGCTGTTCCACCAATAATTAGAAATTTTTCTGCTGAACACCTTTTCAATAACTCCAAAATCTTAACTGCCATCATCCGGCATAGTCCAGCTACCACCTTGCCCTTAGCCGCACCTTTATTCAAAGCATGGGTACAGTCACTTTTACAGAATACCGAACATCTACCGGCAACGATATAAGCATCCTCAGAATCAGCGCAGGCTAAAGCCTCCTCAATCGATAAGTTCATCCGTTTGAGCTGCTGCAAAAAAAATTCTCCGGTCCCCGAAGCGCACTTATTACCGGTAATAACATTTACAATCTGCCCCATGCTGTTTAATTGATAAGTCATGAAATTTTCGCCGCCGGCAGACACAATTCCATTACACTCAGGATACTTGTCCTTAAGATGGCTGTAGGCAATTTCTACCGCTTCAGCTTCCGCAATCGACGGCAGATTAATTAAATTGCGAAACTTACGCCCGGTCACCGCTATTCGGCCAGTCTCGATTCCGGCAAGAGATCCCAGCATAGCATCCAGCACATTCACGATGTCGCCATCATGCGATCGTGAATCGGTTGTAACCAGTTCAATACCTGCCTCAGTCTGTTCAACAACCACCAAGCTAATCCGGGACGCGCCCAGACAAATACCCATTGACCTCATCAACTGCAATTCCCCTTTTCAAAATACTGCAAACATTAATAACATATTGAATACCTATGTTTATCAATATATCACTTTTTTTCCATTCTGAAAACTATATTCAACCAAAGCTTTGATAAACCTTTTACAAATTTCAACAAAATAATACTTTATGTGAAATCCTCCAACCTGAAAACCACCACCCAAAGGCCCTTAAAACATTTAAAAACCTCGTTGCACTGCTGCAAACGAGGTTAAACAGTAGCCACCGCTCACAAAATCCATTACGGTGCAGAAAACAAGACTCGATTAGGATGAGTATAGACATTGAAACGTTCTCCACGGCTAAAAGCGATTACCGTAATTCCTAATTCCTCTGCCAATCCAAGCGCCAAACTCGTTGGCGCCGCACGGGCAATAATTACAGGAATATTCATTTTACCAACTTTCAGCACTATTTCCGAAGACACCCTTCCTGTAAATACAACTACCTTATCAGTAGTTGAAATTCCATGCTCCAAACAGTAGCCATAAAGCTTATCAAAAACATTGTGACGACCAATATCATGGCAATGGTAAATCAGGCGGCCTTCCGCCGCCAAACCGCCACCATGAACACCTCCAGTTAAGCGAAAAACTTCGGACGCATTTTCTAATGCCACCTGATAAGCGAAAACCTCTTCGATCGACATACAGAGCTCGGTTTCCACTCGTTTTGTCACCTTAGCATCATTTGCGTAATAAAAACCTACTCGGCCTCTGCCACAGCAGGCGCTCAAACAGCGTTTGAGGTACAGCTTGTCAGCCCCGGCGCCAACCTCATTTGTCTCAACCCACACTAAACCACTGTCAATATCGATGTTGACTACTCTGAGATCAGTCAGATCTTTAATCATGCCCTCTGTTGCCAAAAAACCAGTAACCAAATGCCACTCATTTCCTGGTGAACAAAGCATAGTAACCAATTCCTGCCCGTTGAGATAAATTGTTAACGGCATTTCTTCCACAATTACGTCCTCAGTTTCAGCCAAATGATCTCCGGCAATCTTTACTACCGGCGTCAAGACTGTTCCCTCAGCAAGCTTCATCGGAAGCCACACTCCTACAAAATCATTGCTGCTCTTTTATCGACAACAAGCTGTCATTCAAAACTTAGCTGCATATTTTCTTTATTGACAAATCCCACCTGTACCTCACACCCAAAGAATTGGCAAAGAAGCCTGGCTAATTCATCCCTGGCAGCAATCACCTGCTCCTGGTTCTGGCTGGTAAACCCATCAATTGGAAAGAAAATATTTCGACTTTCTTCCGTCACTTTTCCGGCCTCGCTTTGCCGCCAAATCCACCGCCGGGTCTTTACCTGATCGCCGGCAGCATATATCAATTCTCCCTTTTCCAGAACCTCAGCCTTCTTCTCGCCAAAAGGTATAAACATATCACCCTCCTGAGAAAACCGTACAACAATATCTCCTGCTGCGCTATCAACATCATGAGCCCCAAGCGGCACCAGAAATTTTAGTGACACAGCATTTCCGATATCCACAACTGGATTAATCTTAGGAAACCCTTTTTTCTTCTCAATGCGGGAGGCCATTGCCTCAATTGAACTTAAAAATTTGTTAGGATTTATTCCCAACTTTACGAAGGCTTGGCGATAAGGAATCATTTCCGGCGACTCCTTAACCTTTTGACCAACAAACTTGTTTTCAACTCCTTGAATACTATAGTCAAGGAGTTCGCCAATTTGACTAATAGCTTCGCGATTATTTATTCCTTTGGCAAAAACAACACCAAAGCAAACATCTTCTAAGTGTTCAAAAACCTCTTTGTCTACTACAAATTTCACACTATCACTCCCAAATATTAGTTCATTACATATAAATATTGCAATTTATATTGCACTTCCCTGGGGCTAATTCCTGCTTATCCCCTCTAAATACTAAATAGCTGTTCACTTTTCCAAAAATATGCACTAATTAAAGTATTACCATTTTTACAAAACTGATTCGGCAGTTAAAGTTACCTGACTACCCCAAAGAGAAAAACTAGACTGATTGATACAGTCTAGTTTCATTAGCAATAATCCAAATTTATCTAAAATATTTTTATATTTATTAACAAGCCCAATAGCCGCCTTCAACGGCAACATTGGCACCTGTCATAAAGTCGCTGGCGCTTGAGGCAAGAAAAATACACGGCCCAACAAAATCTTCTGGTTCGCCAAGACGACCAATTGGCAGACGCTTTAAGAAGTTTTTATACACGGCACTTTCTGGATCAAACATCCATTCCGTCAAATCCGAACGGAACACCGTCGGATTAATGGTGTTGACATTAATCTTGTATTTTTCCGACCATTCGCAAGCCAGCGATTGAGCCATAAGATCAATGCCGCCTTTAGCCGTACAATAGCCAGTATAGCCGGCCATGCCAGCTTTGGAGCGGGCGGAAGATACCAGAATCACTTTGCCGCCTTTGCCCTGCTTAACCATTTGCTCGCCGACGTATTTACAGAACAACCATGTTCCTTGAACATCGGAACTCATGATTTTTTGCCATTCCGCCAAATCCTGTTCGAGAATCGGCTGTGCATGGTTATATCCGGCAGCGGTTACCAATACATTGATTTCTCCGAATTTGGCCACTGCATCTTTTACTATCCTGATCGCATCCGCTTCCACAGCAGGATCGCCAGCTGAGTAAGCGCATTCAATTCCCTGCGCGGCTAACTCCTTGCAAAGAGCTTGACACTTTTCGTCACCACGGCCGGTGACAAAAACTTTCATTCCTGCCAGACCATAGCCACGAGCAACAGCCTTTCCCAATGCTCCGGTAGCGCCTGTAATTACCGCTACTTTTCCCTTAACATCAAACAGCTTATCCACAAACTGCTTATCAATCATGCCACTCTCTCCTTTACACCAATACGCTTAGCTTATAATTTCGCAGATACTGCCTATCTGCAATTAGATATTTCCGCCGTAAGTGTATGTTCTGTCTGGCACTTTATTCATATCATTTTCATCGATTTCGGCAACGCAGCGAGCCATGGAGCCATCGCCCAGATACCAGCGGAGCGGGAAACAGTAGAATCTGAACCGTTTACCGGAAACCTTATCCAGATCGCCACCAAGATTTTCAACGCCGACAATGCCATGACCAAGTAAATACTTATGACATGGTTCCCAAGTGCCCCAGCAACCAATTTCTTCCAGAGCGCCGAATTTCTTATCATATGCTTCTTTACCATGAACTTTGATGTAAGTATCTTTATCAAATTCGGCATATGCCTCAATACCGAACTTTTCGATGTACTCTTCGGTAATAGGTCTGCCTGAAGCACCGAGCAGGTTCATACGAGTCATGCCGTTATTGCCCATAGCAGTGTGGAGAGGATGGTCCAGAGCCTGACTATCCATAGCAACGCACTTAACCTTGTGCTCAACAAACCACTTGCCGGCATCGATACCAGTACCACAAGCGTAATGATAATACTCCTTGGAGTCATCGAACTTGCGATGCATACCAGTGTTCAAGCAGACAACCATGCCTTCCAGTTCACTTGGCTTAATACCTACTTTTTTGCAGGCATCTTCAAGATGTTTCGGACCAATCAAGCCCCAAGGCTCAATCTCGATGGGGAGGCAAACGGCATCACCGGTGTATGCATCAACAGGCATCTCGTGAGTGTAACGAGCTCTTTTTCCGTCGAACTCTTTTTCCATAACATGCCGGGGAGCATCGCAATGCGTACCGGTGTGCATAGTACAGGTGATCTTCTGCGTCAAAACGCCGCCCTTAGCCATGGTGTGCGTATTATCGATTACCGGCTTGTCGAAATAAGGCCAGCGTGGAATTTCTGCACTGAAAGGATGTGTCAGATCAACGAATACTTTTTTTCCCATTTTTAAATTCCTCCCAATAACTTATGATTATTTATGTGATTGTAACTATCTGCGCAACCACTAACTAATCCGGCCAATGATAAATTCCAAGGTAATGAAACCGATAACCACCCTATCGTTCATCATTCGCTGTACCGGGAGGCATACCTACACATGATATTAATCCCGGCAATGGTACACAGAAGTTTAGCTACCAACATACTAGCGGTTACTTAGTTTGATTGACTTACTAATCCTTTCCCAATCTCGCAAAAAATTATTCTAAAACTTTGAAAACGATATGCGCTTTATATGTAACGATTTGACTCCGCTTTCTATCACAAAATATATTTTTTCCAAAAAAACAGTAACATACCCATCACAACCATCAGGAAAATTCGGGATAAAAGCATGGATATTTTCTGTTTCCCCACCTACAATTTTATGCAAATGTAAGGCTATAATCGTAAAATCCAACTATGTTACATATTGAACTTTGTTTAATATATTTGAATTTTTTAAACTCTTACTCTATTATAATAACCTCTTTCTCTACTTAAAAGGAAATAGATTATTCCTTGTTAGCAATAGAAAAGACCTATTGAATTTGGTATAATAAGTTTATGGTATTTAATTTTTAACATATTTAGTATATACTTCAAATAATAAGGATTTCCTCTCAATATTGATCAGAATATTAAATATTTTTCAGAATATACAAACCATCCATTATTTATTATCCTTAAGGGGGTTCTATGGAACTACGCCAAATACGTTACTTTATTTCAGCAGCTGAATATCTTAACTTCACTGAAGCAGCCAAACATCTCTTCATAACCCAGCCAACCTTAAGCCAGCAAATTGCTGAACTTGAAGAGTATCTGGACGTAAAACTATTTGACCGAAATGGTCGATCTATACGTCTAACTGTCGCTGGTGAAGTATTTCTAAAAGAGGCTAAAGAAATAATTATCAAAACCGAAGAAGCTGTCGCTGCGACTCGCCGGATTCGCTCTGGTCTTATTGGCAATATTAAAATCGGTTTTATGGCTGAAGCGGCTAAAAAGTTCTTACCGCAATTTGTGGCCAAGTTCCGTCAAAGATATTCAAACATTGACCTCAGTTTAACCCAGTATACACTGTGGCCGCTGACCAATGCCCTGAGACATGGCCAACTCGATATCGCCTGCATGTTGGCCTTTAACCTAGATAAAAAAGATTTTGCCTGGAAAACACTATACACCGATTTTCTAGCAGCAGTGGTACGCTACGACCACCCTTTAGCCAATGAAAAAACCATCACGCTTTCCGCCATTGCCGAAGAACCGTTCGTTTTAATGTCTCGTGATGAAGGTCCTGCCCCAATTGATCAACTTGTTAAAGCCTTCGCCGACCGCGGAATTACTCCTAAAGTAGTAAGCCATCATCGCTTTATGGAATCAGTCCTTATGTCCATCGAATCAGGTATCGGCATTTCCATTTTACCACGATGTGTCGAAGCCTATACCAACCCCAACCTCCGTTTCCTTGATCTCGGCGAAGATTCAACAGCCGTAGACGTAGTAGTAGCCTGGAAAAAGGAAAACTCTAATCCGCTAATTCCCTTATTCATAAAGGAACTCGACAACAGCGCCCAACCCGTAACATAGTTTACAACTAGAATAAAAATGGAGTCCACCTCACAAAAGGCAGACTCCATTTTTCTATTGTATACTAGCTATCCTGCTGACAGTTGTTCATCGCCATGCGCCGTAGTCAACCGTCGTACCTCCATAGTTAGGCAAACGCCAGTGATAGCGGCAGCAAAAAAATCAGAAATCGGCCCTGCCAGCCATATCCCGTTCAGACCAATCAGCCCCGGCAGAATACTTAGCACCGGTATCAAAATAATAACCTGACGTAAAAGATTAAGAACAATGGCATAGTTTACTTTACCAACCGCCTGAAAGTAATTAGCTCCTACCACCTGGAACCCGATAACCGGCAGCATCACAAAGAACAGCCTCATCGCGTATGCTCCCAACCTCGTCAACTCAGCATCGCCATTAAAAAGCTGCATTATGTAGGCCGGAAACACCTCTACCACAATGAACCCACATACAGAAGTTGCCGTTGCCGCAACAGCGGCTATTTTCAGCGTAGTAATCACCCTGTCAAACTGACGGGCACCATAGTTATAGCCAATAATCGGTTGCGCCCCCTGCATTATGCCAAGCACCGGCATCAGCATCAGCATAAACACACGGTTTATAACACCATAGGCAGCTATTGCCACTGTTCCACCGTAGGCCATCAACTGATAATTTATAATAACCATTACAATACTGTTGGTTGCCTGCATAAGAAATCCCGACAGGCCAATCTTAAAAATACTAACCGCAATATCAGCGCGAAGTCCAATATAGGCTCTTTTGAGCTTAAGTCCGACTGTGCCCCGGACAAAGTATACTATTACCCAAATTGCGACGACAGCTTGGGCAACAACAGTTGCCAGTGCCGATCCCTTGATACCGAGACCAAGCCCAAAAATAAACAGCGGATTAAGCACCATATTCAAGACCGCTGATACCAAAGTTGTTGCAACTGCCGTATTTTGGTCCCCTTGGGCCCGGATAACACCATTCAAACCAAACCCGATATGCATAAATAAACTACCCATAAGTATAATCTTGGTAAAATCCCGGGCATAAGGCAGTACATCAGGGGTTGCCCCCAGCTTTATTAGAATCGGATCTAAAAACATCAACAATCCCGCAGTTGTTGTCAAAACCAAAACCATAATCAGCGTGAAGGCATTACCCAAAATAAGCTCAGCCTCGGCCTTGTTATTTTCCCCCAACCGTATCGAAACCAGCGTTGCCGCTCCCAAACCGATCAACATGCCAACCGCCATCAGCACCATCATCAACGGAAACGCTATGGTCACCGCGGTCAACCCGATCTCCCCTACACCATGCCCAACAAAAATACTATCCACCACATTATACAATGCATTAACCAGCATCGCGAAAATAGCGGGCACAGAAAACTTCCATAGCAGTGAAGAAACTTTTTCCTCCCCCAATGCTTTCGTTTTATCCATAGGCAACTCTCCTCTATATCAATATATTTGCTAAAAATTCATCGGTAAAACCAATAAACCTTTTGATTTGGGCTTTTATTATATCACTACGCCCCATTAGTGTCTAGAATAATACACCCCGGTTTTCGGGGCTTACTTCTCTTAGAACAACATTGTTATATTATTCCGCTAGCAACCTAACTATTCGGCCAAAGATCATGCCCTAAAAAATTGAACGGCTGGTTTTATTGCCAGCCGCGGAAACCGAAATTTAATTATAAAACGCATTATTATCAGCCAAACTGCTCATGTGCACAAATACACTTTTTCCAATGCGCAGGCGCTGGCGCCTGCCGCCCTCTGTCAATAAACAATACTTCACCGCCCATAGCTCTGGCCTCATCCGCATCATGGGTTACCAGAACAAACGGAATCCCTGAAATCAGTTGCATTCGCTTAAGTTCGCCACGCAATTCCAGCCTGGTATCACAATCCAACGCGGACAAAGGCTCGTCCAACAGCAGTATTTTCGGTTCAGCCATTAAGGCCCTGGCCAAAGCTACCCGTTGCTTTTCGCCACCAGAAAGCTGGTGGATTGGGCGCGCAGAAATATGCCCAATTTTCAAAAGCGCCATTAGCTTCTCATAGTTTTCAACTGTCTTAGTACTCTTTTGTTTTACCCCATACCAGATATTATTATTCACACTCATATGGGGAAACAATGCGTAGTCCTGAAACATATAGCCGACATTTCGGTCCTTTGGGGGAACAAACCTCTGCTCTTCAGCAGAATAAAAAATTTCCTTGCCAAAAACAATTGATCCGTCATCCGGGCGAGTTAACCCGGCAATACAGCGTAAAGTTGTTGTCTTGCCGCAACCAGATGGCCCAAACAACACCAACACATTATTATTCACCGTGAAGTTTAGTTTTAATATAAAATCAGGCAAGATTTTTACAATATCAACCGTCAGCATCAGATCACTCCCCGGTAACTAGAAGTTTTCACTTTAGTCTTAGTCCAGATATTTAGCCAATATACTGCGGCAAAGGTAATGCCACTGATGATTAATACATAAATTCCAGCGGTAGAAAGATCGTTTGACTCGGCAGCAAAATATATTGCCAAAGGCAAGGTCTGCGTCTTGCCGGGAATATTTCCGGCCACCATAATGGTCGCACCGAACTCACCTAAAGCCCTGGCAAATGATAGCACCACTCCGGCAACAAGTCCCGGCCAAGCTAACGGCAGCGTAACAGTCCAAAACACCCGCCACTCGCCGGCTCCTAACGTTCTGGCAGCATCTTCAAACCGGGCATCTACGCCTTGCAAAGCCGCCTTAGTACTCTGATACATCAAAGGAAAAGCTACTACCGTCCCAGCCAACACTGCTGCGTATGGCGTAAAAATCAGTTGCGTATTAAAGTAATCTGTAAACAGCCGTCCTATAGGTCCATTTTTACCGATCATGACCAAGAGAATAAACCCTGTTACCACAGGCGGCAATACCAGTGGCAGGGTAAACACAGCTTCCAGCGCCGCCTTAGCCGGAAATTCCAGCCGCCGCATAGAGTAAGCGCAAGCTACTCCAAAAACAGTAACAAATACTAACGACATTAACGCTACTTTAATTGATAAAATTACTGGCTGCCACTCGATCATCCGCCTTCACCTTTTCTATTGGTTTCGGTTAGTTTTAGTTGAGTTATAAATAAGATTCTTACTTGTTCATCGAAAAACCGTATTTTTCAAATACAGCCACACTTTCAGGACTAGTCAAATAAGCAAAAAAATCTTCCGCTGCTTTCCGCTCTTTTGTCCCTGCCATAATCGCCGCCGGATAAACTATTGGTTTATGTGACCCTTCTGGAGCGCTAGCAACAATTTTCACTTTATCACTAACAATCGCATCAGTTTTATACACCAGTCCAGCCTCAACATTGCCGGTTTCAACATAAGTTAACACCGTTCTCACATCTTTGGCCAAAACAACCTTATCCTTTATCCCATCCCAAATCCCCAATTTATTAAGAGCCTCTTTAGAATACTGCCCGGCAGGAACTACTGACGGTTCACCAATACAGAATTTCTGCACATCGGCTTTAACCAGGTCTTCAAACTTATTAATAACCAAAGTTGAATTTTGTGGCACAATCATAACCAGCTTATTGTCCAACAAATTCTTACGGGTAGCCTTATCAATAAGATTCTTGGCTTCCAAATCATCCATTTGTTTAGTCGCTGCAGAAATAAAGATATCAGCCGGTGCTCCTTCCTCAATCTGTTTCTGAAGCGTACCTGATGCTCCCAAATTATATACCAAAGTCACGTTAGGATATTTAGCCTGATAATTTTTTTGAATCTCTGCCAAAGCATCCTTCATACTTACCGCCGCAGAAACATTAAGTTCCACCTTAGCAGCGCTCTCGGATGCATCTTTTGCCCCACCGCATCCAGCAATCATAATCCCCAATACCATTATGACACTTACACATACTACTGACCATTTTCTCATCATAATCTCCCTCCAAAACATTATATACTTAAAAATAAATGTCAACTAACATAGTCCAAAATAACTACGTTAGTTGACACAACATTGTCGTCAATTTACAATAAAAATATAAACTTCAATCATTAGCTTCTTTCTGCAACTAACGCTACCTAACAAAACCAAACATTATATAATGATATTATTATACTATTTGCAGTAATATAATTGCAAGACTGGTTGTACATTATTCCTAAAATCAACTTACCTATACAATTATTTGCGCAAACCTTTTAGTATCTAGATTTTTAAACCAGATGAGGTGGATTCATGAGCGAAACTGTTTCCTATACGCCTGAAGAAGTGGCAAAAATACTGAAAATCTCCCGTTTCACTGTTTATGAGATGATTAAACGCGGTGACCTCTCCGCCTATCGCATCGGCCGGAAAGTCCGCGTTGAAGCCCCAGACCTTGAAATCTACATTAAAAACTCTAAAGGCCACTCACCTGCTGCCCAAACCGCGTCTAACGCCGTTTCCGAAGTCCCATTCACCGCCCCAGATGGACTTATACTTTGTGGCCAAGATGTTATACTGGACATCTTAACCCGTCACCTTGAAAAACAAATGCCGCATATCCGGTTTCTTCGCAATTACAGCGGTAGCATTGATGGACTACTTGCCCTTTACCGAGGCACAGCCAACGCCGTTACCACCCATCTTTGGGATAGCGACAGCAATACCTATAATCTCCCTTATGTCCGCCGAATATTGCCAGGTCATCGTACCCAAATCATCAACCTAGCCTACCGGATTGAAGGATTTTATGTCGTCAAAGGCAATCCGAAAGAAATCAACTCCTGGGAAGACTTAACCAGATCTGACGTACAATTTGTCAACCGCGAGCCTGGTTCAGGTGCTAGAGTTTTGCTTGATGAGAAACTTCGCATCCTCGGCATCGACCATCAAACCATCAGTGGCTACAAGCACGAAGAAATGAGCCACTTAGCCGTAGCCAGCTCTGTAGCCAGAGGCGTCGCTGACGTGGGACTTGGCATCGAAAAAGCGGCACTTCAAGTACAAGACATTGATTTTGTACCACTGCAAAACGAACGCTATGACCTCGTAATCCGCAAAGAAGACGCTAACAAGCCTCATTTCCAGGCTCTACTCTCAATTCTTAAATCAAATAGCTTCCATAATGAAATATCCGGCATGGGCGGCTATGACCTAACCGAAACCGGAAAAATCATAGCCGAAACATAAAACGGGGAGTAAAACACTCCTCGTTTTTTACTCCACAAACTCCTCCATCAGCCACATGACCATTGATGAACAATCGTCCAGCAGGATATACCGTTTAGAAACAGAATATCTCTACAATATAAAAAGGAGGTGTTGTGTCATGATTAATAAAATTCTTGTACCCACCGATGGTTCAGAGATGGCTTTAAAAGCAGCCAAGTATGCTAAAACAGTTGGTGAAAAATTTGATAGCCAGATCACATTGCTTCATATTATCCAAAATTACTATGACTTACCGTCATTCAGCATGCCTGATACCGTTAACATCCCGCGCTCGGTCTTACAAAATCTTGAAAAAAGCGGCGAGTTAATCCTGGAAAAAACTCAAGAAATCTTAGCGGACTACGAAGGCAGGCTAACGACTCGTCTGGAATATGGCCCGCCCGGCAAACTAATCGTAGATATCGCCGCTAACGAAGGCTACTCGCTCATCATCATGGGCCGTCGGGGCCTAAACAGCTTTGCTGGTTTTCTCCTGGGCAGCGTCAGTAATCACGTTGTTCACTACGCCACATGTCCAACCCTCATCGTAAAAGCCTCTGAAGTTAATTCTTAAAGCTAGCTACCATCCTTTCCAGTTCAAAAGCCATGTTCTCTAACTCCAAAAGCGAATCAGTGATCTCTTTAACCGTTGCTGCCTGCTCTTCGCTTACCGCAACAATTTCCTCCGTACAGGCGGTATTCTCTCCAGCCAACCGGTTGATATTAGCTACAGCAGCCATAGCTTCATGGCAAAGGACCACCTGGTTTTCCGTCTCCCGGCTAATGGTACGAGCCTGAAATTGGACATTTTCAACAGATTGTACAATCTTATTAAAAGACACTCCAAGTCCTGTCGCCACCTCAACCCCTTGCTGAGCCTCGATAAGACTTTCTTCCACGGCGGTTGCCACAGCCGCCGTTTCTGTCTGAATTTTTTTAATTAATAAAGTGATATCTTTGGCAGACTGCGACGTCTGTTCAGCCAGCTTTCGCACCTCGTCAGCCACCACCGCAAAGCCCCGTCCCCACTCTCCTGCCCGCGCGGCTTCAATCGAAGCGTTCAAAGCCAACAAATTTGTCTGATTAGCAATACCAGTAATCAGACCAGTAATATTACCAATTTTCATCGCACTGTTGTCCAACATCGTTATAATTGCTGTTGTTCCTCCTAATCCATCCTTCAAACGCCGCATTTTTTCCACCGTTTTATCCACTACGTCCTGACTTGTTGCAGCAATTTTTGACGATTCGTCCGCCGCCACTGTCACCTGGCCGATACTGCCAGAAACAGTATCCGTAATCAACACAAGATCGGTCAGCAGCTTTTCAGTAGCAATAGTTTCATTACTTTGTCCATTTATTTTTTCTGCCATTTCCTGAATAGCTCTAGTAACCTCTAACGCAGCACTTCCTGACTGCTCGGCAGCACTATTAACCTGGCGGGATGACTCTATCACCAACGCAACCGACTGTTTTACAGAGCAAACAATTTGCCTCAGACTGGTAGTCATACCATTAAAAGCTTTTGCTACCTGGCCGATTTCATCATTGCTATTTATCATTATTGTGCTAGTAAGATCCCCTTCCGCCACCCGCTGAGTTCCAACATCAAGCAACCTGAGAGGCCCTAAAGTACGCCGGACATAAAAAAAGGCGACAACAGCAAAAATTATGACCAGTGCTGCCATTATCATTATACTGCACCCAACCATACCCCAGGCCTCACTAAGCACCGTCGCTTTTGGATAGAGGGTAACAACCAGCCACGTCGTACCGGCTACAGGCCGATAGGAAACCAAATATTCCTGTCCACGAAAAAAGCTGGAGCAACTTCCGATCTCACGGTCTACCGCCTCCTGATAAAATGAATCTTCCAGTACTTTACGCTCCGCTACCGCGCTAGAATCTGTTTGAAGAATCACCGGAATCCTGTTTTTATCAATAACATTGATAATGCATCCCGGATTCTGCGCCAAAATTTGTTCAACAAGAATTGTAATATTCTCCATAGCTACATTAGCCCCCAGTACACCAACTACCGTGTTATCTTCACCGAATATAGGCACCGCTCCGATAAATGCCAATTTACCGCTGAGCTTATTGGTAATTGGCTCAGAAAATACCGGCGTACCGTTTAGCACCGTCTTAAAGTAATCCTGCTCAGCAATATTCACCGGCTCAGTGCCGGTAGTATGGGCAATTTGCTTCCCCTCCCGATTAACAACAAAAAGTGCATCATTTCCGCCATAATAAGGCTGAAGTTGTTCCAAAAAAGCCACCGAACCTACCGGTTCGAGCCGCCTTAATTCAGCTTTTCCTCCTGACACCGCCAGAAAGTTCATTTTGCTGCGAACATATACACCAAGATCGCTTGCAGCACGTTCCGCCACCTTATTATTTCGCTCAAGCGCTGCCTGAATGAGACTGTCTGTCATCTGATCGGTAAAATACCATCCCACTAGACACATTGGCACAACGCAAAACATAACAGTAACAATAGTCATCCGAACACCAATTGATTTTAACAGCAATGTAACCCCTGCTAACCTTACTATGAGTCTCTTTATCAACTTTGCAATTTCTTGGCGCATATAGACTTAACCCTCCACATCATCGGTATAAGAATATTTTAGCATTTTATCCAAATATTACATATGCGGTCAGAAAACAATTAACATAATATTAATATTTAATTAACCTTTTCCAAAATAAATAAAGCGGGCCATTCGGCCCGCTTTATTTATAATTATTGCCTAGTTCCAGTCATTCTTTTTTGCAGCATTCGTCCCGGAATAGTAAATGCCAAATTAAAGATTAAAATTGTAATAATCAGCAGAGCACCAATGCCATTAGCAATCTCCATCCTGTCAGGTACCAACCCAATACCCATGACATACCATAAGTGAACAGCCAACGTTTCTCCGGCGGCAAAAAGATCAAAATCACCTGCCTGGCGCGACACTGTTGTACCAGCAGTAAAAATTAGAATTGCAGTTTCACCCATCGCCCGACCGGCAGTCAGCGTTATTCCGGTAATTAAGCCCGGCAATGCATTCGGAAGCACCACCCGCCAAATAGTTTGCCACTTTGTTGCACCAAGAGCAAGGCTAGCCTCACGATAATAGGACGGCACCGCTCGAAACGACTCTTCCGTAACCCGAACCAGCACCGGTATATTGAGAAGAGTTAGCGTTAAGGCGCCACTAAGAATACTTATTCCCAACCCAAGGTAATTAATAAAAACTATCATGCCAAAAAGCCCTAGTACAATAGAGGGAACAGTAGCCAAACTCTCTGTACTTAACCTTATAAGCTCGGTAACCCTGCCTGTTCCAGCATACTCGGCCAGGTAAATTCCGGCCCCAAGAGCCACGGGAAAAGAAAAAAGCATGGACAGCACTAGAATATAAAAAGAATTAAACAGCTCGGGTCCAACCCCGCCACCAGCCCGGATATCACTCGGCATTCCAGTAATGAAATGCCAGCTTAGCACCGGTAGTCCCTTATAAAGCATGTATAGCAAAAACGACGCCAACACCCCGAGAATCACAATAGCCGCCAGCCAAGCTATCGCTGTTGCGATTTTATCACATATACGTGCCGACATCATACCACGCTCCCTCGACCAAGCCTACGAATCGCCACAATCATTAAAAGTGATATCAGAAGCAGCACCAGCGCCATAAGAAATAATGAATTACCCCACGCTGACCCGAACGGAGTATTACCCATTTCAATAACAATTTCACTAGTCAGTGTCGATGTAGGCATAAATAACGACTTTGCCAGTTGCGGTGTATTACCAATTACCATTTGCACTGCCATCGTTTCTCCCACCGCTCTGGCCATAGCTAAGACTATCGCAGTCAGTATTCCCGGCATAGCGGCAGGCAATAACACCCGCCTAACCGTTTGCCACCTAGTAGCCCCTAGCGCCAAACTAGCTTCTTCCAGCGATCCAGGTACCGCCCTGATAGCATCTTCGGAAATACTGATTATGGTCGGCAAAATCATCACCGCTAGTATAATCGAAGTTGCTAATAGACCGAAGCCAGTATTACCATGCAAATAATTACGAATAAACGGCACCATAATTGTTAAACCAATAAAGCCATAAACCACTGACGGTATTGCCACATATAAATCAGTTGCCGGCCGCATTATTTCCCGTAGCCAAGGCGGTGCAATTTTCGCCATAAATACCGCTCCCGTTAGCCCTAGCGGAGCTCCAAACCCCACCGCCAATAGCGTTGCCAATAGTGACCCCGCTATAAAACTCATTGCCCCGAATTGCCCTTCACTCGGATCCCATTTAGCATTAAAGAAAAAATCCCCCGGACTGACCTCAGTAAAAGTCACTAGCCCCTGCTGACCAACAAAAATCACTATTGATAAAATAATAAAAGTCATCAAAAAGGCACAGGCAAATAATAAATAACGCACATAACGGTCATACATAAGTTTAAGCCTGTGATGATCTATAATCGTAGCAGACACACGGTCACCTCCAGTACAATCTCAGCTACTTCTCTTTCTATTATAGTGCTGAATAACATCGACAATGTTAATCAATTGTTAAGGTTTTGTTAAGTATAATAGGAGTAAAGCCATGCCTGGCCTGACATGGCTTTACTCCTATACTCGATTATTAAGAGGGTTTTGTTATTTCATTTTTGTCATAGGCAAAAAGCCGTTTTTCTCAACATAGGTTTCCTGGAACTCTTTGCTCATAACATAATCAATGAACGCTTTAACTGCTCCGGTAGGTTCACCTTTAGTATACATATGTTCATAAGCAAAAACCGGATAGGTTTTATTAAGCACATTCTCAGGCGCATATTTTACTCCATTATACGCTAAGGCCTTTACAGTATTATCAACATAAGCGGCATCAATATAACCTATAGCACCTGGAGTACTGGCAATCCCCGCCCGTACAGCTCCGTTCGAATCCTGAATTACCGCGTTATCAGTAAAAGCAGCGCCTTTAAGCACAATGTCTGATATTGTTGCCCGCGAACCAGAAGATTTTGCACGGTGAACAATAGTAATTTTTTCGTCTTTACCGCCTACATCCTTCCAGTTAGTAATTTTACCGGTAAGAATGTCGATATATTGTTGCTCAGTAAGATTTTCCACCGTTACACTAGGATTAACAACAAACACAAATGGTGCAACCGCCACCTGGTGATCGACCAAACCTTTGTCTTTCAATTCGGCAGGAATCGCCACATCAGAGTCACCAATATTAACGGCCCCTGTAGCCACTTGATTCATGCCGGTGAAAGAACCGCCGCCAGCAATATTAACCGTAACCTTACTATACTTTTTCTGAAATTCTTCCTGGGCAGGTTTTAATAGTGGTAAAAGTGCAGTAGAACCGGATGCCGTTACTGTCCCCTGAACATCAGCCGGAGTTGCGTCTTTGGCTCCGCCGCCGCAACCGCCAATCAAACCGGCAGTCAACACCAAAGCTGACAGAATAGCCGTTATTTTTGTTTTCGCGGAAAACTTCATTATGATGCCTCCCTAGTGATTTTTATGTACAACATCATTATAGTTTTTCTCCAGCCCCGGTGTGTTAAGCCATTGTTATGAAAATGTTAATTTTACAGCGGTTGAACTACTACGCCACCTCCAGGAATAATCGCCATGACTATTGATTAATTCTATAGTCATGACCGTGTTTTGTATTTATCATTTTCTTTTTGGTTAATAATAACCTTATAATTACGAACGGAAATAAAAATATGTTTTTAAGGATACGCCAGAAATGAATATTTTCCAAAAAAATTTCAAGGCAATAAAAAAACTTGTTATATTTCAGCCACCGCAAACCCCTTCACAATTCGTGCTTACTGAAATGGAATCCCCCTGCAATGAGACCCCCAACCAGCTCGATATTGCTTTATCGCAGCACAAGGCAACAGTTCGCTATGCCAAGCGCGTTACTTCAGTACTCGAAAAAGCCGAAACGCTCCTTAGCGAACCCTATCAAGTAGAAAAAATCCAAGCTTTTAAAGTTGAACTAGACATTCTTCAAGAGCAACAAAAAGCGCTATCTCCCCTAGTAGAAACCTATAACCTGAGCCAAAATCCACTGGATCAATCAATTAGCACCAGTCTTGAGGAAAACATACTTTTGCTCAAGCACCTCTATAACTGGCCACAGAATAAAGATCTTATCCTCCGAAGTATTACAATTCCTGCCAAACCGTTAATGAACGCCAAATTAGCATTCATCGATGGTCTTGTCGATAGCAACACCATCAGCCAAACTGTTATAAACCCCCTTATGCTAGCAAAAAAAGACGACCTCAACCTCTACACAAATGATTTCCTGGAGCGCCTCATCACACAGTACCTTCCAGGCAGCCAGGCAATCTTGGTCGATACACTGCGCGCCGTGACCGACGGCCTTAATCTTGGAAATACCGCTATTTTCTTTGATCATGTGGCAAAAGCCATGCTTATTGAAACCAAAGGACAAGAACATCGCAGCATTGACCGTCCGGTAATGGAACAAACTGCCCGCGGCAGCCAAAGCGCCTTTACCGAAACACTACGGGTAAATACCGGCCTAGTGCGCTCCATCCTCCGCACCAACGATCTAACTACCGAGCTATTGACACTTGGAACCCGCAGCAATACGTTATGTGCCATAATGTATCTTAAGCCCATAATCAACCCTGCCTTAGTGCAAGAAGCCCGAAGGCGTCTTAGCAACTTAAACGTTGATACCATTTCCGACTCCGGTGCGCTCCAACGCTTTATCGAAGATCATCCATCACTACCCTTTCCACAAACTTTGTCCACCGAACGCCCTGACCGTGTCGCTGCCGCTATTAGCGAAGGAAGGTTGGCCATACTGCTTGACGGTTCCCCCTTTGTTGTTGTAGCACCAATAAATTTTTTCACTCTGTACCACTCCGCCGAAGACTTCTCCTATTCCTGGCTGGCTGGCAGTTTCAGCCGAATTGTTAGGTTTTTAGGCTCTATCATCGCCACCATACTACCCGCCTTTTATATCGCTATAAGTTACTTTCACCAAGAAGCACTGCCCACCGACCTTATCCTGGCCATCGGTACCGCCCGGGAACGTGTTCCCTTTCCCTCATTCCTCGAAATCTTGGCAATGGAATTTTCCTTTGAGCTTCTTCGGGAAGGTGGAATAAGAGTTCCCGGCATGCTTGGTTCCACTATCAGCATTGTTGGTGCCATTATCCTCGGCCAGACCGCCGTGGCAGCCAGCATTGTCAGCCCAATTACCGTCGTCATTATTGCCATTACTGGACTGGCCTCGTTTAGCATTCCGGACTACAGTATGGCCTTTTCCCTCCGCCTGGTCCGTTTTGCATTTGAACTGCTCGCTGCCCTACTTGGTCTTGTTGGCATCGCCAGCGGCTTAATAGCCTTAGCCGTCTTGTTATGCAGCATGAAATCACTTGGTGCGCCTTATATGGCGCCGGTTGGGCCAAAAACAACACCAGGCTTTGATACAATAGTACGCGGTCCTGTCTTTTCCCAAGAGCGCCGCCCCGATGAACTCAATCCGCAAGATAAACGCAAGCAGGCAAATATCAGCCGACAATGGACAAAAGAGCCGCCCGCACAAGAGGAGAACGAGCCATGAGCCATAAACCAGTCCTAATGGGCGTAGCCGAGGGGCTTACCCTAGTCTGCATAGCCACCTTCGCCACCTCCTTTCTTTCAGCCTGGTCCTCGGCCATCGACCGCGCAACTACCGCACTTTGGATGCTTCCCCTTACTAATGGTTGTTGCGGAATAATCATCCTGTATTTACTCCTCTATGTCTTAAACCATACTTCCGGCGACCTGTGCTTAGCCTGTGAAGAACTGTTAGGTACTCTAGCCGCCCGTCTAATTATCATCTACTACATCAGCGTTTCTTTTCTTGATGCCGGGCTCTTATTACGTCAATTCGCCGAAAATACCCTGATTACAGCCCTACCCGAATTTCCTTTTGAGCTTATCATAGGGTGGTACGCTTTGATAATTGTTATTATCACTTATATCGGTATTGAGTCAATCGCCCGCGCTGGCTACATGATTCTTCTGGTAATTATCTTATCCATGCTGACTGTGTTAGTGATGCTGTCATCACAGTATCAATGGTTATATCTTGCTCCCTGGAACGGACCTGGTTTCGCCAAAGTAATTCTCACCGGTATACAAAGCACAGGCGCTATAATAGGAATAATCATTCCCGCTATTCTCGCCACTAGTTTTCAAAATATACAAACCATAAAAAAAGCTGTCCTCTATGGACTCGGAATTAGTTCCTTGATTAAAAGCCTGACACAAGCCGCCTTTATCGCCACCTTTGGGACTGAGGTCGCTCGGGAAAAAGTCCTGCCGTTTTATGAGCTGGCGCGTTTGGTCTACATCAACCGTTACATTCAGCGCATCGAATCCTTGATTATTTTAGCCTGGGTCATCACCGGCATTTTGAACATTGCTATAGCCTTCTACATAGGGCTTTATCTCTTAGGCCGCTTGTTCAACCTATCAGATATTAGACCCTTTATTATCCCAATTTTCCTCATTATTACTGAACTGGCCATGCTCCCAAACGAAATTACCGCTGTTATCTTCCTTCATTCCAAAGCCCATTTTTTGTTTTATAATATCGGCGCACTTGTCATTCCAACTGTCCTGTTTTTCGCTGCCATGCTCCGTACAAGGAGACAAAAAGCATGCTAATCAGGCGCATAGGAGCAGTCCTACTTGTTACTTTCAGTCTGCTTTCCTCCGGTTGCTACGGTTCAACAGAGACTAACGATGTAGCCTATGTTCTAGTCATCGGCGTCGACAAAGCCGATGAGGGCAAACAGAGAATCACCGTTCAGCTTGCCGTGCCCGGTGGAAAAAGTGATAGCGCTACTTCCGGAAGGAGCGAAGATGGCAGCGCTCAAAAGAAGCCTTGGATACTTAACACCATCGTAACGCCCTCACCTGCCGAGGAAGCTATGCTGCTTAGATCCACCACGTCTCGGCTTAACAACCTCACCCATGTCGGCATTGTGATTTTTTCCGAGGAGATAGCCCGCCAAGGACTCGCCCCCCAATTGGCCCAAATCCTCCGCAGTCATGAGTATCGTGAAACGCTGTATCTTATCATTGTTCCAGGCACCGCTGAAGAGTATATGAAGCATAATAAGCCTACACTGGAAGAAGGCATCTCCAAATTTTACGAACTTGTTTTCGCAACAGCCACTGAATCAGGCTATTATTCTCCCTCCACCTTGCACGAGTTTTACTCCAGACTCAAGAATGCCGGCGGCTCGCCCTATGTAGCCTATAGCGCCGTCAATCCTATGACCTTATCAGACAAGACCTCCGGCGCTAAAATGCCTCAGCAAAAAGGCGACCCTTATCTGTCTGGCGGAGTACCCCGCACCGGTACTGAAAACCCGATTGAATTTCTCGGCCTAGCCGTCTTTCGAGAAGATAAGATGGTCGGTGTTTTAAACAGTGACGAGTCAAGGGCGATAGCCATCCTCCAAAACAACTTCCCCCATGGCTATATCGGGATCGTTGACCCGTTAAAACCGGAAAAAGATGCTATCAGCCTCAATATCTGCGGTAAGTCCGCAAAAATAACGGCCTCCTTAAACGACAGCGTACCGGTATTCGATGTCAACGTTAATCTTGACGGCGAGATACTCGGCATCACCTCCGGCATTAACTACGAAGCCCCAGGCTACCGCGAACTTTTAGAAACACAGGTCGCAAATCTGTTTAAGGAGCAAATAACAGCGATGATAAGCCATACCCAAAAACTTGGCACCGACCCGGTCGGGTTTGGCCTCTATCTGCGCCCGCAGTTGGCCAATACCAGTGAACTGACTCAAACTGACATGACAGCGCTCTACCAGGCAGCCGAAATCAGCGTCACCGTCACCGTCAAGATACGTCACACCGGGCGTATCTGGCGAACGTCACCGATTAAAAATCAGTAATCTCATGCTAGCATATTGTAATAACGAGGCGAAAAGCATGCTCATCCGCGTCATACTAGTAACACTACTTACCACTCTCACTCTTCTTTGTTCCGGCTGTTACAGTCAAAAAGAAACTGACAGTTTAGCCTATATTGAAGTCATTGGCATAGACAAAGCCGAGGGCGGTAAACAAAAGGTTACCTATCAGCTTGCTATCCCCCGCTCGGCCAGTGGTAGCGACGCTTCCAGCATCATGGGCGCAAAAGACGCCACCTCAAAAAAAACCTGGATAACCAACACCATCATTGTACCTGCACCTGCCGAAGCGCGCATGCTGCTTAGCTCCACCATGCCCCGCACTCCCAACTACAAGCATATTGTCGCCTGGATCTTTTCAGAGGAAGTAGCCCGCGAGGGACTAGGTCCCTCTTTAGCCTATCCCATCCGCAACCGCGATTTCCGTGACACTACATATCTTATTATTGTCCAAGGCACCGCCGAAGACTATATCAAGCGAAACACCCCTACGCTGGAATCTACTGTCATAAAATATTACGAAACCGTCTTCACATACGCTAATAACTCCAGCTACTACCTTCCTTCCACCATTCACAATTTTCTCAAACGAAATAAGAACATAGGCGGCTCGCCTTATGTCGCCTATACCGGCATTAATCCCATGACCTTAAAAGACAAACCGGCTGGCAGCAAAACGCCTGAACAAAAAGGCGATCCCTACCTGCCTGGGGGATTGCCCCGCACCGGCACAGAAAACCCTGCTGAATTCTTTGGCCTTGCTGCCTTCCGAGGCGATAAGATGGTTGGTGTATTAAATAGTGACGAAACCAGAGCAATAGTCCTCCTCCAAGGCAAGTTCATCCACGGCTACGTCGGGGTCGTTGACCCGCTAAAACCAGAAAAAGATGCTGTCAACCTCAACATCTACTGTGACACCACACCAAAGATAAGCGCTGACTTAAACAACGGACAGGCAATATTTGACGTCGAAGTCCAACTAGAAGGCGAAATCTTAGGTATTACTTCCGGCATTAACTATGAAGCTCCAGGCTACCGTGAACTTTTAGAAACACAGATCGCTAACCTATTTAAGGGCCAGATAACCGCAATGATAAGACATACCCAAGAACTAGGCACCGACCCGGTCGGGTTTGGCCTCTATCTGCGCCCCCAATTTTCGAACACCACCGAACTAACCCAAGCTAACACTACAGCCCTTTACCAAGCCGCCGACATCCACGTCAACGTCACCGCCAAAATACGCCGCACCGGTCTTATATGGCGCACTACTCCACCAAGAAATTAGCAAACAAGGAGTCGCGAATAAAAATGCAACTATTATTCACCATCATAGGAATAGTATCCGGCATTCATCTCTATACCTATGGCCGCTGGCTAAAGCAGCAGGGCAACATAGCCGGGTTTATTCTAGCCATCCTGGTAGCAGCTGCAGCCGTCATTCTTCCAGGATTTCGCTTTATTATGAAATAGCGCGTATACCAGTTATAACAGCGCTGTACCAACATACACTGCCCCAAAGCATATACCCACTATAAATCTTCAAAAACGCTGTGGACGGCTTATTATAATGCCCCACAGCGTTTTTGATTAACTTAATGCTTTTGTACGAGAAACGCGTTTGAACTCAAAAAAATTCGTAACCTATGCCACACGCGCAACAGCTGCAACCATATTATAAAACTGCAGGAACAATCCGGCGGTAGTTCTTTGCGCCCGCTCCAAAAGGATTGCTGTTGCCTCATTATAAGCCTGCATTGAGGTGCCAGGTTCCACCCAATTTAAAAACTCAGCGGCAACGTTGGCGTTCTCCACCATAAGATAATGGGCATGCCGCTTGTCATTATACAATCCAGCACCATTAACAGCGAATTTAGTATAGTTCTCCTCTACCCATGCCTCGTATTGCTGGTGACCAGCAAAAAGTTTGCCGCGTGCATGATGAGGAACGCATAAATCCTGAACTAAATGAGCTGCTGCACCTAAAAAAAACACGGCCTTTCGCCAATTGCTCCGCCTAGCTAACTGCAGTGACCGACCAAAGTAGTCTCTAAAGTCGTCAACAGCTGTCGAAAAGCGCCATAATCCTTTCCTGGTCCCGGCATCAAAATAATGACTGACATTTTTCCAGCCTTCATCCGCCCAGCACACTCCGGCATTAAGCTCCGACAAGTAGTTCTCAAAGAAATTGGCCGTAAGAACAAAACCGTCATTACGCAAAATATCCACTGCCTGTCGGTTGCAAAATTGATGCGTCACTCCCGGACGATCAAGCAGTCCCTGAAAGATTCCAGCTGGTGCCAATAAGAGCTTAACACTTCCTCCGACTGACAAAGCTATTCTTACGCCGCGTAAATTCATCAGTCCTCCCACCTTTACTGAAGAATAGACCATTAAACACCGGCAGCAAGCCCTCGACAGCAGGTAATAATGTTGCTGATCATAACTGCAGCATCATCCGCTGCCCCCGGTCGCCCTAGCAATTGAGCATTAAGCTTCATTTTTTCCAGTTTATTGGGATTAGCAACAAGATCGCTAATCAAAAAATTCATATCCTCTACCCCATTAGCCGCTAACGCTGCCCCATTCCGAATAACAAACTTGGCATTCTCCTCTTCCTGCCCCGGAATGGTATTAAATAGCACCATCGGCAAAGCAGAGGCTAGTGCCTCGCTAAGAGTAAGCGCACCTGGTTTTGTAATCAATATATCGGCAGCAGCCATCAATTCTCTGACACGCTGTGTATAGCCCGTCACCACCATCCGCTGCCTGGAGGCTTTTGCCATCATTTCTAGTTGTCGCTGTAACGCAGCGTTTTTTCCGGCAACGGCAATAATCTGAAGTAAAACTTCGCCTGCATTAAGCCCTTTTATCGCCTCTTCTACCGGCCCCAGGCCCAGTCCACCGCCCATAAAAAGCACCGTCGGTACATCTTTGTCAAACCCCAGTTCCCCCTGCACTATCACGCGATCGGCAGCCTGACTGAAGCCGTATCCAATAGGTATTCCGGTAGAATACACCCGCCCAGCAGCTATGCCCTGTTTTATAAGTTCCCGCTCCATCTCCCTTGTCGCCACAAAGTAATTGTCTACCTCACTGTATACCCACAAAGGATGTACCGAGAAATCAGTCATTATCGCAATCAATGTTGCGTCAAGCATTCTGTTTTTTCGCAGATATGCCGCAGCACTAAGAGGAAAAGGATGCGTACAAATTACAATATTGGGGCGATACTCCTGGCATAGCCGTAGCATAGCGCGTTTCATGGTTCTAGCAACCATGTCTTGTACCTTGAAATAGCGTTGCGGGGTCTGAGCCCATCGATATAATAATTCATAAAGATTTGGTGAAAAACCAATAACCTTTAAATAAGCTTCCTTCACCAACATATTCAAATATGAGTTTCCCGCTCCCATAAAATCAACAATTTCAATTTCGGCTTCACATCGCCGTTCGATTCCGGCCGCAACTGCTTTGGCTGCTTGATCATGGCCAGCCCCAACCGAAGCGGATACAACTAATACTTTCGGAACTCTGGCAGCCATGCTATTCACCTCTTAACTCAATCTTTTTCTTTATCGTAGCATATTTCACCTTAAGCCTTGTTAATAACTAGTTAATCTTGGTTAACTCAAGGTTAATTTTTTTTAAGACTATTCAATATTATGGATTTATCCGCAAAATTTTATTATCATTGATATATGCAATTTTGTCCGCATTGGGTCACAACTATCAAAGGAGGAAATATAATATGATAAAATGGGGTATACGTAACCGACTAATATTCTCTTACTTAATCTTAGTGCTTTTAACCCTGCTATTTTTAGGCGTATATATATTGTCATTTTTCTATAACCATACACTTGAAAATCTGACTGCCCAACTATTAACCCAAGCCAGCATAACCGAAAAACTGCTGGCCGAACACTATAACTATCCTGAAAAAAAGACCAGTATTGACGACACCATAAAAAATATTACTGTCAATACTGGCATACGGATTACTGTTATCGACCCTGACGGAACGGTTATCGCTGATTCCTGGGAAAACCCGCAGCTGATGGAGAATCATAATCAGCGCCCCGAAATTATAAGTGCTTTAACCCAAAGCCAAGGCACCTCAATTCGCTTTAGCGACACCCTTGGGGAGAATTTGCTTTATGTTGCCACTCCCATTCATCATGGTACAGAAACAGTAGGTGTACTGAGGCTTGCCACAACGCTAGCCCATATTAACCAAGGCTTCGTCGGAATTCGCTCCGCGCTTGTCGCCGCCGTCCTCCTTGCTTCGTTACTAGCACTAATTATAAGCATTCGCCTAGCCAAGAAATATACTGCCCCTTTAGAAAAAATTACTGCAGCAGCCCAAGAAATCGCCGAAGGCAACCTAGATAAACGTGTTCACGTCCGAACAGGCGACGAAATTGAATTACTCGCCCGCACACTTAACAACCTTGCCGCCAATCTTGACGACAAAGTCAATGAGATCATCGCCGAAAAACGCAAACTAGAACTCATTCTTCAGAATACTACCAGCGCTATTCTGCTCTTAGATCGCTACGGTCAGGTTACCGACTACAATCAGGCGGCGGCTGATACTTTTAACATCCCCACAGATATACTGGGCTGGCACAACATTAAAGTCATCGGCAACGGCTTATTTGATACTGCAGTTCATGAAGCAGTAGAAACCATGGTCAAGCGCACTCTTGACCTTAAAACAGAGTTTAACGGTAATAAACATGTCTTTTTAGTGTCCTTAACGCCAATCATCGGTAGCGAAAATGAGGTCAGTTCGGTATTAGCAGTTTTTCATGATATAACAGCGTTAAAAGAAATCCAAGAAAAACAGGCCGATTTTATTGCCAACGCTTCACACGAACTAGCAACACCGCTAACCGCTATTATTGGTTTCGCCGAAACCTTGCTTGATGGAGCCATAAAGAATCCCGATCTTAGCCTACGGTTTGTTAAAATCATTCAAGCCGAAGCCGAGCGAATGCACCGACTAGTAAAAGACTTGCTTCAAATTGCCAAGCTCGACGCCCAAGACTATCGTAAAAACGTAAAAACCGAACCGACAGCCATTGAACCGCTTGTTTCTCAGGCAGTAAGCGAACTTGCCCCACAATGGCAACAAAAAGAAATTATTATTACCATCGACGCGCCTCCTAAAGAAGTAACAGTACTAGCCAATACCGATTGGTTAAAACAAGTCATCCTTAACCTTTTGGATAACGGCATCAAATATACCCCCTCCGGCGGCACCATTCATTTGACATGGAGTCAAGACGCCAGTGAAGCAGTATTTACTATTCAAGACTCCGGCGTTGGCATTCCCGCCCAAGATTTACCTCAAATCTTTGACCGCTTCTACCGAGTTGACCGAGCCCGTACCCGTAGCGCGGGCGGAACCGGGCTGGGACTGGCAATCGTTAAATTTATTGTTGAAATGTTTGGCGGCTCTATCGAAGCCAAAAGCGGCGTCGGCTTAGGCACTACCTTCACCTTCCGCCTTCCATTAGCTAATTTACCCAATAAACTAGAATAGTTAAGCAAAATGGGGTGCCTCAAATAGGTTTCCAAAACCTATTTGAGGCACCCCATTTTCTATGTCGCTAGCCGCTTGATACAGCTCCTTTTACTTCTTGCGGCGTCGCTGACCGGTAACCAAATATATAGTCCACTCTGCAATATTAGTACAGTGATCAGCAACCCTTTCCAAATAACGCGCCACAAAGATCAGTTGAGTAGCCTGACTGATAGTATGTGGATCCTCCATCATGAAAGTCAAAAGTTCCCGAAAAACCTGCTGATAAATATTATCAACTTCATCATCAGCTTGGCAGATCTGCTCAGCTAACCCAATATCTAAAGCCACATAAGCTTCTAGAGCTTCATTAAGCATTTTTTGGCACATTGCGGCCATTCGTGGTATATCCACCAAAGGTTTGATAAGTGGTTGATTGTCAAGTTTGAAGGTAATTTTAGCTATATCATAAGCATGGTCACCCATTCGCTCAAGATCGGTCGTAATCTTGAGGCCTGTTCCGATAATCCTCAAATCCCGCGCCAATGGTTGCTGTCTAGCAATAAGCACCATACATTTATCTTCAATATCAGCTTCCATTTTATCAATAATATCGTCACCAACCATTACTGCCTGAGCCAACGTTTTGTCTCGCCGTGCAAGGGCATCTACCGCGTCCTGGATAGCACTGCTGACCATTCTGCCCATAGCAATAAGATCTTGACGCAAGGCTTCTAATTCCTGGTCGTAACTTTGTCGTGTAACCATATTCTCCCCCCTTTAACCTGTGTCCTCAGCCAAAGCGTCCGGTAATATAATCCTCTGTTCGTTTATCATTCGGCCTGGTAAACATAGCATCAGTTTTATCACACTCAACTAAATCCCCGTTTAGGAAAAAGCCTGTATAGTCCGACACTCTTGCAGCCTGTTGCATATTATGCGTAACCATTATAATAGTATACTTGGCTTTCAGATCTGTTACCAATTCCTCAATTTTCATTGTTGATATTGGATCAAGCGCCGAACAAGGTTCATCCATCAATAATACCTCCGGCTCAACCGCAAGCAGCCTAGCAATACAAAGACGCTGTTGCTGACCGCCCGAAAGACCCATTGCCGAATCATTCAACCGATCCTTCACTTCATCCCACAGTGCAGCCCCTGTCAAGCTTTTTTCGACAATTTCCCTCAGAACAGCTTTATTGCTCATTCCATGTATCCGCGGCCCGTAGGCAACATTTTCGAAAATCGACATTGGAAATGGATTGGGACGTTGAAAAACCATCCCGACCCTTTTTCGTAGCATTACCACGTCAGTATCAGGATGATAAATATCAACTCCGTCAATAAGCACTTCACCCTCAATTTTGACATTTGGTATTAAGTCGTTCATGCGATTAAGAGTCCTGAGAAACGTTGACTTGCCGCACCCTGACGGCCCGATAAGCGCCAATACATTGTTATTGTGAATATCAATACTTATCTTCTTTAATGCCAAAGACTCCCCGTAATACAATCTTAACTTATTTACACAAATTTTATACTCCATAACTTTGCCCTCCTACGGGTTCTTATTGCACTATACCATATTGTCACAACCATCTTGTTAAGCAGATGTTAAGAAATTGTAAATTCTATGTTACTTTTCTACAAGCTTCGCGTTTACAAACTTACATTTACTGTGTTCCAGTTATCTACTATTTAGTTTACCCTAATCTACTCAGACACTTTTATGATAAATACTTAAAAACAATAGAACCAATAATTATAGGGCTTAACTCCCTATAATTACTGGTTCTATTGTTTAAGCAGGTTTAATATGAATTGTAGCTAATATGTAAAATAGCAAACCCACAAAAGCTGGTGTGCACTCTATTCATAAAAACCATTGCTAGTAGTAGCTAGCTGTCCCGAAAGCGATAGCCGATCCCCCGTACCGTTTCGATTGCTTCAGCTATACTATTGTCTTGTTCAAGCTTTGCTCTTAAATGCCGAATATGAACATCTACCGTACGTGTATCGCCAAAATACTCATAACCCCAGATTTTCTCCAGAAGTTGTTCTCTGGTAAACACTTTGCCAGTATTAGTCACCAGAAGTTTTAATAATTCGTATTCCTTCGGCGTCAATTCTAGCTTTTCTTTTCCTAGGAAGACATCATACCGACTAAAATTAAGCCGCAAATTGCCAACAATCAATTCGCCTTCCGGCAATGAGTTTTTATGGCTGCGTCTAAGCACTGCTTTGACCCGTGCCACCAATTCACGAGGACTAAACGGTTTTGTAAGATAATCATCAGCACCTAATTCTAAACCAACAACCTTATCAAACTCATCGTCTCGTGCAGTCAGCATAATAATTGGAATGCCAGAAGTATTCCGATCACTTTTGAGCGCACGGCATACTTCCAAACCGTCCATACCAGGCAACATAAGATCAAGGATAATCATGTCCGGCCTGTCCTTCGCCATACTGATCACCGCTAAACCGTCAGCTGCCTCACTGACATCATAACCAGCTTTCTCTAGGTTGAATTTGACCAGTTCCCGAATAGATAATTCATCATCAACAATTAATATTCTTCCAGCCATAAACAAACCTCCGCCGGATTAATGCACAGATTAGAAATTTAATCTCAAAAAATCCCTCACCGACTATAAAAGTCTAGCAGCAGATTAATTACGTCCCTCATTTTAACAGGTAAATAAAAACCGGGATTACCCCGGTTTTTATATATTTATTATTTGTTTACGCTGTCTTTAAGACCTTTGCCTGCTTTAAATACCGGGGTTGACGATGCTGCAATAGTGATTTCTTTTCCGGTTTGCGGATTACGCCCCTTGCGAGCTTGCCGTTCTTTAACCTCGAAAGTACCAAAGCCAATGATTTGAACTTTATCCTTTTGGGCAAGAGCTTCTTCCACACTGGTAAACAAAGCGTTAATCGCCTTCTCGGCATCTTTTTTGGTTATGCCTGCCTTATCGGCAACGCTAGCAACCAATTCAGTCTTATTCACTAATTCTTCCCCCTTGTTATTTGGTTACTTTTAGCATTATTCGCTACTGTTCGATTTATTCCTTCTTGTACTCAAAAATATTGTCAAAAACTACTGATTTTGTTTACTTTTGAACATTTTTTCATCCTCTTTGGCCTTATTCCAAAAAAAGTCAAGTTGTTTTAAAGACATATTTTCCCACGAGAGCCCCGCTAGCTTAACTTGGTCTTCAATATAGCCAAAGCGACGAACAAACTTATTATTTGTAGCATTAAGCGCCGTCTCGGCTTCTAAATTCAAAAACCGGGCCAGATTAACCACACTGAAAAGTACATCCCCAAGTTCTTCTTCGGCGGCAGCCCCATCTTTACCTGCTACCTCCTTTAATTCATTCAGTTCTTCCTGTATTTTTTCCCATACAGGGTCGATACTATTCCAATCAAACCCCTTTTTAGCTGCTTTCGCTTGAAGTTTACACGCCCGCATCAGACTTGGCAAACCTTTTGGTACACCATCCAATACTCGTGGCCGTTCACCGCTTTTTTCCTGGCCCTTTATCTTGTCCCAGTTCACAACAACTTCAGCAGCATCCGCTACAGTAATATCGCCAAAAACATGAGGATGACGCCGAATAAGCTTAGCGGTAACGCCATCAATCACATCCTGCATACTAAACTCGCCGTACTCCTCTGCCACCCTGGAATGAAATACTACCTGCAATAAAACATCTCCCAGTTCCTCGCACAGTTTGTCCTTATCAGCAAGCTCAATAGCTTCCAATACTTCATATACCTCTTCAACAAAGTAGCGGCGAAGACTAAGATGAGTTTGTTCTATATCCCATATGCAACCGCTGGGAGAACGAAGCTTAGCCATTACATCTATTACCGGTTTCAAGGTAAAAGAATGCTGGCGGCGAGGACGGCATGGAACATAAACACTGGTAAGATGATCAATAGCAGTAAGCCTGTCCATCTCAAATAACGGCATCGTTATGATCGATTCATCAGCAAGACCCAAGTTGTGTACAACAGTTATTTTAAAATCATCAGGATAATAATCCATCAAACTAAGTTTTGTATCTGACGCCACCTGACGATTATACACTTGTGTAATAACCAATGCAGTATCAAGTTCTTGCGGGAGCCTAGAAATATCATTCGCGTCGACCACAGTAATGCCTTCAACCGGATCTGCACTGAGCCGTACATAAAGTAAGTCAAGAAAACTCATTCCTGGCAAAACTTTGACTTCCAGACCTTCGGTTACCCCCAATTCCCGTATAAGCGCCACGGACTGTTCTGCAACAGCCGGACTGCCAGGAACTGCATAAACGACACTGCCTTCCCGCCTTGCCTGATCAACACAATCTCTAGCTATAGCCTGATAAACCTCTTCAAAAGTAGCATGCTTTTCATACAGTTCATCATAACTCGCAAAGGATATTCCTCTTGCCTGAAGCCCAGCCACCGCCGGATGCTTCGCTGTACGTAGAAGTAACCTCGGCGCTTTTTGTATAAGCTCAAAGGTCTCCAACGTTATAAATTTGAAGTCCCCAGGCCCTAGGCCAACGATAATAATCTCAGCCAATTGTTTACCTCCTCAATAGTCCCAAAGACCGCAGTATTTTCGCGGCCATCCCACCTACGCGTGGAATACGTTCAATATCACGTTTGCTAACCCCGCCCAACAAGAGCAAAACAAATCCATACACCACTCCGCCAACAGTAATGGCAAGAAGAGTCGCAACGCTGTTATGAAGTAGTTTAGTCATAACTACATCATAGGTTAAGAGCACTGCTCCACCCATTACCGCTGCAGCTAAAGCAGCCCTGAACAAATCTTTAATATCCAGAGCAAAACCAACATAACGATAAACAAAATACATATTCAAGAGCGCAGCCACTCCAAAATCAGCATTTGTAGCCCAAGCTGCTCCTTTAATGCCAAACCATGGTATAGCAGTTAATACCCAACTCATGACAATCTTTACTCCTGCAGAAACAGCCATATTAACAACCGGTATAGTCGTACGCCCCAATCCCTGAAGAACTCCTGTCGTAACTTGGTGAATGCCTAAAAGGAAAACGCCGATTGACATAACGGCAATTGAAGTTCCTGCATTTGGTGTACTATAAAGCATCAATGAGATCGGTTCAGCTAATAGTAATATGCCAACAAAAGCGGGAATTGTAATTAGGTTCGATATACGCATTGCAGTTTTTGTTCGTTGTAATACTTGCTCCGGGTTATTAAGCGTAAATGCTTCCGATACCGCCGGAACTAGGCTTGCTGCCAAAGAAGCCGTCAGAATGGTAGGCAAGTTTACCAGCGGCACAGCCATACCTGTTAAATAGCCGAAAAGCTCTGTGGCCTGTTCCACACTGTACCCGGCAACCTCCAGTCTGGCTGGAACAATAAAAAGGTCTATGCTCGATACCACCGGTAACATAATATTAGCCAATGAAACCGGCAGTGCGAGCTTAACAATGCGACTTATTATGCTCACGCCAGATTCCTGACTTAAAAGCTGCTGGCTATCCATCCGGTGCCTAAAACTAGCCTTCTCGCGCCAATAAAAATAAATCAGTACTAAAAGTCCAGCCGCCGCTCCAGGCGCTGCCCCGAAACTAGCTCCGGCCGCGGCAAACTCAATGCCGTGAGGCATTAAAAGATATGCAAACAAAATCATCGTAACAACCCGGAAAAATTGCTCCACAATCTGCGAAACTGCAGTAGGAGTCATCCTTTGCATCCCCTGGAAGTAACCACGGTAACTCGATAATATTGTTACAAAGAAAATAGCTGGTGCAAGCACAGCAATAGCGTAATACGCTCTAGGATCCCGAACGAAATGAGCGTCAATAAGCCATCCAGCCCCGAAATATAGTAAAAAGGTAAAGACCAAACCGGTGACAGCCAATACTGCCAAGGAAATCCGAAACACCCGGCTTGCACCTCGATAGTCTCCTAATGCTACCTTTTCCGCCACAATAATTGATATAGCCACAGGAATTCCGGCCGAAGAAATACTAAGCGCCAAAAGATAAATCGGGTAGGCCATCTGATAAAGACCAATACCTTCCCCACCTAAAAGCCGGGACAACAATATCCGGTTCACTGAACCGATCAATTTTACTACTATACCGGCTACCGTTAATATCAATGCGCCCTTTAAAAATGTGTCTTTGCTCAATCTTATAGTCAGTCCTCTCATTCTTTGTTAGCTCATAGTGCTGTTAGCTTCGGCCAAAACTGCATAATTACTCCGACTAAAGTGCACATTATATTATAACAAAATATGCTAACACTTAAAACACCTTCCAGAAATGTTACTATAAGAATAAAAACAGACTTGGCTTGAAGCCAAGTCCATTAGTGCGAAACATATGTCAAACAAGCTACTTCCTGTACGGTTAATAAAAAAGTAGCGAACTAAGCTCCGCTACTTTATATGAATGCTATTGAGACATTTGCTTGGCAAGGAATCCTGCAGCGGTTTCAGCTAATTTGACTTCCATATCACCCATTTGAGCTCCCGATTCTTTTGAGCAAATAATGACCGCTCCGATCGCGTCTCCTTCCACAATAATCGGTGAAATTACTTCCGCGGTGAATTTACATGGTTCATCCTCATCGCAGTCCGCAGCACATCCCTTGCAATGTTTGTATTCACCAGGGTTATTAATTAGGGCCGTTTTTCGCTCTTCCATTACCTTTTCTACGGCTGGCCCTAAAGACTTACCCAAGAATTCCTTTTTTGAAGCACCAGCGACTGCTACCACATTATCCCGGTCAGCAATCAATATTACATGGCCTATTGCCTCATACAACGAATCAGCATACTCTTTAGCAAAGTCTCCCAGTTCTCCGACCGGGGAGTACTTCTTCAGAATCACCTCGCCCTCGCGATCTACATATATCTCCAACGGGTCCCCTTCGCGAATCCGCAAAGTACGTCGAATCTCTTTCGGTATGACTACTCTTCCTAAATCATCAATCCTTCTAACTATACCAGTCGCTTTCACCAGTATCCCCCCTTTTCAACAGTTTCTGACATTTCTTCAGTGATAGTATATATCCGGCAATGCCCTTTTATTCATGCTGCAGGCAGTCGCCAAAAGGAATTGTCATCCAGCGCTTCTTTGACCAGCCAGTGCAGCCAAAACATTGGCTATCCACATAAAAAGTGATGCAGCAAAATTAGTTGTTCTTAGCCTAATAAGTTGGGGTGGACCAGGCATAATACTTATCCTCGTCGGGTATTTTTCCTTAAGTTTAAGCAAATTTGCTAAATCAACGTTCGGCTGTTCACCAAAAGTAATCTCAATATAATCTTTTTGTTGAATCAATGAACGTCCCCCGATTTGTCGCATTAAGTTTTTATAGCGAGCCACAGTCAAGAGATTCATCACCGGCCCAGACGGTTCCCCAAAACGGTCAATCAGTTCATCCAGTATTTCTCTTATATGCTCTTCATTGCGGATAGCAGCTATTCGCTGGTATATCTCAATTTTATGCATAGCGTCACCGATATAGTCACCATCAAGATACGCATCAATATTTAATTCTAATACCGGCTCAGGCGGCGGCGAAACAGATTTACCATCTCTCAGTTCCTCAACCGCCTCATCCAGCAGTCGACAATACATTTCGAATCCAACATTTATAATATGGCCATGTTGCTGGGGCCCTAACAAGTTACCTGTTCCTCTTATTTCCAAATCACGCATAGCAATTTTAAACCCTGCACCAAGTTCAGCAAACTCCTTTATCGCCTGGAGTCGTTTTTCAGCTACCTCAGACAATACTTTTTCCTGACGATACGTAAAATATGCGTAAGCCAAGCGAGGCGATCTTCCCACTCGACCGCGCATTTGGTAAAGTTGTGACAAACCAAACCTATCGGCATCATAAACAATAATGGTATTAGCGTTCGGCACATCCAACCCATTTTCAATAATGCTTGTGCAAACCAAGACATCATAATGACCTTCATAAAATTCAACCATCGACCTTTCCAAGAGTTCTTCAGGCATCTGCCCGTGAGCCACCTTTATTTTCAGATCCGGCATAAGTTCGGCCAGATGTTCAGCAATTCGATCAATGGTCTGAACTCGGTTATAAACAAAATAAACTTGTCCGCCCCGCTTTACCTCCCGCCTAATAGCGTCACACATTATTTCCTCACGGTATTCAACCACATAGGTTTGCACAGGCAAACGGTCTTCCGGTGGGGTCTCAATTATGCTCATATCTCTTAGCCCCACCAGCGACATATGAAGCGTTCGTGGAATTGGCGTAGCAGTAAGGGTCAGCACATCGACATTAGCCCGCCAAGCCTTCAGTTTCTCTTTTTGGGCTACGCCAAACCGCTGCTCCTCATCAATAATTAAAAGCCCTAAATCTTTAAATACAATATCACTGTTTAATATCCGATGGGTACCAATAAGAACATCGACTTGACCGCTAGCTACCCGAGCAGACACTTCCCGTTGCTCTTTTGGACTACGAAACCTGCTAATAACATCTACAGTTGGAAGAAAACCTTCAAGGCGACTGGTAAAAGTCTGATAATGTTGCTGAGCCAAGACGGTGGTCGGTACTAAAACCGCCACTTGCTTGCCGCTCATAATAGCTTTAAACGCCGCCCTAAGCGCCACTTCGGTTTTTCCAAACCCTACATCACCACACAATAACCGATCCATCGGCAAATCTCTTTCCATGTCAGCCTTTATCTCTGTGACCGCCGTTAACTGGTCGGCAGTCTCTTCAAAAGAAAAAGCGTCCTCAAATTCCCGCTGCCAGGGAGTATCATGTGGAAAAGCATACCCTTTAGTTATCTGCCGCTCGGCATAAAGTGTAATAAGCTCCTTGGCCAAATCAGTAGCCGCAGCTTTTGCTTTTGTTTTTACCTTAAGCCAGTCGCTGCCCCCCATTCGGTGAAGACGGGGCACCTCACCCTCAGCCCCAATATATTTTTGCAGCAATTGCACCTGGTCAGTGGGAACGTACAATTTATCTTCACCAGCATAACGGATAAGAAGATAGTCTTTATGTACTCCAGCAACGTCAAGTGTCTCGACACCGACATACTTACCAATACCATGGGTTAGATGCACAACATAATCGCCAATATTGATATCACGAAAATAAGTAATCTGACGCTCACGATCTCCCCGAGACGTTCGCTGCCTCTTTTGCCGCCCGAAAATATCCCGTTCATTGATTACCGCAAACTTAGCTTCCGGAAATTCAAAACCATCATTAAGAAATCCCACTGTTACTAGCACAGTTCCAAAAGCTATCTCCTCAAATTGCTCAGAAAATACAGCTCGCACTCCTTCTTGCGCTAAATTGCTTTGGAGCGCAGCTGCTTTTTCCTTGCTAGACATAAAAATTACAACATGATAATCCCGGCTTTGCCAACTCTTCAATTCGTCAAATAATAAATCCATCTGACGGTGAAATGGAGCAACACCTTTTGCTGACAGACTGATTACTTCTGCCAACTCGGTGCCAGGAATTCTTTGTAGCATCAGCGACAAATAAACAATTTTGTGCAAATAAGCAACCTGAACAAGCTCGGACCAGCCAATTATATGACGTTTTAATTCTGGATTCTCTTTCACTAGTTTACTAATCTGCTCTCTGACCCGGGCCGGTTCATCAAAAACCACGACAGCGCCATTGGGCAAATAAGATAAAACCGATTGTTGCCGTCCAATCGCTTCCGGCTCTGTCAGCGGCAAAACATCCGCATGCTGTAAGTTCTCCCTGGAACGCTGATTCACAACATCAAATTCCCGTAACGAATCAATCTCGTCGCCAAAGAGTTCCAATCTAAGCGGCAACGTCCGGTTTACGGCAAAAATATCAATAATCCCACCACGAACACTAAACTGACCGCGACTCTCGACCTGATCGACCCGCTCATAACCAAACCGTACCAAGCTGGCCAGTAATTGCTCACGGGCTATTTGCTGAGCATTAACTAAAGTAAGGCGATTATTAATAAAATTTTGTTTAGGCAGCACCTTTTGTGATACTGCCTCCGCTCCCATCAAAATTATAACCTTTTCACCACGTACCAAACGACTAAGTACGTCCATGCGAATAGCAGCCAATTCCACACTTTTAGCAGCCACCGAAAAAGTAATAATATCCTGAGCCGGCAACTCAATAATAACCGTCTCAGGTAAAAGAGTTTGCAAATCATTATGAAGATGTTCGAGAGCTTCCCTACCTGAGCTTACAACAACCATCGTTCTCGGTGTTCTTGCATACGCCGCAGCTAATAAAACTGCCTTTTGCGTACCGGTTATCCCATATACTAAGCTCTGTCCATCATTTGAACCTAAAGCTGTCACCGCTTGCTCAAAATGAATATCCCGACTACTAAGCCTAAATAAATCTTCCATAAACACCCCATGCCAAATAGGGCTTTATTTTGTAAAGCCCTTTTATAGTCGCTACCTACTGTCAAGCGACTGAATAATTACCGCTTATAGCAAACAATTGCGGCACTTACAAAGTGAAATATTGTTTTTTTTGATGTTCACATTGTAACACACTTTTCTGCTTTATTCTACTTGGTTGTGTATCATATAGAACGAAAATTTAGAAAACCCAGTCTCCGTCGAGCCAGGTTAATGTACAAACCCATAATTTATCGTCGTATTTTCATCAGCTAGACCAAGTTCTTCTATACAAGCATCACACAGTGATAATACCTTCAAAGAGTTGGTTAAAGCATCATACTTAAGAATGTCTCGTCGTTCATCACTATTTAGACAATCAAACCCAAGTTTATTCTCATCAATATTTTCGACTTCCAATACATCAAATGCTTCACCGCAGCAATCGCAAGTATAATAAATTTTCATAAACTATCCTTTCTATGTAAAAGCCTAATAACCGTAATATTCCATGCCCAATGTGCAGCAATTGGCACAGCCAACGAAAAAACAATATTACCTGTCAATGCCAACCCCCAAATTGTGATAAAGCCAAATAAACCATGCCCACCAACACTCAATATCGCCGCCACTGCTTTGTATCTTGCGGTAACAATATCATATGTCGCCTCGATAACCCCAAAGGTAACATGTGTAAGAAGAATATCAGCTCCAAGGCAATAAGCAAGTACCGTCTTGGCCCCTTCTTCCATTGCCGGACCATAAGTAACTATGGCTTCAGCCCCTACATACTGGAGCATAGCGCGATTTAATAGAAAACTTAACGCCGCCATCAGGCCAGCAATGACATAAGCCATAATCACCTCGACCCATTATGGTTACTTTGCTACCTCTATTATTACCGTTTTCACCAGCACCTATACCTTCTATACAACCATCGCCTATTAACTCCCTCAACGACCATGCCTAGTATATAAAAACAGCCTCCTGCAAAAGCAGAAGGCTGTTTTTATATACTAAGTTATTATGACCGATGAATAAATAATGGTTTGCGCTGTAAGGTATGAATAGCGTCCACAAAACGTACTGTGCCAGTTTTATACCTCATTACAAGGGAGTGAGTCCGAGCACCGCCGCCAAAATAGTTAACTCCGCGCAATAAATCGCAATCAGTAATGGCGGTGGCAGCAAACATAACATCTTCACCATGCACAAGATCATCAATAGTCAACACCTTATTGATATCCGAAATGCCCATAGCCTTGGCCCGCTCTATTTCCGCGTCATTCTCAGGATATAGTCTAGCCTGCATATCTCCACCCAGACATTTCAATGCAGCGGCAGTAATAACCCCTTCCGGCGCTCCGCCAATACCTAGAAGCATGTGAATTCCCGTTCCCTCAACAGCGGCATTAATTGCTGGTGATACATCACCATCAGATATCAGCCTGATTCTAGCTCCAGCGTTACGTACTTCATTAATAATCCCTTCATGCCGAGGCCGATCCAGGATGACCACAACTAGTTCTTCCACCTTACGCTCATAGGCCGAAGCCACAGCCTTCAGATTTTCAATTACTGGGGCGTCGATGTTAATCTTTCCGGCCGCTTTAGGGCCTACCGCAATTTTGTCCATATACATGTCAGGAGCATGCAACAGTCCGCCGCCAGGCGCAATAGCAATTACCGCAATCGATCCCGGAAGTCCCTTCGCCACAAGATTAGTGCCTTCCAGAGGGTCAACAGCAATATCCACATCCAGACCGCCTGCCCCTACCTTTTCACCAATGTAAAGCATCGGGGCTTCATCCATTTCGCCCTCGCCAATGACCACTGTACCACTTATATTCACAGAATCAAAGGCGCTCCGCATAGCATCAACTGCAGCCTGGTCGGCAGCAATCTTATCTCCCGTTCCCATCCACCGGCCACTGGCAATAGCTGCCGCTTCGGTTACCCGAACAAATTCTAAAGCTAACTCTCTATCCATATGTTCCACTCCCCAATAAAATAAATTCCAAATCCATCGCTTAAGCCACACCTTTGGGCGTGACTCAACTTATATTGAACAGCTACTATTATGCTTTCTGTTCGCCAAAAAAGAAAATTCTTTGAGGAGGCCGGAAAGCCACACTCAAAGTATTAATGAATCACCTACATATTTGCGTTTTTCCAGTCATCCAAAAAGCGCTTAATACCTGCATCAGTCAGTGGATGAATCATTAAAGATTGTAAAACTTTAAATGGTATGGTAGCAATATGCGCCCCTGCCAAAGCTGACTGTGTTACATGAAGCGGGTGGCGAATACTAGCAGCAATCACCTCTGTAGCAATACCGTGAATTGTAAAAATATCCGCAATGTCCTTCACCACTTGTATTCCGTCATGGCTTATATCATCAAGGCGTCCGACAAACGGACTTACATATGTAGCTCCTGCCCTTGCGGCCAGCAATGCTTGATTCGCCGAAAAGATAAGCGTAACATTAGTTTTTATACCCTCAAGACTCAAACTTTTTACAGTTTTCAGTCCCTCGGCATTTAGCGGCACTTTAACGACAATGTTAGGTGCAATAGTGGCTAGCTCCCTGGCTTCAGGTAACATTGCCGCATAAGTAGTACTTATAACCTCGGCGCTTATCGGCCCTTTAACAAGCTGTGCAATTTCGCGAATTACCTGTTTAATATCCTGTTTTTCTTTTGCAATTAGCGAAGGATTTGTGGTCACCCCATCAATAACACCAAGTAGAGACGCCTCTTTTACCTCTTCAACATTGGCACTGTCCAAAAAAAACCTCATGCCTATACCTCCCAATCTACCTAACGCCGGTGACGAAAGCGATGCCCAGGACCAAATTCAATATTTCCTAAGGATTTTATCGTCACGACGTCAGCTTCAGTTTTGGCGGAAATTACCCGCCGGGCATCACACTGCATGCATATCAGTTCAACATGATCTTGTTTGACGTTAGCTTCAACAAAATTCCCACCACAACGACAGTATACCCCGCCTTTTTCCGCAATATCATCAATTTTGTTCAGCACTTCAATCATGATTTGGGGCTTCTCAACATAGTCGTCACTGGTAACTTCACGGGCTATTATATCAAACTCCCGCTCTTGATTGGCAATAGTATCTTCAATTGCTTTGCGGTTTCCGCTAAAGCCAAGTTCAAGGTTAGTTGCCGCACAATAAATTTTATCGACTTTGCCGCGCCAAAAATCTTTTATATTAACCCACACAGCATGCTTGGTCTCACAAATAACGCAAAACACTTCCAATAGACACTGGTCATGACCACTTCCAATTAATTTCGCCAGTTGCTGGCCGCAGTCGCAGAAGAGTTCCCGACCAACTGAATTTTTCAAACCAAAACGGGAAATATCATGCATTTTTATCTTTCCGCACCGTGAACAATAAAATGCTAATGAAAACACAGTGTTGATAAGCATATCAATCCCCCTTTTTTTCTTAACTTCGCCGAATAGACAAATAATCCTGCCAGCGTTAGCCTTGCTAACAGCAAGGCTAACGCTGAATTTTCTGACAAAGTTTTTTTATTTTTGATTAAAAAATTGAACACCCGGCAAATAACCGGGTGTCCAATCAACTTATCAACAAATCTGACAACTTTGTACCAGTTATGTTTCGTTGAATTAACTGACACAGTGATACAATATCAAACGGTTTTGTAATATAGTCGACTGCCCCTAGTTCCTTTGCTTCGTTAACCAAATCCAGTTCACCGTATGCGGTCATCATAACGACCTTTTCTCCCATTTCCAATCGTCTTAATTCACGCAGGGTTTCAATTCCATCCATACCAGGCATCTTCATGTCCATTAGGATCAGTCCCGGATGGGTGTCTTTTGCCTTTTGTATTCCGTCATAACCATTCGCCGCTTCGAACACAGAGTACCCTTCCTCGCTCAATACTTCCATCAACAAACGCCTGATGCCAGGTTGATCATCAATAACTAGAACCACCGGTTTGGTTGTTATCATCTATAGGAACCTCCTGCTCCAAATCTACTATATTTCTTATTCGCACAACGCGACAATTATCCTCCTATAATCTGGAAGAATATGTTTATTTTTTTATATTTCGTAAAAAACTCTTTAATGTTTTAATAATTTTCCTGCCATTACATGAAAAATATCGAAAATCTTATGAACATATTCATTATAATAAACTTTCATCGAGTACTTGGCATTAGCATCGTCAACAACAAAAACTATATCGTTAAATGGCGTAGGCAGACCTGACGTAGTATATATTGGTTTACCATCCTTTAAAATGCTTATCCGGTACGCACTATCGCGGAGATAAAGCGGATACTTTACAGATATAGTGTGTGGGTGCGACGCATCGATAGGAATGTCCCGCCCCAAAACGCTAATTGAATACTCCGCCACTCCCCAGCCATCACTAAGCCGCGCGCCATAAACAGCCACAGGCTTCGGTGAATAATAGTCCAGATACGCCCGAACCAAATCACTGGCTGTACCAAATTTCAGCATTCCAGTACTGACATATCGATCTCGTAGATAGTGAAGATGATCGTCTAAGGCTGTGAATTGGCCACCTTGGGTACTTTGCCAGCCTCCCTCACCCATCATAAACATAATATGTGTAAAGCCGACAATAGCATGAACTCCAGGTTTGATCTTGCCATCCGGAGCAAAAAATGCCACTCCCTCATCAACCTTTTTATTCATCACCACCGCATTTTGACTATCATACTGAATAAACTGGCGCGGCGTTGGCCTGATTTCCACTATCCCAGTAGAATTAATATCAGCACTAGCAGCATTAATATTGGCAGGACCAGCAAAGTATATCTCCTTACCAAAGTCACCTGCGGTAGTGCCGCCAATATTGCCATCAGCATCGCTGCCACCCCATAGGCCAGCCCTCTGATAAGCTTGCGTACTCTTTGCCTGATCAACCTCACTGGCGCCAAAATCGAACGAACCAGCACGGGCTGTCAATAACTCTCCCTGAGCCGAATCACTTGATAACTCATCCACAATACGCTTATAACGATAAATCGTTCCTGTCCTGCTGGCATAATCATCAAAACTAGTTCCTTCATCTGCTATTATCTGCGCCCAACCATGACGTAAATGATTAGCCCATATTCCATCCACTAGAGAATTATATGACAGAACATTATTAGGCAGATATGGATCATAATCAGAATGCATATGTACCCCGTACTCGTGACCACGCCCCGCCTCCTGACGCACCGATTCTTTTATTGCGGCGACAACACTTTCCCACTTACCGGTAGATGATCTTTCTGCTGCCCACTCAGCCGCCTTGACCACTGGCCAAGCAATATAATGAGTCCACTTTGCACCATATCTTTCGGCAACAGCATCGGCGGCTCTTACCTTCTCCACCATCTGAACCCTCAGTTCGTCAGGCTCCAGCCATCCATCAGCATTACCCCAGGTCGTCGGATATCCTGCCGCGTCGATAGGTTCCAGATCCTCGGTCATTACATAAAAAACCTCACCGGGGCGCGTATCAGTCACATGCACCATAACAGTACCGGAAATAGAAGTATCACCGCTAGTGAAGGTTATCGGCCAAGGTTTACCCAAATTAACCGTATCAGGCCTCTGCGCCTTGACCTGCCAAGAAAGACGACGCTTTTCACCAGGCATAATATCAAGCATTTGCGTACAATTATCCTGAACCACCAAACCATAACCAGCTGGTTCATTTAGTTTCAGCATTGCACCCGTTATCAGCTGATTGCCGGTGTTCTCCACCTCCACATTTACAGCTATAATATCACCAAGCTTAGCAGTAATAGTTTCCGCCTCAGGCGTAAGTTTCAACCCAAGTATCGGTATATTTCTCAAGCCACATGAAGCTATTAGTACATGCTGTCCCTGTCCTACTTCCACGCTTAACCTGTATTTCGCAGCCTCCGCTGTAACACCAGGCAAATCTTTTTTTAACAGTTCGGCAACATTGCCCCCTAGATTAAGCCATTTTCCAGAGTAATTATCCTTGAAATGCAAATCGCTCCATTTAGCATTCTTTTCTTTAGGTACGGCACCTGTTACCACCCAGCCTATCGAGCCAAGGATTCGCCCATCGGTAGCAATAGCACTAAGTCGAACCCGCCCACTGCCTTGAGTTGATAAAAATTGCAGGTTGCAATTAGCTATCACCTGAGCACCTGCAGCAATTTCCGTAGAGTACTCCATACTGCCACTGCCACCGGCGGCAAGTTCCAAGTCAGTATTATTCGCTAAAGAAGGCCCGGCAACCTCCCGCGCACTATTGCCATCGCCCTCTTGGCGTAAATTAACTGGTATATTCCAAACCGATTTGCCATTCAATGGCGTAAGATCCGCAACCGGCTGAGCTCCATTACGGCAACCAGTTATAACTATCAGCAAGACAACCGTCAAGACAATAATAATATTCCGTCTATTCACCACAGCATCCGCTCCGGCATAAATGCCGCAAAGGCAATTATCAAAAGCCCAACTAAAAGAATACCGCCAACTACTGCCGGAGTAACCAAAACCAGTACAGCCTTCGCCCCGCTAATGCGGTGAACTTCCTTTATCGCCAGTACATTTAGCGTCAATGTCCAAAAAAAGACCACCAGCGACGTCACTCCAACCAATGCTGTCATTATTTGCGAAGGCAAAAACATAGCCACTACCCAAAAGGGCACCGCCAAAGTCTGTGGCAAATAAGCAAAGCCTGTGGCCACAAAAAATCCCTTAGCCGTTCCAGTTCCGCCGAAAAACTCAGCGATAAGATGCAGCACCGCCGCACTCACAAACCACACTAATAGACGACCAATCGTCTCAATAACCAAAACAAAACCACCTAGCTTAAACAATTCCATCGACTGAAAAACAAAATATAGAACAACCGCTGGAATTAAAACGCTAAGCAAAAATACCGTCAAAGCTTGACCAATCCGTTTTTCATCACCAATCCGTCGAAGCGCTTGTGCTGGACTAAACAGCACATCATAAAGATTATCAAAGAAGTTCTCCATGACAACCACCTACCATCCAACCGGCATAGCTAATGGAGCAGTAATTGGCACCTCATTTTCAAACTGCTGAAGCATTAACTTTTCCAGGTTAACCTTATCACTCGCCCCTAAAAACATCGACAAAGGACTGAGCTTCTGATACTCCTTAATAACCGGCTTCCCTTTGATTCCAGCCATTCTTGCAGCATCGTCAATAGCATCATACATCGTTCCTAATTCATCTACTAGACCAGCCGCCTTGGCCTGACTTCCGGTATAAATTCTTCCATCCGCCAGTTTTCTGACATCATCCGGATTCATGTGCCGCCCCTCAGCAACTACTGTCACAAACTGATTGTAAAGCTCATCAACCATCGCTTGTAAAATATCTCTTTCCTCATCAGTCATTGGACGCTCCGGCGATAAAATATCCTTGTGCGGACCACTTTTGATTTTTTCCTGCTGAATTCCTATCTTATGATATAACTCCTGCCAATTAGCATAAGGAATATAAACTCCGATACTGCCAGTCATAGTAGCAGGATTAGCATAAATCTTATCACTCACAGCGGCAATCCAATAGCCGCCGGACGCAGCCACATCCCCCATCGATGCAACAACAACTTTGCCGCTTTCCCTTAGCTTCTTAATCTCAGAACCTACTTCCTGCGACGCCGGCGCACTGCCGCCTGGGCTATTGATACGCAACACCACCGCCTTCACTGATGAATCATCCCTGGCTTCACGCAATTGACGAATAACCGTGTCTGTTCCACCCTTATCGCCAAGAATACCACTTTGACCATGTCCGCCAACAATAACTCCTTCGACATAAATAACCGCAATTTTGTTCTCTCCCCCACTAAATTGACGGCGTTTGCCTCCAGACGACCAGACAACTGCCACAATCAGCGAAATTAAAATAACCGCTGAAATCCCCAATATTACCGATTTTTTAAACATTATTATCCCGCCTTTTCGACCTTTCTTACTTTACTATTCTCGGATTGCCGAAAAAAGAATCTGTCAAATAACCCAAAGGCTGTTTAAATTGCCCATCCGGATCTTCCGCCGGATTGTCCTTTAAACAGCCTAAGCTATAATAACACTATTTACCGTTTATTCTTTTTTGATAGTCAAGCGCAGCTTTTACATAATCCCGAAATAAAGGATGGGGATTAGTGGGCCTGGATTTGAATTCCGGATGAAACTGGGTGCCCACAAACCATGGATGATCCTTTACTTCAACAATCTCAACCAGCCGCCCATTTGGTAATGTGCCGCCAATAACCATTCCAGCATCAGTCAAAACTTGCCGGTAAGCATTGTTAAACTCGAACCGGTGGCGATGGCGCTCATAAATTATTTCATCCTGATATGCAACTTCAGTCAAAGTTCCCTCAATCACTTTACAAGGATATATTCCTAGCCTCATTGTGCCGCCCTTTTCTTCAACCTCCAGCTGCTCAGACATAAGGTCAATAACCGGATGCGGAGTTTCAGGATTGAACTCCTTGCTATGAGCATTATTTAGCCCACACCGATTACGCGCATATTCGATTACAGCGCATTGCATACCCAGACACAGACCGAAAAATGGCACTTTATTAGTCCTAGCATATTGAATAGCCTTAATTTTACCTTCAATACCGCGATCCCCAAAACCACCCGGGACTAGAATGCCATCCACGTCACTAAAATACGCGTTTAGATCAACTCCCGGAATCTCAATTTCTTCGGCATTTACCCATTTTATCTGAATAGCAGCATCATTAGCTATCCCTGCATGCCTAAGCGCTTCCGAAACACTTATATACGCATCTTGGAGCGCTACATATTTACCGACAATGGCAATGCTGACACAATTAGTCGTGCACTGAATTTTTTCAACCATGGCCCGCCACTCAGCCATATCCGGGTTACCATTCTTAAGCTTAAGCTTCTCAAGAACAATGCGGTCTAGCCCTTCCTCTTCCAACATTAATGGCACTTGGTAAATACTTGACGCATTTTTATTTTGAATCACAGCATTTATATCAATATCACAGAACAAAGCCATTTTTTCCCGCATGTCGGGAGAAATCTCCTGTTCAGTACGACAGACAATTACATCGGGATGAATACCGATACTCCTTAGTTCCTTAACACTATGCTGAGTCGGCTTGGTCTTGAGTTCCCCAGCAGCTGCAATATAGGGAATAAGAGTAACATGAATATAAATAACATCGTCGCGGCCAACTTCTTTCTTTACTTGTCGAATAGCCTCCAAAAACGGCAAACTCTCAATATCGCCTACCGTTCCGCCGATTTCGGCGATCACAACATCGGCATTATCTTCTTTTGCTATACGGTATAGCCGATCTTTGATTTCATTAGTAATATGGGGAATTACCTGAACGGTACTACCCAAATAATCACCTTTACGTTCCTTGCTTATAACCGACCAATAAATTTTACCGGCAGTAACATTTGAACTTTTGCTTAAGTTGATATCGACAAATCGTTCATAATGCCCTAGATCAAGATCTGTTTCGCCCCCATCGTCAGTTACAAAAACCTCGCCGTGCTGATAAGGACTCATCGTACCCGGATCGACATTTATGTACGGATCAAACTTTTGAATCGTAACCCGCAGACCTCTGCTTTTTAAGAGACGCCCCAAAGACGCGGCGGTAATACCCTTGCCAAGCGAAGATACAACCCCCCCGGTTACAAAAATATATTTAGCCATGTTAATTTCCTCCTAATTACCTAGCCAGGCTTAGTCATCCCAAGCCTGGCTGTCATCAAAATACATTACTACTCAGTTTCCTCGATATCCTGAGTAACAGGAGAATAATCCTGTTGAATATCCGCGAAAAGCTTTTCCCGTCGTACGCTTATATCAGCTTCAGCCGTCGCCGCTGTTTCCTCAATATGGCGGCCGCCACGCTGAGGCAACCATTCGGTTAAGCCCCACATACCTTTTCCCATGTGTGCAAAACGGCTGTCCATATTAATTTGCGTATGTACTTCAGCCATTGCATAAGCAATTGAATGCACTGGCTTGCCTTTGCTTTCCAAAACTCGGGCGATAAGCTCACGAAAATACAGAGTAGACCCTTGTTTTACTAAGACCTGATAAGCTACATCAACATCCGACACTTGCTGCGCTTTGTCAGCCATTTGAATTCCCTCCGCATAAACGTCCAAAATTATAGCTATAATTCACCACAATTGGATTAAATCCTCTTTTAAGCGACATTATTTTCCCCATTAACTTTCGGTACATACTTTTTACAATAAAAAATCACCCATATTGCCATAGCAAGCAACACCCGAAATTACTGTCACATCCTATCCGGTGCAGTAATACCCATAATGCCAAGCGCCGAGCGCAGCGTATTTTTAACCGCCGTCACCAACGCCAACCGTGCAGCTTGAAATTCAGGCTCCACACCAATAATACGGCACTGATTATAAAATGAATGAAATAATCCGGCCAATTCATGCGTATAACGGGCGATATGATGCGGCGCACGTTCCTTAGCTGCCAAAGCGATCTCTTCAGGATATTCGCCAATCTTCTTTATCAGATCAACCTCGCACTCACTGGTTAAAGTATTCAGTAAAATATTCTCCAATAACGGCATTTCAATACCAGCTTCCTTGACTTGGCGGAAAATGCTGGCTATTCTGGCATGAGCATATTGAATATAGTACACAGGATTTTCATTAGAACGGGACTTGGCTAAATCCAAGTCAAAATCCAATTGACTGTCGAGGGAACGCATAATAAAGAAAAACCTGGCAGCATCACAGCCTACCTCTTCCACCAGTTCCTTCAAGGTAACTACCTGACCGGTTCGCTTAGACATTTTTACCAATTCACCGTTCTGATATAAACTTACCATTTGAAGAATCAATACTTCCAGTCGATCAGCCTCAAACCCCATAGCCGCCACAGCAGCCTTAACTCTGTTGATGTAACCATGATGATCAGAACCCCAGATATTAATAAGCCGTTCAAATCCTCGAACAAATTTATCTCGGTGATAAGCAATATCAGCCGCAAGATAAGTCGGAACACCATTATCCCTGATTACTACCCGATCCTTATCATCGCCGTAAGCAGACGATTTTAACCATAAGGCTCCGTCTTTTTCATACATGTAGCCGCGCTCTTTTAGCTCCTGACAAGTAGCGTCAATAGCCCCTTTATCATGAAGCGTACGCTCGCTAAACCATACATCAAATGTTACTCCGAACGCTTCCAGGTCTTCCTTTAACAACGCTAACTTTTCAGCCAGAGCCAATTCCTTAAAGCTGGCCAACCGTTCATCAGGTGACATCGCTAAATACTTTTCACCACTATGATCGACTATTCGCTGCGCAGTATCAATTATATCCCTTCCATGATAGCCATTCTCCGGAAACACAACTTCCTGGCCCATAAGCTCCAAATATCTGGCGTTAACTGACGCCGCCAAGTTTTCGATTTGATTACCAGCGTCATTGATATAATATTCAGCCTGAACATCATAGCCAGCGGCCCGCAGCAAATTAGTCAGTGCACTCCCCACCGCCGCTCCGCGCCCGTGGCCGACATGAAGTGGGCCGGTCGGGTTTGCGCTTACAAATTCGACCTGAATCTTCTCCCCGCCGCCAGTTCTCGTCTGACCATATTTATCACCTGCAACCAGCACTGCTGTTAACAAGTCATAAAGCCAATCCGGTCTGAGATAAAAATTTATAAACCCTGGACCGGCTAACTTGGCTTCTTTCAGCCACGATAGCGCGTCCGGATGCTGCTTGTCCAAAGCGGCCTGACTATTTAACTGTGCTGCAATCACTTCGGCAATTTGCCGTGGATTAGTTTTTGCTTGCCGGGCCAACTGCATCGCAAAATTTGTTGCAAAATCTCCAAACTCCTTTTGCGGCGGCACTTCCAGCATCACTTTAGGCAGCTCAACCTGGGCAAGGACGCCTTCAGCCATCGCTTGCCGGGCGGCAGCGATAATCGCATCAGCAATTAATTCCTTTACATCCATATCATTCTTCCTCCAGTACACTAACCGATAACGTATTTGAACTTTGCCACTGATCATTGATTGCCAACTCGTAAGCGGTATCCAGCGATAAATTCTTACCGCTAGACACCATATCTAGTCTCTTGGTATATACACTAAGCGACATAGCACCAAAAGCTGTAATATACCGGCCATCACATTTTCGGTCAGGGTAAAATTCCAAATGTTGTTCAACGGCTCCCTTCCTGATCAAAGCAAAATGATCACCGAAGACTTTTAGCAATGTCGTAGTCCCTTCCATACCGGAAATCTCACTCTCATGGTAGGTGACATAGCTAATCCCGTTTTTATCATGGCGGGTGCCTGCAGTGACCAATTCAAGGCGATTCTCATCGCCGCTAGCGTCGGTCTGGGTACCTATTATTGTAACTATGACTTTACCCATTAAATGCTCCTTTGCCAACATGCATATATTATAGCCTAACTCCCCGGCATTGCCAATAGCCACCACCATACAGTCTCGCGCTTTTTTTTACGCCCCCATAAGTATGACGCCGCCCATCCATCAGGACGAACGGCGCCTTTTACGGATGAAGCGTGCAACCACTGCCTCTCCATTATTATTCTATGCAATAAAGTCTCAAATCTTACAGACTTGGCATATGCGAATTTAGACGAATTGGCTATACCAAATCAGTCTAATAGCCGATTACAAGGAAACTATCAACAAACGAGAAAATTTTATTCATGTGCTTCAACCTTTTAATAGTGTTTTTATAGAATTCGCTGCTTGTATTCTGTCCCTGCCTAATAATAGGCACTAAAAGAACGCCATGGCGAATAACTGGAGACTCGGCAAATTTGCAAACATTTTTCCAAATGTTGCTTATTTCCCCTTTTTCTATTTCCACCGCAATCTCTAATTCGCTATGGAAAAAATCCACCTCAAAATTCAACCCTTGCCGAAACAGCGCCTGATACTTTCGGTTGGTGACCGAATGCCAAAAACCGAATTGAGTCATATCGTAGGCCAAAACCTTTTCTGCTTCAACACTTTTACGAAAAGGTGTATTTCGTACATCCTCAAGATCCTGCCTATTTCGCTCTACCGCCTGACGTATGAACGCTAATGCTGGGTTGGGAGAAATCTGGTATAAATATTGCCACGGGGGATATTCCCTACTATCTTCTTCCATAACGCTCCTCCTTGTAAGAGTAGCCTACATATAACAATATAAAACAAAATTCACCCTTGGAAAATAACAGAAATACAATTGTCCGTCAAAACTAGCCCGTCATCTTATAAATTAGTCCCATAACTTAACTATATTTGCCCCAATATAGTAGTGTTTTAAAATATCCTCGGCCTTAAGACCATCCTGCGAATAAGCGTACGCTCCCCATTGGCATAATCCGACACCATTTCCCCATCCCAGGCCTTTAAATATAAAATATTTACCATCATAAGTCATTTCCGTAACAAGGGTTGATTTCAACCGATCAAAGCCTATTCGCTTGCGAAAATCCGAGCCATAAACCTTCTTGCCGCCAGCACCAATATATAGAATTCTTCCGGAAGGACCTTTCTCCAAAATTGTAATATCACCTGGATTACCGCTATAGCCAATCGCGTCAGCCACTTCTGCGGCAGAAATTTTCACCGTCCAAGATTGAATTTCTGCCGGAGTATACCTAAAACTATCATCAACTACCGGCTGAAAATAGGGTGTCTGATAAGATATTTCCAACGGAAAACTTTCCTCTTTAGTAGCCGATATTTGGCCATTACTGGCACTATAAATGGCATTCACTAAACTGCCGGCATACAGGAGAACTTCACCTCGCGTGCTCCGGATTGCCTCACGAACAGAATCATTTACTTTTTCGGGTGCATAAGCCTGCAATTCCTCTTTCGCTGTGCTGACATCAGCACCATAAAGTTTCTGAATCGTTCCCGCATCTATGGCGCTCAAAGTAAGTGTCCGCGAAGCAATAGCCTGAGCTCTTAGTGCTTCCAGCGGCCAAGTCGGCTGCATTTCCTTGGCCACCACGCCCTCCAGATATTTTTCCAAAAACATCCGTTCGCGAATTCCTTGGTCTGCCCTCCAGACCACAACTTCCGGTTCATGTGAATATTTCGCTGTATTAAACTGTGGCACCCCTGGTATCGACTGAGGCCCCATCTCAATTGGTAATGGCGCAGGTTTCGGGGCGGGAGTACGTAGTAGCATAAATGTTCCCGTAGTAATCACTAGAACACTTGCAGCAACGATGGCGATATAAAACTTGTATTTATTACGCACACTCCCACCTCACTCCTAGTATTAGACTAGCCAACCAATTTTATTCTCAGCTACCTAGGCAGTTTCCAGAGCTCTACCCATACTTCTCCGCCCTTGATTAAGGCTTTGATCATAACAAGCTGTCTAGTACTGTTAACAAAACGCAGATCCTTATCAGTATAAGTTGTAGCATCATAGCCAACCGGCACATAACTAACCGGCTGGGAATGTTGATGACGTTCAGTAATCAACAACTCGGCCTGAATAGCAGCATTATATAAGGTCGAAGAGACTTGGCACATACCACCGCCCAAGCCTAACTCCTGGCGTCCATTATTAAAAACAATAGCATAACGAAACCCGCGCTCCACTGTCGGTTCTCCAGTACGCCGGTTAAAAGAAAATTCCCCACCAGGTTCTAACACTGTATTATTGATAAGTGCCGCTGTCAAACGGATATTCTCGCTACGATCAGGATTTCTATCCAGAATAGCAGTTCCATAAGCAGCTAATTTGACAGCTGAATTAAGCTTATCCCTAGTTATATCCGGCTCTATTGCCGTATATAATGCCGTCAGAGAGCTACCAGACGGCGCCGAAAGCACCGCCTTTACTGTCGCGACCTGTTCGACTTCTCGCCCTATAACTTCCGGTACTATTTCGCCATGTTCACTCTCAAACGCGGCATTTCGCGGTACAATCCTCTGTCTGGCTGCTAAATCACCAACCACTATTTCAAGTTGATCTTTCCGAAGTTCGCCCACGTTTACTCCTTCAAGAATTACCCCTGGAGCAGTTTTGACGGTTAATAGATCAGCCGCTTGCTTCCTGCAACCAGTATTTTGAAATAACAGCGTTAAAATCACTAAACTTGCTGCAAGTGCTCTCACTTTTCTCCCCCCGACTCTGCAGTCTATGGTTTAGTATTATAAAATTGCAGCCATTTCAGTCACCTGCCTAAAGCATCAGCATATTATAAACTGCAACTTTTTACAGGAAGGTGAACTTGTGGAAATACTGGATCAACTGCTGGCAAAAGCAACTGGTGTAACCTCAAACTCGCGAGAAATTGGCCCCGGCTATATATTTGTCGCCATTCGCGGCCGAACCACTGATGGAAACAGATTTGCCGCTGATGCCGCACTAAAAGGAGCACAGGCTATCGTAAGTGATTGTCCGGACAATTTGCCGCCCCTTGAAATTCCGGTACTAGTCGTGCCCAATGCCAGAAGAACGCTGGCTGAGCTTGCCGCTGTTTTTTATCAACACCCTTCCCGTAATTTATCACTAGTTGGAATAACCGGAACCAATGGTAAAACCACCGTTGCCTTCATGCTAGATCATATTTTTCGCACAGCTGGATTCTCCACCGGACTTATCGGCACAATCTCCATAAACATTGGTAACGTCTCCTTTCCAAGCACCTTAACCACACCTGACGCGGCCACTCTGCAACAATACCTTGCAGCAATGAGGCAACAAAAAGTAAGTCATGCGGTAATGGAAGTATCGGCCCAGGGCATTGAAATGCAGCGTGTACATAACGTCAGCTTTTCCTGCGGCATACTGACAAATGTCAGTACCGATCATCTCGACTTTCACGGAACCTTCCCCGCCTACCTGGCTGCTAAAAGCAACTTTCCAGCGCTACTTGGTTCAGAGGTTCCCCTGATCATAAACAACGCCGATCATTACTGCCGTACAATTGCTGCCCGGCACTCTGGACCACTCATAACAGTGGCATTAGAAGACAAAGCCGATATAACAATAAAAATCTTGAATACTAATAATTCAAATAGTTCATTTACCCTTACTCTGACCAATCCTCTGCCAGATATCTCCAGCGAACTAAAGCGGACAGATATAATTTCGCTGCAACTTCGGCTGCCAGGGCGTCATAACATTGAAAATGCAGCTCTAGCAGCAGCTGCAGCTCTGCTCCATGGCGTATCACCCACCATTCTGGCAAAAGCTCTGTCCACATTTTCTGCCGTCCCCCGCCGCATGGAAATTTTCCATCACGCCAACATTACAATCCTCGACGATACTGCCCTAAACCCTGGCAGTATAAATGCCATCTTTGAAACTCTCTGCACCTTTCCTCACCGTCATCTCATTGTCGTCAATGCCATACGCGGGTGTCGCGGCGCGGCAATAAACTCCGCCAATGCTCTAGCCATGGCCAACTGGCGGCAAAAGCTATCCTTCTCACTAATCATTACTTCCAGTCTAGGCGCTACCTCCCTCAACAATACTGTAACAACTGACGAAAAAAGCGCCTTCCTGACGACACTCGAAAACTCAAATACTCCCTATATTTTTACCAATACTTTATCAAGCGCCATTCTATCGGCACTTGATGCTGCAAACCCCGGCGACATTATTGCGCTTTTAGGTGCCCAGGGAATGGATGACGGCTATAAAATACTGTCACAGCTTATTCACACTAACCGCCAAAGGACTTTTGACCAAACGCCATTAGAAACAGCCCGCATTATTAACTGTTAGGATTTCTCCTCTTGTCGAATTGGCACAGGCTCCTTCTGGACATAACCGGTAAACATTGCCTGGAGCTTAGCCGGTTCTTCAGTAAAAACCAAATATAAATGGAGCGGAATAGATGCCAGAAAAAAACACGCCACAAAATAGTGGATAACTCTAATTGTCACCAGCCCGCCTAATAGGCGCTGCAACAAAACACTTTCGTTCGGCGCCAACATTGCCCAGCCTGTAACTGTGGCCACCGCCACCGCAAAACCCCAGGCACTAAATATCATCTTCTGCCCAAAGTTATAACGGCCATATCCCGCGGCAAAAGCAAAACTTCCGTAAACTTTCCGGTATACACATAATAGTATATCTGACCCGCCAGATTAGCGATTAACACCATACCAAAGCTCCCATGCAGCTGACGCATAATACGTGTCGGCAGTCTAAGCCACTCCGGCGTACTACTTAAAAAAAGCCCGGTTAAAAGCAGCGATAGCACCGAGGCAACCATTGTCCAGTGAAAAAACCTTACTGGAAGTGGGTGTAAGAGCAATTTCACGCTAATTCAACTCCAGCTGTTTATTTTGGTAAACGTCAACCAACTTGTCCTGAGCATCCACATCCTCAGCCCCCACTTATAAACTGCCCAAAGTATATGTGCCTTAATCCAACTTTATACACCAAAACCCCCGCCATTTGGCGGGGGTTTCATCGTCGCATTAACTAAAATACTTAATTCCGGCAGCAAATAACTTCTGATCCTTTTCTCCAGGTACATTAACCACCACATTGGCTCCAATACGTTCCGAATGCCCCATTTTTCCCAATATCCGGCCATCAGGGCTGGTAATAGCCTCAACCGCGGCCATCGATCCGTTGGGATTAAATCTGATATCGTTAGACGGTTTGCCGTCAAAATCAACGTATTGCATTGCAATCTGACCGTTAGCACTCAAAGCGGCAATCTCCGCATCACTGGCTACGAATCGGCCCTCACCATGAGAAACTGCAATTGTATGAATATCGCCTACTTCAAGGTTTGCAGTCCAAGGTGATAGCACCGAAACAGTTTTAGTCCTTACCATCAAAGACACATGACGTCCAATACTGTTAAAAGTAAGGGTAGGACAATCCGGGGTAACCTCATCGATAATCTTGCCATACGGCACCAACCCCAGTTTAATAAGCGCCTGAAACCCATTGCATATCCCGAGCATCAGACCGTCACGTTTCTCCAAAAAAGCAGTAATAGCTTCTTTTATCCGGGGATTGCGAAGCATCGTGGCAATAAACTTGCCGGAACCATCCGGCTCGTCACCAGCACTAAACCCTCCCGGCAGCATAATTATCTGTGATTTCTCAATATGCCGTACCATTGCTGCAATTGATTCTTCAACATCAGCGGCTGACAAATTGCGGACAACCAGCGTCTGAGCCATCCCGCCCGCTTTATCAAAAGCCTGCGCGGCATCATACTCGCAGTTAGTGCCAGGAAATACCGGAATAAGAACCCTAGGCCGAGCCACAGTAATTTGCGGTTTATGCTGATTTCGCCGCCGAGCTTCTACCGTAGGCACTTTTGTATCAATTGCTGTTAACATGCTGGTAGGAAAAATTCTTTCCAGCGGTTCTTCCCAAGCACCCAAAGCTTGCTCTAGATCAATTTCTAAACCGTTAACACTAATAGTACTCTGCTTCTGAGTATATCCTAGTTCATGATATACTGCACCGTCAAATGCCGCTTCAAGATCTAACCCCGCAGCCAACTCCAAAATAACCGCTCCATAATCTGGTCTAAATAATTCTTCAGCCGTCATCTTTTTAGTGAAAGCCATACCTACGCGATTACCGAAGGCCATTTTACTGACCGCCGCTGCGATGCCGCCGGTTTTCACTGTACAAGAAGCTAACACCTTGCCGCCCAAAATAAGTTCATGAAGCTTAGCATAATTCTTCGCCATCAGCGCAAAATCAGGCAATTCATTGTCATCACGAGTAACCGGAAGCAATACAACCTTGCTGCCTGCAGCTTTAAATTCCTGTGATACAACCTGCCGAACATCCACCGTTGCTACCGCGAACGCTACCAAAGTCGGCGGTACCGATAAATCCATAAAAGTTCCGGACATGCTGTCCTTACCGCCGATCGCCGGAATACCGAACATTTTCTGAGCATGGTAGGCCCCCAAAAGCGCACTGAACGGCTTACCCCAGCGGCTAGCTTCCTTACCCAGCTTCTCAAAGTATTCCTGGAACGTCAGTCTTATCTTGCGATAATCGCCGCCGATAGCCGCCACCTTCGCCACCGCTTCCACCACCGCGTACAGTGCGCCATGAAAAGGACTCCATTTACCGATCTCAGGGTTATAACCATAAGTCATAATCGTACCTGTAACAGTATCTCCGCCCAGCACCGGAAGTTTTGCCACCATACCGTCCGCTGGCGTAGCCTGATATTTTCCGCCAAAAGGCATTAACACCGTTGCCGCACCGATTGTGCTGTCGAAGCGCTCCACCAAGCCCTTCTGACTGGCAACATTCAAATCACCTAGATTATCAAGCCAAGCTGCACCAAGCTCAGTATCGCTATACCTTGCAGCCGCAAAAAAGTTTTCGCCTTCCTTGGGCGCGGTCACTTCCACCGTGGTAGTCTGACAAACACCATTAGTATCCAAAAAATCGCGGCTAAGATCAACAATCGGCCTGCCGCGCCACATCATTTTCAACCGTCGGTCACTGGTTACCTTAGCCACAGTTGTCACTTCCAGATTTTCATCCGCAGCATACTGTCTAAAAACCAAAGCATCTTCAGCCGCGACTACCACTGCCATCCGTTCCTGCGACTCAGAAATAGCCAGTTCCGTCCCATCTAACCCTTCGTATTTCTTCGGCACAGCATCCAAATCGATTACCAGCCCTTCAGTAAGCTCGCCGATAGCCACCGACACGCCGCCTGCGCCGAAATCATTACACCTTTTTATCAAGTTGCTGACCTCAGGCCGCCGAAACAACCGTTGAATCTTCCGCTCGGTAGGAGGATTACCTTTTTGTACCTCGGCACCGCAGGTTAAAAGCGATTCCTCAGTATGCTCCTTAGATGAACCAGTAGCTCCTCCGCAACCGTCCCGGCCTGTCCTCCCGCCAACCAACAAAACAACGTCACCAGTTACCGGAATCTTCCTAACAACATTAGCCCTTGGAGCAGCGCCAATTACCGCGCCTACCTCCATCCGTTTGGCAACGAAGAGCGGATCATATACTTCCACAACCTGCCCGGTAGCTAGTCCTATCTGATTGCCGTAAGAACTATATCCCGCCGCAGCTGAAGTGGTAATTTTTCGTTGCGGCAATTTACCTGATAAGGTATCCTGCATCCTAGCCCTTGGATCGCCGCTACCGGTAACACGCATCGCTTGATAAACATAAGAACGCCCGGACAAAGGATCGCGGATAGCCGTCAACCTCAGCCAATACAACAATACTGCAGGCATTAATCTCATCCGATTCATCAAGATCATCTAGCAGGCCGCACTTTTTTAGCTCCTTCATCCCCATCACAGCAAGATCCATTAGGCAGATAGGCTTTTTTTTATCACCATAAACATAATCCCTGGCGGCTAAATACGCATCATATGCCTCACGTAACGGAAGCGTAAATCGACCTTCCTCGATAGCCACTTTCTCGACCTGGGTCATGAAAGTAGTATGGCGGCAATGATCAGACCAATAGGTATCAATTACCCTGATTTCAGTAATAGTAGGATCACGTTTCTCGCTATCCTTAAAATACTGCTGGCAAAACCGGAGATCCTCCTCATTCATCGCCAGCCCCATTTTCTCAAGCAGAACTCTTAAATCGGCCGGTGATTTGCTGATAAATCCGTCAATAATATCCACATCAGGAGGACGCTCTGTTGTCATATCTAAAGTAGTTGGCTTGGCAAGCGATGCTTCCCGGCTTTCTACTGGATTAATCAAATAGCCTTTAATCTTTGCGAACTCATCATCAGAAATTTCACCGCGCAAAATAACAACCTTAGCGGTAGCAACCTCTGGCCGTTCCTTTTGGGTCAACATCTGAATGCACTGAGCAGCCGAATCAGCCCGCTGGTCATATTGTCCTGGCAAATACTCCATAGCAAAAATACGGCCAGCGGCGCAAGAAGGCAAAACCTCATCATAAACATCATCAACATTTGGCTCAGCAAAAATAGTATTTCGCGCTAAAACATACTCGCTTTCGCTCTCCAGCTCGACATCGTAGCGATTTATTAACCGCACCGCAGTCAAACCCTTTATCCCTAGATTCTGCCTAAATTCCGCATATAAGCCATTGGCTTCAACATCGAAACCGCTTTTCTTTTCTACAAAAACTCGTTTTACCTGTTTCGGCATATTACTCTCCTCTATATATAATAATTAATTTAATCATTATACCATATCCCGGTCCACAAGGGCAGCAACCCCTACACTACCGGCCACAAAAACTTTCGCATCCCGCAGTGTTTGCTTCTACCTTGTGTTTAAGGCCAATATTCTTTGGTATTTTTCCCAATAATCCGTCCTTTCCTCCCTTGTACCAAGAAAATATAAGTTCGAGTGTTAAACAGCCTATAAGGCTCCGCCCTAAGAGGACGGAGCCTTATAGGCTGTTACGAGACAAATTCTGGACATTGACATATTAATTTTTTTTGTTGTGTCACAAAAAAAAATTCCTGCCATTATAAGCATATATGCTATGAACCTTCTCAGATTTTATCGAATTACAGCCAATTAATAGCAATTTTTTTGTCGAAAATGTAGTCTTCAGGAAGAATTGTAATTTTTTTGAAACATTTGGCAGGATTTTGCAATATTGTGTGTAATTCTTATGACATATCAAAGAAAAATCTAATGGAGGACTTGATATGACAGTGCTTACGCTATCAATAATAACTGCCGCTAGCATGAAAGCACTAGTGTTTTTTATTTACTTCTATTTATACTTTCAGTATCGTGAACGGTTTCTTGGCTATTGGACCCTTGCCTGGGGACTTATCTTCCTGCAATCAGTGTTTTTAGACCCTTTTTTACTTGACTCATTTAGATATGTTTCAGCCTCGATATTTTTCCAAATAACAATTATTCTTACTGTTTTGCTTCTCGCACAGGGAATTGGTGACTTTGTTGGAACGAAACTGCCCTTGTTTTGGATATATCCTACTATAATAATGAGCTGCATTGGATTCATCGGAGTCTCCTCACACTGGCCAGCAATGGTCTCTATTCTACCGCTAATGCTAATAAATGGTGCTATATATATATATACAGGAATAGTCCTTTTCAAAAATCTCAAAACAAAAGGCCTCGGTAAACACCTTATTGTCTTCATATTTATTATTATAGGATTGCATCAACTTGATTTTCCGTTATTCCGTGCAACTGACATGGCTCCGTGGGGATACCTACTTGACGCTTTCTTTCGAATAGTTCTTGGCATCGGCTTCCTTCTAACCTACTTTGAGAAAACACGCTTTGATTTGTTTACAAAGGAAGAAAATTTCCGCTTGCTAGCGGAAAACGCGAAAGATATCATCTTTCGCTACCGTCTGTTACCCCAGCCTTGCTGCGACTATATTAGTCCGGCAACAATTGACATAACCGGCTTTGAACCTGACGAATATTACCACGACCCGGACTTATTATTTAAAATTATCCATCCAGATGACAAACGATTATTGCGCAATTTTACCGACCTCATTGCGCCACAAATACCGGTCGCAGTCAGAACCCTAAAAAAGGATGATACAATAATCTGGAGTGAATACCATATCGTACCATTACACGACCAGGAGAACAACTTAGTGGCTGTTGAAGGTATCATTCGGGACATTACTGCCCGGAAAAACCTAGAGCAGGAGCTTTTCCGGCTGGACCGTCTAAATATAGTCGGACAGATGGCAGCCAATATAGGCCACGAAATTCGCAACCCCTTAACCACAGTGCATGGCTTCTTGCAAGTCCTTGGCCGCAAACCTGAAGTAGCCTCTTTTCATGATCAGTTTAAACTGATGGTTGACGAACTTGACCGTACCAATGCCCTAATCACTGAGTATCTTTCCTTAAGCAAAAAGCGAATCACCAACCTCACACTGCAAAACCTCAATCGTATCATTCATGCCTTTTCTCCGCTCCTTACCGCCCATGCTACCAGTTCCGGCAAAAAACTTGAACTTGACTTGGCGGAACTGCCGGATTTCCTCTTGGATGAAAAAGAAATCCGCCAGCTCATTCTCAACCTTACCCAGAACGGCCTTGAAGCAATGCAGTCCGGCAAGACGCTAACCATCCGAACCTTTCTTCAGGACAATGCTGCCGTTTTAGCAATTCAGGATCAGGGACACGGCATCCCTCCTTCAGTCCTTAAAAAAGTCGGAATTCCCTTCTTCACTACCAAGGAATCAGGCACTGGCCTTGGGGTAGCTATCTGCTACAGCATTGCCAGCCGCCACCGGGCCAAAATCGACATTGCTACCAGTCTGACAGGAACTACCTTCTTTATCAGGTTTAACCTTTCAGAATAATTATTGTAAAAATCAATTAACTTTTCCACAAAGTCCGTCAAGCGAACCTTGCTTATTTCATTTATACTGTTAGAACCAAAAGAGAAGGAGCTGCCTCAAATTCAGTCTTGAGACAGCTTCTTCTCACTTTAACTTAATTGCAGCTTCAATTCGTTCCAAGCCCTCTTCTAGCAAGGCTCGTGGACAAGCGAAATTTAGCCGCATAAAGCCTTGCTCACCGAAACGCCGTCCATCACTTAGTCCAACCTTAGCCTTACTGGCAAAAAACTCTGGCAGATTCGCCCCTTTAAGCCCCAATGAGCGACAATCCAACCAAGCCAGATAAGTAGCCTCAGGTTTCTCCACTTCTATACCACAGTTTCTTTGCCGTAAAAAGCTTACTAGAAAATCTGCGTTTGTCTCTAAATAGATCAGCAGACTGTCCAGCCAAGCCTCGCCATGGCGATAAGCCGCCTCCAGTGCCGTAATACCGAAAATATTGCATTCTTCTACATGCATAGCTTTTAAAACCGACTCATACCTTGCGCGCATCCTGGACTCAGCAATTACCGTCAGCGCTGTCGCCAACCCTGCCACATTAAAAGTTTTACTTGGTGAAACACAGGTAACAGCAATTGCCGCAAACTCCGGCGACAATGAGGCAAATGGAATATGCCTCTTCCTTAAGAAAACAAGATCGCTATGAATCTCATCCGCCACTACCAGTGTCCCATGTTTTAAACAAAGCTCTCCTAACGTCACCAGTTCTTCCTTTGTCCACACCCGTCCCACTGGATTATGAGGACTGCAGAGTACAAACAGTTTCACACCAGAAGCCAGTTTAGCTTCAAGGTCAGCAAAATCAATAACATAACGTCTCCCCTCCTGCCGCAGCGGATTTAGAACAAGATTCCGCCCACTTTTTTGAACAGCAGAAAAAAAGCCGGGATAGACCGGCGGCTGAATCAGCACCTTATCACCAGGGCTAGTAAAAGCCTGCAAGGCAATACTTATAGCGCTCACCACTCCTGGCGCACTATTGATCCAGTCTCTATTCACATTCCACCCGTGCCGCCGCTTTAGCCAGTCGATCGCCGCCTGGTAGAAGCCATCACCGCGAAGTGGATAACCATAAATACCGTGAGCTGCTCTAGCAGTAAGAGCAGTAACGACTTCTGGTGGCGAGGCAAAATCCATGTCCGCCACCCACATTGGCAGCAAATCTTCACTACCGAAAATATTCTCCCTGCCATCCCATTTTTCCGCACCAGTGCCCTGCCGCTCAATAATTTGGTCAAAATCGAATTTATCCACTCTAAACACCTTCTTTCATAGCTACTTAATTTTCTAAGCACTTCCATTTTTCGTTTACTACTACTGATTATATGTCACCTTAATTTCAATAGCTTTTCAATAGAACGTTGAATAATATAATATGTGCCCAACATATTATTCACTACAACAAACGCTAGGAGGAAACAACGGATGGCTAGTATCACCGGTGAACAAAAACTTTTAACCCTAATCGCTCATCTCTCTTATTTACTTTGCGGATTAGGGTTTATTATTGCTCCCCTTATTATATTTATCTTAAAAAAGGATGATCCTTTTGTTTACGATCATGCCCGTCAAGCGCTTATTGCCCACCTGGCCTTACTTGCCGTTTCGATAGGTGTCGGCATATTGAATATATTTGTTATCGGTATTTTACTATTGCCTATCTTGGCCCTGCTGTGGCTTACCCTGATCGTAACTTCCTTTATTGCTGGCTTTAAGGCCGTAGACGGTGAATATTACCGTTATCCCTTTATCCAGCCCCTTGTGGAAAAACTGCAATAAACCCTGAACAAAAAAGCCCTCAGCGGGCTTTTTTTTATTTAGAATAAATCACACCCTATTGCTTTATATAATCAGGTTTTCGCGCTTTAAACCAAACAGGCTTTAAAGAACACTTTTCTGCCAGGTCAAGAGCAACTTTAAAATTTTTTCCGATATCCTTTGGAGTATGAGCATCAGAACCAATTGTTACATACTCCCCGCCCAGTTCCCTAAACCGCCGGTAAACAGGAATAAGCGCTTCAACCGTTTTTTTGTCACCAAGCCGCCTGGTGTTAATCTCAATAGCCTTTTGCTTTTTAGCCAAGAGTACCAGTACCTGGTCAATATGATCCTTAAACTCGTCAAAATACAGCTCGGCATCATTATACCTGGCGTAGCGGGCAATATAATCTATATGCCCCAAACTATCAATGAAATCATAGCTTTCCAAACAAGCTAGCATTGATGCAAAATATCTTCCATAAACTTCTTGCTTCGTTCGCCCCAGATAAAACTTCTCCTGATATATATCGATACCATCCACCACATGGATCGAACCGATTATATAGTCCAACGGGCGTCCTGCAATAACCTGGCGGCTTTTCATGGCAAGCTCGCTGCGCATACCAATTTCTATTCCGAGCAGAACATTATCGCACCGATACTGTTCGTACGCGCAAAAATACTCGTCAATATCAAAAATAAAGGCCTTAGGCTCAGGATACTCTAAATCCATATGCTCAGTAATAGTAATGCCAATCCCAAGTTCGTTTGCCTTCTTCAGCGCCTCTTCAATCTTCATATTTGAATCAGTGGAAAAAAGCGTATGCATATGTGTATCGTTCAAATCTGCCACCTCCAATTGGTCCATTATTTATTGTACACGATAACCCCAGCCTTTTACACCAAATAATGCTTTTTTTGTTTTTCCCATTTATCACTCGCTGATTTTGCGCTATAATATTGCCATAGGTTAATGATAATGTTTTTCATTTAGCCACAGGGAGGCACTTTATTATGTCAAAAGAATTCACCCTAGATTTAGCACAAGACCGCGCAGCCTTAAAAATTACCAAGCTCACCAACAATGGCAAAACTCGTCTAAAGCTCTTGCAGATGGGCATTACTCCCGGCACAAAAATTGAAGTACTTCGCCATGCCCCCCTTGCTGACTCCTTGGTAATCTGTGTCCGCGGCTCCAAACTAGCGCTGCGCCGTAATGAAGCAAAAGAAATTTCTGTAGTCGAGGCGGAATAATATGAAACCACCGGTCACAACCGTAGCATTTATCGGCAACCCCAACGTTGGCAAAAGCGCTCTTTTCAACGCTATTACCGGAGCCGGACAGGTCATCGGCAACTGGTGCGGCAAAACCACCGAGGCCTGCACTGTTCGCACACGCTATAATGCCCGCGAATTTGACTTTACCGATCTACCAGGTATCTACGGTTTTGGCCATAGTTCAACTGAAGAACTAGCAGTAGATAAATATCTTCATGCAAAAACTCCGGACCTCATTGTAGCTGTAGTTGATGCTTTAAACCTTGAACGCAATTTATACCTCGTTCTCGAAATTCTTGAACGCTATGAAAAAGCAATAATCGTCCTGAATAAAACGGACGCCGCAACCGCTCACGGAATAGAAATCAACCTCACTAAACTGGCTGAAATACTGGGAGTACCAGTGATTTCGACCGTAGCTACCAGTCATAATTCAGCAGCCTGCTTATGGCAAACCATAACGTCCTCCCAAACATTATGGACGCCGTACCGCGTTAATTACCCGCCGGATATTGAGCAGGCAATTGAGCGTGCACTCCCCGAACAATACTCCCACCCCGGCATGGCGCGGTGGCAAAAAATTAAAGCCGTCGAAAAAGCTGATGAAGAAAAACAAACCGCTATAATCAGCGCCCGCTACGCCGCCGCAAACTTCATCACTGCCTGCTGCCACCACCACCACGCTACAGAATCCTTGACCGACAAAATCGATTACTGGGCTCTGCACCGCTGGGCAGGCATACCAATAATGATTGCCGTCTTTGCTCTATTATTTTTCTTCACTTTTACAGTTAGTCGGCCACTGTCAAATTTGATCGGCGAAACCTTCGTCTATTTTGGCTCCGCCGTCCACAACATCTTTTCTGCGTTAAAATTGCCTTATATGCTGACAAGTCTGGTTGCAGATGGACTTTTAAATGGTATCGGAGCCGCGCTGGGCTTTTTGCCCCAAATTGCTATTTTCTTTTTAATCTATAACATTATTCAGGACAGCGGCTATATTGTACGAGTTGCCATTCTAACTGACCGGTTGATGAGTTTAATCGGCCTAAACGGAAAAATATTCATTCCACTAATTGCCGGCTACAGTTGCAACGTCAACGGCATCTTAGCATCACGCATTCTAACCAGCCGTTATGACCGCATGGTAGCAATGTTAGCCAGTTCTTACGCTCCCTGCTCGGCACGGCTAGGAGTCATGGTATTCATGGCATCAGCTTTTTTTCCCTCCAACGAAGCCACTCTCGTTATGCTTTGCCTCCTTGCTATCAGTCTTGGAATGATGGCAGTAATTGCCTTTTTAACACGGTTCTTTATAGCGCCGGAAGATTCGGCAGTATTCATGACCGAAATTCCGGTTTACCATCTGCCACATTGGCGTAATCTTTTGGCTGCCACCCTTGATCGGACACTACATTTTTTAAAACGCATTCGCAACATTATCGTCTATTCGTCAATAATAATGTGGCTCTTATCCTCATTTCCGGTCGGCTCGTTTGAACAAACCTATATTGCCCGAATAGGTCAAATCATTGAACCGTTAGGGTCACTGCTGGGCTTGAACTGGCAGTTGATTGTCGCTCTCATTGCCGGCATTCCAGCCAAAGAATCCGCCCTGACAACACTTGGCGTTATTTACAACGCTGCTGGCAGCGACGGTGGCCTAGGCCAGGTTCTTACCAGCCATATCACACCATTGGCTGCATTCACCTTTCTTATCGTATATATGACCTATATCCCGTGCCTAGCTACAGTCATTACCATCTATCAGGAAACCAAAAACTGGTCAGTAGCAATCTGCAGCGTTTATGGCAGCATTTTCTTGTCCATTCTGTTGGGTATACTAAGTTACAACCTCGGCCAACTATTCTTATAAATAAACATACAAAAACGCAAGCTTGCCACCTTTAAGGGCAACAGCTTGCGCTTTTTCTTTTAAACCGCCGTTTCTAATTTAAGCCTTCATTAGGCGACAATAGTCTATTCAAACTGACGCCGCTACTGGTAGCTAAGTCAATAATATCCCCGGCGGTAGTTTTTACTATCGGCAGCGCTGAACCAGTAGGGTGAAAGAAAATTACCTCCGCTTCACGGCCATCATTCAAAAGCACCTTGGTATTCAAGAGACAATCCTTCACCTGACTAATAAACACATGACAGAACGAAGGATCAAGCCGACCAAACATTTCATGGGCCAATACATCCAACACCGTGAAAGGATTAGCAACCTCACCGACATACGCCTTCGAATGAAAATTATCGGCAACAGCAATAACTCTAGCATAAGGGTGAATTTTCATCCCTAAAGCCCCGGTAGGAATTCCGCTGCCGTCAATAAACTCATGATGCTGAACCACACCTAAGATTACCTCGCTGGTAATCTTAGGTGTCTCACGCAACAGAACCGCAGCTTCATTAATATGGGCATGCCGCTGGTAAGACTTGTCCTTCTCAAGCACCACATTACCAACATCATGCAAAAGCCCAGCCATAATAACACCTTTAACAGCTTCCTCGTCCCACTGCATATGACTGGCAATACTTCCAGCCAAATAGGCCACCATCACCGAATGACGGGTTAACGCGTCAGCCAGCTTATAATCACTAACCATCAGGCAGTGGGCCAAAGCTGAACTGACAGTTGCAATCGAGTTCGCAATATTATTCGACGTATCCTTAAAAAAGTTTACTGGAATAATTTTTCGTTTACGAATAAAGTCAAATGATTGCGCTATTAGAGTAACAACAGTATCATATTCCTGTAAAAACCGGGTATATTCATCAGATACGCCCCTGTCAGCGGTTATAAGTTGTACGGCGGTTTGTTCCGCCTCCGGTTCAGCAGTATCATCAACAATATATACACTTTTTATATCCCAAGCACTAAGCTGAGATATAATTCTCTCAGTAACTACAATACCTCTATTTAATAAAATCTTTCCGCTAATAGAAAGAACGGCGTCACCAAGAATAGACCCAGGCGTTAAAGCATCCACCGCAGCCAATTTTTTAATAAATGCTCTCTCAAACACAAGAATAGCTATTACTATAATAATATATAAAGCGCACTAATTATAATCGCCCCAAAGTCCCTCTGCCATAGGTCAAAAGTCCTGCTATTAACTATAACTCCACTCCAACCTGTTCATTTCTAAATGCATCATAAAGCTTTTTATACTCGGCGGTTGGCGCAATAGACTTATAAATATATACATGCGCCCCGTTTGGATCATCGATAACAAAGCTCCGTTCTCCCCATGGTCAACTTCAAACGAGATAATAAGCCCCTTACCATTAAAAAATTCTCCTACCTCCCGTTGAGGCAGAGTAAAACTTATTCCAGCGCTAGGATCGCTAGGAGAAATCAGTTCAATATACCAATCACTCTCATAAACAAGTCTGAAGCCAAAATATCTCTGGTAAAATTCCTTTGACTCCTGCATTTTATTTGTACTGATCGTCAAATCCACCCGTTTAATCTTCATAGTTATCCTCCTAATTAAAAATGCCCCTTAACACCGTAGCTTCATATAAGAAAAAAAGGTAGGCATTATCTTCAAAACCTAACCAACTGATGCGTTCTAATAACCGGTTACCATAAATTCCCATACTATGTAAATTTATAAAATAAGGCTCGGCATACTTATTATATTGGTATTAGATTTCTGCATAATATCAGATAATTCCTGCCTTTTTTCAGTATCGCTTAACATATTTGCCTTTCACGACTGCCCCTGCAAACCAAAAGACGGCCTCTCAAGAGACCGTCATCTTCATATTCTTAATATGGATTTTTACCAAACCTAGTGACCGCCGCAACCGCAGCCGCCTTTATTATGATCCTGGTTCTGTGCGCCGCCGCAGGTATGTTTTTTTCCGCCTTCCAGCTTCATTTTCTTCATACTGCCGCATTTTGGACAAGCGATTTCATATCCATGCTTGCCCCCGGCAGTACATGGCGCGACCTCCCAAACCTCTCCACAGTCAGTACACTCAAACACCCGATTTTTCACCATATAATTACCTCCCTCGATTATAATGCTACAGCCTTCAACCAAAGCAACAGCAATTTTTCTTCTGGCAGAGTACAAAATCCGTTGAAAAGTGGCCCGAGACACCCCCATATACGCTGCGCATTCAGCCTGTTCCATTTCCTGTCTGTCTTTCAATCGTATTGCCTCGATTTCCTCTAGCAGAACGACAATCGGCTGTTTATCAGTTTTGCAGCCAGGAATAAAATTCCGGCATACTGGCATCTCATCAATCAGCCCGCAACAGCGCTTCCTTGGCATCATTAACCACCCCAAATGAGCATATGCTCATTTCCTATTATATGCTTACTTACCCTAAAACGCAATATCAACCTAACCTTCTAATCCAAACAACTAATTGCTCCTTGCAAGCCAGCTGGACACACTCTGCCTGTTATGACTATATTTCAATTCCAGCCCCATCACCGCCGCAAAAATTTTCGTCCTTTCCTCCATCGGCTCTGTCACACCCTGCCGGCAAGACTTGATTGTCTGCCACATCTCCAACATTATTTTTGCTCCAGATCGTAGACCATAGATATAAAATGGTTTCTTAAAGATAAAATTAACAAAGAAATGTTCCACCAGAACATCTGCCAGCGAGATATCTTTCGCCACTGCCTGGTCCATGAAATCATAATTGTCATTAATAGTCTTGCGCAGTAGCTCGCCAAACCTCTCATCGTGGCTGATTTTTTCTATAACATCAACAGTACTAGTAACCAGACTGATCCGTTCCTCCAGGTCCAGGCCACGGCACTGTATAATATCAATAAAATGATGCTCCAATTCAAAATAATACCGAAGCGGAGTAAAGCCCTGCTGCTGGCTCGGATAAACCGAAACAACATAACTGTCCGAATTAACCACTATCGGAAGGCTCTCCGATCGAATAACCTCAAGCGGCTCCCATCTTTCAATTTTCTTAAGCACCGCCGGACAACTGAAACTCAGCGTCACTTCTACTGCCCGTTCGCTATCCATCGGATACCGCGGAAAAGTCTGGCAGACACTGTCCAGATGTTGATGTCCGGCCTCGCGATGCAGGCGGCAAAGATTATCCTTACCAAGAAAACAGCAACCGCCATCATCCTGCTTTTTAATATATGCATATTCGCCCAATGCCCTATTAGTTTCAAGCCGCACAAAAGCCTGCCCGAATTCCTCAGTCCTGCCGCTGGCACCAAAGTAATCTCTGTTGCGAAGAAAACTTTCTTTATCCACCGTTACCGACCAATCCCTACGGCAACATGTTCCACACATCTCACAGCTAAACCCCTGGACAATATCCAAATAGATATACATTTAATGTTCTCACTCCACCCTAACAGTAATATTTATGTAGGTTTCCAAGACTAGCCGCATAGAAATAAGATTTTGATATCCATCACATTTGCACCGAGAACTATCTCATTTACATATACCGGCCATTGTAATTCCTCCTGAATCCACAATACTCTTCTAACACAGATAATAAGTATTCTTCACCTATCGTTAACAATTCCCAGTTTAATTTTAATACAAACTCGCTATTTTAAAATACCCATATTATATATTGATCATTGTGATTATTTGTACCACAAGCGAAGTAATTCAGAATTAATAAATTAACACCCAAAAAGATACCCATCTGCCTACGCATTAAAACTGCCTACAGATACTCTTAAAGATCCAACTTGAATCAAGTTGGATCTTTAAGAGTATCGATATTTTTGGTGTTTGCCAAAGCCGAGACGGTCAATAGCATTATTGGTGTAACCACGCCGTAATAACATTTTACTATTGGATGTTTGACAGTTGCGAAATACATTATTTGCAACTCGCGCTTTGAGCCATTCTTATATAGCTATTTTTTTAATATTAAATAGTTTTTGTGCATTTCCGCCCAAAACCAAAGACTTCTCTTCTTCGCTGATATTCAGACTTTTAACAAAATCTACGCCTTTGAGTAGCCACTCACGTCTTACCGGATACGAAGATGCAAATAAGACATGATCGGCACCACATACTTTGATCGCACACTCTAATTGTTCTTTACCCCAAGGTAATGCATGCGACATATCAAAATACAAATTATTCTTCAGATAACCTCTATGTCTGTCTGAATCTGTCTTGAAACGTTCCATAGCTTCACCAGTTTTTGAGACATTCGGAAGCAAAATATTTTGAAAAGCGTAGAAAGCTCCGCCCAACATAGTATGAATTAATTTCAGGTTTGGAAATTGTTCAAACATATCGCTAAAGAGTTCTCTTCCTACAGCAATCCCTTGATCAATACATCTGCCATAAAATCTGCGCTGATTTGTGTAATCTTTTATTGATTCATATTCAACAGGAACCGGTGTATGATGGACTATAACAGGCAGATTGAGAGCATTGAGAATTTTGAAGTACGGCTTAAATATTTCATGATCCAAATACAGTTTGCCATAATGACAAGTTAACTGTACCCCAACCATCCCCAGTTCCTTAACGCATCGTTCTAATTCGTAGACACACTCTTTTGTTGCCCAAGGAGGAAGAATTGCATTAGCCAGCAACTTACCATTACTGCGCTTTACCATATCAGCTAACCCATCATTAACAATACGGCACATTTCAGTTGGCAGCCACTCATGCCAGACGGGGAGACGCAGAATTCCCACATCTACCCCGGCTTCAGCCATATCCTGCAATTTCACTTCTAAGCTGTACTGACCTTCTGCATAATTCAGGTTTTCATATCCTGCTGGTTTCTCTAGAACAATTTGGCGTCTATCAGTGCCCGGAACCATGCCTAAATAGGCAACTTCACCAAATGTCCTTGGCACACATTCCAGAAATCCGTTTAAAATCTTCTCGTTCGTAAATAAGTTTTCAGGAACATAGTCAATGTCAATATCAACAATCATTGAGCAACACCTCCGTCAATTTATTTCATAACAAATTGGCAATATACTTGCGTACGCAAGTATATTATAGGCGGAATTAGTTGCTTTCGCAACTAATTCCGCCTATAATACCCCTTTTCTGATGGTTGACGGTGACTTCCTTTACGACGAAGTTTTCCCATAGCCCGCAGCTACAATCATGCATTTTCCAAACTACTGCGGATTCTTTTCTGTTACATAGCTCTTAATCTCAGTGGTTATTGGTCTTCAAGCAATCTCCCCACCATTTTAAAACACATCAAATATTTTCCCTGGATTCATAATAAGCTTAGGATCTAGAGCCAGCTTAATTGCCCGCATCATTTCCAATTCATCCGGATCAATAAATTGAGCTAATAAATCTTTGCGCTTTGCGGTACTATTTCATGCCATTTATCTTCAGGTATATCTTCTTTTAGAATATTAGCATGAACATTACCATCACCAGCATGTCCTGCACAATGGACGCGCACCCCATACTTTTTCCCTATTTCCACTACCTTTTGTACAGCCTGCGATACTGCCGACATCGGAACTACTAAATCTTCACTGGCAAAAATAAGACTGCGTGCCCGATCAGCTTCTGCTACACATTTTCTTGCTTTCCAAATTTTCGAAGAATCAGCTACTAATACAGTTATTGCACCGCTAGCCATACATATTTCATCAATAGTTACGCATTGATCTTCCAGTACTTCTTCATTATTGCCTTCAATCTGTACAATGATATAATATCCATCGTCACTATGAGGTAATTTTTCACGTAAAAAATCCTCGCAGTTTTGAACAACCAGATTATCCATAAACTCCACTGATACTGGAGCCACACCGGCAGACATAATCTTTGGAACCGTTTGAATTGCCGATACTAAATCAGGAAAAATAGCCAATAAATTCATCGAATGCTCTGGCAGTGGAATTAATTTAATGTATATTTTTGTAATAATTCCCAACGTACCTTCTGAGCCAATCAAAAGCTGAAAAAGGTTATAGCCAGTAGTATCTTTAACACATTTACCCCCAAGAGTTATAATTTTACCTTGAGGACTAACAAATTCAAGACCATATATCTGGCGGCGTGTCGTCCCATATTTAACAGCTTTATTTCCTCCAGCATTAGTAGCAACATTACCCCCAATAAAAGAGCTATCGCCACTGCTTGGATCGCCGGCATATAAAAATCCGGAAGCATTTGCCGTTTTTTGAATATAATCTGTGGTTACACCTGGCTCCACGACTATAAACATATTGGTAGTATCAAGCTCGATGATTTTATTTAATCGTTCAACCGATACAACAATACCTCGTAAAAACGGAACAGCAGCACATGACAGTCCAGTTCCGGCTCCGCGCGGTACAATCGGAATGATGTTTTCATTAGCAAGTCTTACGATTGCTGCAATTTGCTCTGCAGTCTCCGGCAATACAACTACTTCTGGATATTGCATGTATTCAGAACCAGCTACTTCATCATGCGAATACGGTTCCATTTTCTCATTGTCAGTATATACATATTTATCACCCACTATTTCTTTAAGCTGATAAATCACTTTTCCACTTACTGAATTATACTTCTGCATTTATACCATCTCCCACAATCTTATATGAATATCGACTGAACAAGATAAAATTGATACTAAAATCTAGTATTAAGCTACTAAATTTCTGAAACTTGTTTTTTTAAGCTTTCAACAGGTTTTCCTAATATTTTTGCAAAATAGAAAGCACAAGCCACACTAATGACCAAAACAACTACCTGTATCCACATGGCAACCTGGAAAGCGTCCACAGGATAAGGTTTAATCCCTTTAGAAATATAATTTATGATAATACCCCAAATTTGCTGAAAAAGCCCAGCACCAAATATCCAAGTAAATCCGTTTACCACTCCCATAGCTGTGCCAAGTTGAGAACTTGAAACTAATTCCTTAATCAACGTAAAATTTGCCGATATAACAAACATCTGCACAAAACCTAAGATACCTAAGCTAACTTTTAAATCCATTACACTAAGCGTCCGGATATTAATCACCATATAAAGCCAGATAGCTAGAAATACCACTGTACCAATTACTAATACCCCGGAAATTTTTATTTTTCTAATAAACCACCCAGATGCAACACAACCAAATACCATCCCAAGAGCCGACCAAAGCAGTATATCACCAATAACCTGCTTGGGTAAGTTATACACATCAGCTAAATAAACACCGCCCCATAATGAAGCAAGAACCTGGCCACTAGAATTAACTCCCAACGCGAGAAATCCAGATGCCCAGATTTTAGGCATAGATACCATTTCTTTAAACGATTTCTTCCAATTAATTTGCTGAACTTCTGATTGAACCTTAATGACGGCTTCATCAGCTAACTCATCAGCCGGAAGTAATCCAATATCAGTCGGATGATTCTTCAATAACATATAAGCCAAACCGGCCACCGCTAGACTGATTACAGCAATTATCACAAAAGAATATCGCCAGCCGCAACTTTCCATCATAAATTGCAGTGGCGTAGTTGCTCCAATACCGCCAATCGTACCAAGTCCCATAAACAAGCCCCACATGGTTGGATATTCCTTTGTAGTGTACCATTCAGCAATTATCTTTGCTCCACCAATAAGGAATCCAGCTAATGCAATCGCAATTACAATTCGTCCGATAATAACCAAAAACAAAGATTCTGCCCAACAGAAAATCAAACTTCCAATTGCTGTCATAATTAATACTATAGTAGTTCCACTACGAGCGCCGAATTTATCTAGCAACGCACCAATGGGAGCCTGAGCTAATGCAAAAGCCCATACAAATGACATTCCCAATAATCCAAAATCAACAGCATTGAGGCATAGGTCTTTTATTAATTCCGGTCCCATAATTGCTGGCGCCATTCGGTGAAACGGGGTAAGCATATACGCAATACATACGACAATATACATTGGCCATCTGTAAGATTTTAAACTACTAAACATCTTTTCCTTATCCAACATAATACCTTCCTTCATCAGATTTTTGAGATAACATAGTCAACTCGCTGACACGCTTACAAAAACTACCTCAAATCCCCAAGCCATTGATATATACCTTTATTGGATTATTTTACAATAATTCTCAATTTTAGTACAATTCCTTTTTTCACTAATGTCCTTAAATCTGTAAATAGCATATTGCTTCACCCCCACACTATTCATACGACCGCTATGCTTCTAGGCAATACAGCCAACAAGTATAGAAGTATTAATTTACTGGCTAAACAAACAATTATAGCACAGTAAAACTTAGCAGTTTTACTGTGCTATAATTTTGTACTTAATTTATTAATATTTACGTTCTACTATAGCCCACACCCCATCCATACTATGGCCTAGTCGTCGTATTCCAAGTCTCGCTGGTCCTGTCTGTCTCTGTACACTTCTTCTGTTCCAACAAACTGGTTTTCAAAAAACCAGCCTCTTCTGATAATTCTTCCATCTTTACTTATTTCGCCATAGCCCTCGCACTTATCATCCTGCCAGTTTCCTTTATAGCGCGTTCCATCAGCAAAGATCATAATTCCTTCACTACTTCTCGCCCCGACAATAAATCCGCCTTCATAGCGATCACCGTTAGGCCATACCTTAACTCCTTCACCAGTCAAGCCCATTTTAAATGTACCTTCAAGCCTCTCGCCTGTAGGCCAGATCACAGTTGCCCGGCCATTAATATTGTTGTATTCCCAATCAGCTTCATACCGCGTGCCGTCCTGCATAACCATGACACCTTTGCCATGCCTCTCGCCGTTACGCAATTCGCCTTCATAATGTGAGGTGTCATGACCGTCATACGTAATCAGTACCCCTTGGCCGCTTAATCTTCCAATGACGTATGTACCTTCATATTGCCTTGAAGCTTGTCCGCGATAATAGACAGTCAAAGTTCCCTTGCCATCAACATAGCCACTTTTACAACCGCCAGTCCAGGTAAAGGTTCGATTATCAAGATACGAAGGATCCCATACCTTAAATCCTGTCGCCGGGTCTTTCAGCCATAAATCTTCTGCATACACAGGAACGGCAACGGCTAATAAGAAGACCACAAGTATTAGTGTTTTAAAGCCACGACTCAATACATTTGCTTTGTACATAAAACGCTTTACTCCTTCTTACATTTTAAAGTTGACTTGCAGCATCAAATGCATCACGAATAGCAGCCCTGACATTTCGGGGTTCAACACAGTCTCCTATCCAGCGGACAATATGGGCAGTTTCTCGGAATAATTCAGCAATATCCAAGCGGGGTATCATGCCTACAGCTAAAACGACTGTATCAGCTTCCATAATAAACTCATTTCCTGCGGCGTTTTTACATATCAAGCTATCTTCATTTATGCATATACAACTTGTACTAGTGTAGCATTGAACATTTTTTACTAACCGGTCAATTAGTGCTTCTCTTGGCAAAAACATAGCATCACTGGCCAAGTATTCAGCCATTTCAACCAGGGAAACTTTTTTTCCGTTCGACGCAAGGTGAAGAGCAACTTCGCACCCTACTTGTCCACCGCCAATTACAACAACTTTTTCCCCAACACTATTAATATCTGCATGTGCCCTCTCAGCCAGCATTACATTTTTGTTCTTTACACCTTGCAATAAAGGAATTATTGGGTCTGCGCCAACAGCAACCAACACAACATCTGCTTTTTCAGCTTTTACCATTTCAGCCGTCGCTTCTGTATTTGTTTTTACCTCTATGCCTAGTTTATCAACCATATGTATAAGATACTGCCTGAATTTCTCCAGATCATATTTGAAATCCGTAGTTTCTGAAAAAACCAGTTTCCCGCCAAGCCGTTGGCTTTTCTCAATTATTTTAACATCATGGCCACGTCTTTTGGCCACAATAGCAGCCTCCATCCCAGCAGGCCCGCCCCCAATTATAATCACCTTCTTTTTTTCGCCTAATGGCGGAATCAAAAAGGGTAACCGAAACTCACGCCCAACAGTAGGATTCACGGAGCATCCGAATTCAGGAGCTTTGGCATAATCAAGACAATGGAAGCATTTTATGCATGGTATAATCTCATCAGCCATTCCTTCATATGCCTTATTGACAAGTTCAGCGTCAGCAATTGAACCTCTCGCTATTGAAACAATATCAGCTTTTCCTTCCGCCAATACCTGTTCAATAAGGC